>NZ_JBVJCO010000047.1:0-39689 GCF_055588525.1 Kitasatospora sp. NPDC041988
CGCGTCGCCCTGATCACCGACGCCATGGGCGCCGCCGGCATGGGCGACGGCCTCTACCCCCTCGGCCCCCTCCAGGTCCAGGTCACGGACGGCGTCGCCATGCTCACAGACGGCAGCTCCATCGCGGGCTCCACGCTCACCCTGGATGTCGCGTTCAAGCGCTCCGTCACCGTCAACGGCCTGACGCTGGACCAGGCCGTCGAGTCGCTCTCCGCCGTCCCCGCCCGCCTGCTCGGCCTCGCCGACACCGTCGGCTCGCTGGAAACCGGCAAGAACGCCGACCTCGTCGTGGTCGACTCCGACAGCCACGACCTCGTCGCCGTGATGCGCCGCGGCGAGTGGATCACCGGCGGCGAGAAGTTCCACCGCGTCCGGCGCTGAGCCCCACCGTCAGCCGGCCACCCCGGCCAGGGCCCGCTGCCGCTCCTGGATGCCCTGGAGCTCCGCGACGATGTCGCGGAGCGTGCGGCAGTCCGGCGGGACGGCGTCCACCGCGGGGCGGCCCGCCGGAGCGGCCCGGCCGTCCAGCGCGTCCGCCACCTCACCGACCGCCGAGACCACCTGACCGACCGCCACCGCTCCGGGCGGCTCCCAGCCGTGCGCCAGCCGCACGGCGCAGGCGGTCGCGGCGTCGGCGATCCGCTCGGCGCGCACGGCCACCTTCAGCCACTCCTCGCCAGGGTCCGCCAGCAGCTCCACCCGCACGGTCTCGGCCGACACCCGGGCCTCCGCGAGCGCCCGGTAGGCGCTGCGCCGCAGCTCGGCGCGTCGGCCCGCCTCGGCGCCGGGTACGGCCGCCGGGTACGGCGGCCCGGTCAGCACGTCGTGCAGGTAGTGCTGGGTGTGGCGCAGCGCCTCCGCGCAGCGGTGCCCGACCCGGGCGCGGGTGTCGACCAGCCGCGGCAGGTGCCCGACCACCAGGACCACCGCGCAGGCGAGCGCCGTATCGGCGAGCCGGGAGCTCGCGGCCTGGGTGTCGCCGCCGAGGGAGACGAAGGCGAGGACGGTGAGCGTGACCACCCCGGTCTGGAGCGCGAAGTGCCGCAGGGACGGCGCGATGAGCGCCCCGCAGACGGCGACGACGATCACCGGCAGACCGGGAACGGCCCCGGCCGCCACGCTGTCGAGACCGGCGAGGAGCAGGACGCCCGCCGCCGTCCCGGCGAAGCGGTTGACGATCCGCGAGAACAGCGGGCCGTAGTCGGGCTTGACCAGGAAGGCCGCCGTGGCGGGCAGCCAGTACCAGTGGTCGGCGTGGAGCAGCAGTGCGAGCGCCGCGGTGACCGCCACGCACGCACCGACGCGCACCCCGCACTCGCGCCCCGTCGGCCCGGCGGGGTGGATGCCCCGGCGGGAGCGGGTGCGGGCCGGCCGCTGCGAGGACCCGCCCGTGGACCGGTCACGGGAACCGCCCGGCGATCCGTCCGGGGAGACGTCCGGAGGTCCGTCCGGAGGTCCGTCCGGGCGGACCTCCGGACGGTGGTCGAAGGCGAACCCGGCGGCCAGGACGGCGCGGTCGAAGGCGGTCCGGGCTGGGCTCCCGGCCGCCGGGACCGGCAGCCTGCCCGGCTGGGTGTCGCCCCGGACGGCCTCGGCGAGGCGGCGCGGGCCGGCGAGCGCCCTGGCCGGCAGCGCCTCGCCCTCCCAGAGCAGGGCCACACTCGCCTCGCAGAGCGCGGCGGCGGCAGCGAATCGCTCGTCCAGCCGGAGCTCCGCGGGCCGGCGGCGGCCGGGCCGGCGCAGCAGCCGCTGGAGCCGCAGCGCCTCGTCGGCCCGGTCGAGCGCGACCGTCAGCCCGCGCCGGGCGCGCTCGGCCCCGGGCGTGCCGACCGCCTGCAACGCCCCGGCCAGGGCGTCGAACACGGCCGCCACCGCCTGCCGTTCGCCGTGCAGCGGGCGGAACTCCGGGACGGGCCGTACCGCGAGACGCACGACCAGGAACCAGGTGCCGCCGAGCAGGTACCAGCCCGCCTTCGCCCACGCGGGGCCCGCCATGGGCATTCCGCAGCCGAGGGCGGTGAGCACCAGCAGTTGCACCCCGGCCGCCGAGCAGACCGGCCCGGCGACGCTGACGGCACCGCAGACCACGCCCACCGCCGCGAGCAGCACGACCGCCCACCAGCCCGGGGCCTGGCCGATCAGCAGTCCGGCGGCCCCGGCCAGGGCCGGCAGGCCGACCAGGGCCGCGGCCGAACGGGCGGTGCCGGGGCGGTCGTTGATGCCGCCGAACATCGCGGCGAGTCCGGCGAGGACACCGGCCTGCGGCTGCCCCGCAGCGACGGCGGCCCCGAGCAGCGGGCCCATGCCGAGGGCGCCGCGCAGCACGCCGCCCCAGGGGAACGGTCCGGACTGCCGCCGCAGCGGGTGGAGCAGCCAGTCCGGTGGTCTGATCTCTCGGCGGCGCACGCTCCCCCTCGCTCCACATGACACTGTTCTCCCTCGGAACCGTAGGCGATCTGCCTTTCCAGGCCGCTTCCTGTAGGTAACGCTCCCGTTTCGTCCATCGATCCACAGCCTTTCACGGAGAGACGCCTTCGGTCCGCCGGCGACGCCGCCCTCCGGGGCCGGGTCTCCCGCCGCACCGCACACGCCTCGCGGCCCGAGGGAGCCACGGCGACGGCGCGCGCCGGTACGCCGGGTGCGCCGACCGGACGGACCGATCCGACCGGGCGGACCGGGCAGACCTGGGGGACCGGACGGACCAGGGTGGACCGGACGGACCGCCGTCAAGGACGGGTGGGGGACGCCGTGGCACCGCGCCGGAGAGGCTTCCGGGGCGGTGCCACCGGGGAGCCGGGGTGCGGGGCAGGCAAGGGAATTGAGGAGGGGGCTTTTTAACGCTCCATCAGTTGGCTAGGCTTCCGCAGGTTTCGAAGACATGATCGACCGACGCCACTATGATCGGCGCGGCATCGTGTCAGGTACGCGCCCACTGGAAGACTCCCCAGCGGCCGACAGAGCAGCACCCCCTCGCCAGCCCGTCCGATCAACCTCCAAGGCGTCATGACTGCTCACCAGCAAGGCCTGATCAACCCTCCGCTCATGGCCGGAGGACCGGCCCGGTGACGATCACCCGCAAACTCGCCGTACTCGCCACGGTGCCACTGCTCGCGGTGGTGGCATTCGCCGCGCTCGCACTGCGCATCACCGCCGGTCAGATGTTCGGGGCCGCGCAGCTGCGATCGATGGTGGCCATCAGCGCCCAGGCCGGCGACCTGACGCACCAGCTGCAGCGGGAACGCAACTGCGCCGCAATGCTGTTGACCGGCGAGGCGAATCCCGACCGGACCAACGCCTACCTCCGGCAGATCCAGGCCACCGACGCGAGTATCGCGCAGTACCGTCAGCTGCGGGGGCGCATGCATGCGTCCCGGGGCAACTCCAGCGGGCTCCTCAGCCAGGTGGACGACGACCTGGCGGACCTGCCCGCGCTCCGCAAGCAGGTGGAGTCGAGCCCGGGTGCCGCCCTGTCCGCAACCACCTTCCACTACCGGATCGTCATCGCCGACCTGCTGGCCTACCGGGGCGCTGTCGCCGGGGCCGGACGCGCCGGGGCCGATCTCGCCGGCCGGATCAACAGCGGGGTGACCCTGGCCCGGGCCCAGGAATCGGTGAGCCAGCAGGAGGTCGCGGTCCTCACGTCGCAGGCCTCCGGCGTCCTCACCCCTGCCGCGCAACAGGCGATCACCGCCACCCGGACCGGATACACCGAAGCCGTCCTGGAGTTCCAGCGGATCGCCACCCCGGAGTGGCAGACCTGGCTGGACCGGTCGCTGACCGGTTCCGGCATCATCGCGGCGAGCCGGCTGGAGGACGCTGTCGCCCGCGCCACGCCGGGCCGGCCGCTACCGGTGGACGCGAGTTGGACGACGCTGATGGACGAGCGGACCGAGCGGCTCCAGCAGGTCGAGCAGAAGGTCGACGCCGCGGCGCTCGTCAGCGTCACCGACTTTCGCAACGCGCAACGCAGATGGGCCCTGAGCGAGGGCCTGGCGGTCCTGCTCGCGGTGGTCTCGGTGATCGTCCTCGCACTCCGGCTGGGCCGGCCGATGATCCGGGAGCTGCGCCGGCTGCGCGTCGCCGCGCACGCGGTCGCCCACGAGCGCCTGCCGGCGGCCGTCACCGCACTGTCGACGGGAGGCGCACTCGGCGAGGCCACGCCGGAGGAGTTCGCCGCCGCGGCGGGCGACGCGGTCGAGGTCCGCGGCCGGGACGAGATCGCCGCCGTCGGCGCCGCCTTCAACACCGTCAGCCGGGAGGCCGTGCGGATCGCCGCCGAGCAGGCGGCCATGCGCGACCGGATGGGCAGTGTCTTCGTCGGCCTGGCCCGCCGGGCCGAGCGGCTGACCGGCGCACTGGTCCAGGCACTCGACGCGGCCGAGCGTGACGAGCCCGACCCCGAACGGCTGGCCCGGCTCTTCGAGCTCGACCACCTGGCCAGCAGGATGCGCCGCAACAACCACAGCCTGCTCGTCCTCGGTGGCGAGGCGACGGCCCGGGTGCGGTCGACGGACGCCCCGATCGAGGACGTCCTCCGGGCTGCGGCGGCCCAGACCGAGCGCTACACCCGGATAGACGTGGGGACCACGGACCAGGGTGTCCTGGTCGAGGGCCGGGCGGTGGACCACCTGGTCCACCTCTTCGCCGAGCTGCTCGACAACGCCACCGCCTTCTCCAAGCCCGAAACCCGGGTGACCGCCGAGGCCCGGCTGCTCACCGACCGGCTCGTGGTCCAGGTATGCGACCGGGGCATCGGCCTGGGTGAGGACCGCTGGGACTCCGCCAACGAGAAGCTGGCCACACCCCCTCCGGTCGAGATCGCCGCCGTCCGGGCGATGGGGCTGACCGTGGTCGGCCACCTGGCGTCCTGGTACGGGATCCGGGTCGAACTGCGCCCGCGTCCGGGCGGCGGCACCATCGCCGAGGTCACCCTTCCGGACACGGTGTTCGGCGTGGCCGAGGCAGCCGACCCGGCCCCCGTCCCTGCGCCCATCCCGGTCCCCGTCCCTGCGCCCGTCCAGGCCCCGGCGGCGGCGCCGGCACTGCCACCCGCCGCCTCACCGGCAGCGCCCCCGTCGGAGTCGACGACCGCCGGCACCACCGGAAGCGGCCTGCCCAGGCGCAGGCGGCCCGCGGCTTCCACCGCTGAGCCCGCCCCCGCCCACGCGGCGGCCCCCGGCACATCCGACTCCCCGCCGCCCGCCGCCCGCCCCTCGCACGGACTGGCACACCGCGACGCCGGACAGGTCTCGGCCTCCATGGCCGCCTACGCCCGCGGCATCGGCGCCAGCCGCGCCGGACGCGGCGCCCCCAAGCCACTCCTCTCCGATCCGAACCAGAAGGAAGACGCATGACCTCCCCCTCGACGCACGATCTCGACTGGCTGCTGAACGACTTCGCGGCCCGGGTCCCGGAGATCACCCACGCGGTGGCGGTCTCCGCCGACGGGCTGCTGATCGCCGCCACCAAGGAGGTCGACGCGGAGCACGCCGACCAGCTCGCCGCGATCGCGTCGGGGCTGGTCAGCCTGCTGGCCGGCGCCGGACGGCTGTTGAAGGCGGAGCCGGTGATCAGCAACCTGACCGAGCTGCAGGGCGGCTTCCTCTTCTCCATGGCGGTCAGCAGCGGCGCCTCGCTGCTGGTCCTGGCCTCGAAGGCCTGCGACATCGGCCAGGTCTCCTTCGAGATGGCCGAGCTCATCAACCAGGTCGGCCCGCAACTCACCCCCGCGGCCCGCGCCAAGCTGCTCGACACGCCTTCCTGACCCGTCATCAGTTCCGGCCTGTCACGCCTACTCCGGGAGCACACATGTCACCGATCCGCAGACGCCGCTCGGCAGGAGCCCTCGTGGCCGCCCTGCTACTCGCCACCGGCTGCACCAGCGGCCACAGCGGCGGCGCCGCGGCCGACGGCGGTCAGAGCACGGTGAAGATCGGCCTGCTGGCGTCGCTCTCCGGGACGTACAAGTCCGTCGGAACCGATCTGCGGGACGGCTTCCAGCTCTATCTGGACACCCGCGGCGGCAAGCTCGGCGGCCATCCGGTCGACCTGGTGATCGCCGACGAGGGCGACGGTGCGCCGACCGCTCTCCCCGCCGCCACCAAGCTGGTCAAGCAGGACAAGGTCCTCGCCGTCACCGGTGTGGTCGGCGCGGGCTCGGTCGCCGCGATCTCCCCGTTGCTCAGCGAGGCCGGGATCCCCCTGGTGAGCTCCAACGGCCGCCCCGCCGTCAAGGAGGTCAGCCGGCAGTGGAGCACCAGCTTCATGTCCGACGAGCCGGGAGCCGCGATCGCCCAGTACGTGCACGACGTCGTCAACGGGCCGGTCTACGCGATCGGGCCCGACTACCAGGGCGGCTGGGACGAACTGCGCGGCTTCACCGACGCGTTCGCCAAGGCCGGCGGCCAGCTCGCCGGCTCCGACGGCAAGGCGACCTTCACGCCGTTCCCCGGCACCACCGACTTCACTCCCTACCTCAACAAGATCAAGAACTCCAAGGCCAAGGCGGTGTACTGCTTCTACGCCGGTAGCGCGGCGGTCGACTTCGTCAAGCAGTACGCCCAGTCCGATCTGGCCGGCACCCCGCTGTACGCCGCCGGGTTCCTCACCGAGGGCGGCGTGCTGACCGCCCAGGGCGATGCCGCCAAGGGGATCCGCTCGGTGCTCAACTACGCCCCGGACCTGGACAACGCGGCCAACCGGGCGTTCGTCTCGGCCTGGCAGTCCAAGCACCAGTCCCCGCCCACCACGTACGCGATGGCCTCCTACGACGCCGCCTCCGTGCTCGACAAGGCGATCGGCGCGGCGGGCGACAAGGTCGACCCGCAGACGCTGAACACCGCGATCGCCGGCCTCGGCCAGATCGACAGCCCCCGCGGCACCTGGCAGTTCGGCAGCAACACCCACTCGCCGGTGCAGAAGTGGTACCTCCGCGAGGTCAGGAGCGACGGCCGCGCGCTGTCCAACCAGATGGTCCAGGACCTCGCCACCATCGGGAACTGACCGGGCACCCGGAGAGGGGGGCCGATGGGCCTGATCGACGCACATCTGGTGCCCGCGGTGGACGGTGTGGCCTACGGGCTGCTGCTGTACGTCGCGGCGGCCGGGCTCACGCTGGCCTTCGGGACCGGTGACGTCCTCAATCTCGCCCACGGCACCCTCTACGCCGTCGGCGCGTACACCGCCGCCGCGCTGTCGGACGGCTCATGGCGCGGGCTGCTGCTCGCGCTGGCCGCCGGCGCCGCGGCGGCCGGCGCCGGCGGCGGGCTGCTCGCCGTGCTCACCGCACCGATCCGCCGGCGCGGCCATCTCGCCCAGGCCCTGCTCACCTTCGGCGTGGCGCTGGTCGGCGGCGATCTGCTCAGCACGGCCGCCGGGCCCGACGACCTCCCGGTCGCCCTGCCGGCGGCCCTCGACGGCAGCGCCGACCTCGGCGGGCACCGCTACCCGGTCTACCGGCTGGCCTTCATCGTGGTGGCGGCGCTGCTGGCCGCCGCCGGGCAGCTCTTCCTCCGCCGCACCAGGGCCGGCGCGCTGCTCCGGGCCACGGTGGACGACTCCGCGATGGTCGCGGGCCTGGGCACCGACCCCCGCCTGGTCCACACCGCCGTGCTGGCGGGCGCAGGGGCTCTCGCGGGCCTCGCGGGCGTCCTCGGCGCCCCCATCATCGGCCCGGGCCCGCGCACGGCCGACACCGTCCTGCTGCTCTCGCTGATCGTGGTGGTGCTGGGCGGCCTGGGCTCCGTCCTGGGCGCTCTGGTGGCAGCGGTGGCCGTGGGCGAGGTACAGACCCTCGGCGTCGACCTGGTGCCGGGCCTCGCCCCCTACCTGCTGTTCACGGCGATGGCCGCAGCCCTGGTCCTGCGCCGCGGCAGCGCCGCCGGAGCGCGCGGATGACCGGGATCCGGGCGGTCGCACGTCCGGCCGGATGGGCGCTGCTGCTGACCGTGCTCGCGCTGTTCGGCGTGCCGGCGGTGGTCGAGGAGTCGACACTCGGCCTGCTCGCCCCGATACCCGCGCTCGGTCTGGTCGCCGTCGGCATCACCGTCCTCACCGGCCGGGCCGGGCTGCCCACGCTCGGCCAGGCCGCCCCGTACGCGGTCGGTGCCTACACCGCCGCCCTCCTGGGCCGCGCGGGCGTCGACGTCGGGCCGGTACAGCTCGCCGTCGCCGCCTCGGCCGCCGCCCTCTTCGCCCTGCTCACCGGACCGGTCGTGGTCCGGGCCCGAGGCGTGACGGTACTGATGATCACACTGGCCCTGGGAGAACTGACCGCCACCGCGGCGGCCCGCTGGAGCTCGGTCACCGGCGGCACCGACGGCCTGGCCGGCATACCGCCGGTCCGCGCGCTCTGGGGCACGGCACCACTGACCGCCGACCCGGACGTCTACCGGTACGCGGTCGCCGTCGCCGCCTGCGCGATCACGGCGACGGTCGTGGCGCTGCGCTCGCCACTCGGACTCCTGCTCGCCGGGTGCCGCGACGACGAGGCACGGATGCGGGCCAGCGGCCACCCCGTCACCCGCGTGTTCCTCGGTGCCCACGTCTGGGCCGCCGCCCTGGCGGGAGTGGGCGGCCAACTTCTCGTGACCGCCCAGCGCTACGTCTCCCCCGCCGACGTCGGCTTCACCACGTCCTCGCTGTGCCTGCTGGCCGCCGTCCTCGGCGGCGTGGCCTCGCCGGTCGGCGCCCTCGCCGGCACCGCGCTGGTACTGATCACCCGGGACCAGCTCGCCGCCCACTGGCCGGGACACGGCCCGCTGCTGCTCGGCGCACTGTTCATCGCCTCCGTGTACCTGCTCCCCCGCGGGCTCGCGGGCATCCGCCTGCGCCGGCTCCCCCGCGGCTCCCTTCCGGCTCCTCCCTCCCGTGCCCCGGCCCGTCCCGCTTCCCCGGAGGTCGGCCCGTGAACGCCCTGCTCACCATCGCGAAGGTGACCCGCCGCTACGGCGCGACGGTCGCTGTCGACCGGCTCGACCTGACGGTCGAACCCGGGGCACGCCACGCCGTGATCGGGCCCAACGGCGCCGGCAAGTCCACCCTGCTCGGCCTGGTCGCCGGCACGGTCGTACCGTCCGCCGGCCGGATCCTGCTCGACCGGCAGGACATCACCGGCACCGACCCGGCCCGCCGGTCCCGCCTCGGCATCGCCCGCACCTTCCAACAGCCCGCCGTGCTCGGCAGCCTGAGCGCCCTGGACAACGTGGCCCTCGCGGCCTGGCGGCACACCGAACTGCGCGGGCTCTGGCGCCCCCGCCGGTACCGGGAGCTCGGACGCCGCTGCCACGAACAGCTCGACCAGGTCGGCATCGCGCACCTGGCCTCCCACACCGCCGGCCGACTGTCCCACGGCCAGCAGCGGCTGGTGGAGATCGCGGCCGCCCTCGCCACCCGGCCCCGGATCCTGCTGCTGGACGAGCCGGCCGCCGGCCTGGCCGAGGAGGACACCGACCGGCTGGTGACGGTCCTGCGCCAGGTGTCCACCGAGGTCGCCGTGCTGCTGATCGAGCACGACCTCGCCTTCGTCAACGCCCTGGCCGGCCGCGTCACCGTCCTGCACGAGGGCCGGTCGATCGCCGAGGGCACTCCGGAGCAGATCAGCGCCGACCCCGCCGTCCGGGAGGCCTACCTCGACACCCGGTCCGGGTGAGTCGGATGCTCGAAACGCTCTCCCTACGGGCCGGCTACCACGGCGGCACTGTTCTGCACGGCGTCGATCTGACGGCCGGCCGGTTCTCCGTGCACGCCGTTCTCGGACCCAACGGCGCCGGAAAGACGACCCTGCTGCACGCGCTGGCGGGCCTGGTCCCGGTGGGCTCGGGCCGGATCGAACTCGACGGAACCGACGTCACCCGTCTCCCCACCCACCGCCGTGCTCGGGCCGGCATCGGCCTGGTCCCGCAGGGGCGCCGGGTCTTCGCCTCCCTGACGGTGGCCGAGCACCTCAAGGTGGCGCACCGGCGGCGGGCGACAGCCTGGTCACCGGCCCGGGTCATCGACCTGCTCCCCCGTCTCGGCGAGCGGCTGCACCAGCGCGCCGACCGCCTCTCCGGCGGCGAGCAGCAGATGCTCGCCATCGCCCGCACCCTGCTCACCGGGCCCCGCGTCCTGCTGCTCGACGAACCCACCGAGGGCCTGGCCCCCGCCGTCGCGGCCGATGTCCTCGCCCTGGCAGGCCAGTTGGCCGCCGACGGACTGGCCGTCGTCCTCGCCTCCCCACGCCCGGCCCAGGTGCTCCCCATCGCCGGCCGGATCACCGTCCTCGGCGCGGGCCGGATCACGGCCGCGCTGGACGGCGCCGCCGCGCGTCAGGACCCGGCCCGCGTACTCGCCGCCCTCGCCCCGCCCCGCCCAACGCCACAGGAGTTGCCCTGATGCCGGCCGACACGCACTACGCCTTCGACAACCGGGCTGACGAGGCCGTGGACCAGTTGCAGGTGCTGGAGTCCTCCCTCGACCCGATCACCGCCGCTCACCTGGACCGCCTCCGGGTCCCGCTCGGCGCCCACTGCTGGGAGGTCGGGGCCGGAGCCGGGTCGGTCGCGCGGCTGCTCGCCCGACTGGTCGGCCCCACCGGCTCCGTGACCGCCACCGATCTCGACCCGGCCCGACTGGCCGGGTCCACCCCGTCCACCGGGTCCACCGGGAACCTCCTCGTCCGTCGCCACGACGTCCGGCACGAGCAGCCGCCCGGCGGCCCCTTCGACCTGATCCACGCCCGCCTGCTCCTCCTCCACCTGCCCGAACGCCGCGAGGTGCTCGCCACCCTGGCCGGCGCCCTGCGCCCCGGCGGCCTCCTGCTGATCGAGGAGTTCGACCGCAGCCCGCTCTCCGTCCTCACCCCGGTCGATTCGTCCGAACGCGAGCTCTTCTCCCGGGTCATCGACACCGTCCTCACCGTCCTGGGCGACCGGGGTGCCGACCTGGACTGGGGGCGCCAGGTCCACGGCGCGATGACGGACCTCGGTCTGACCGACGTCCACACCACCGTCCAGGCCGAGAGCTGGTCCCACGACGGCGGCGCCCGCCTCCACGAGATCAACTCCCGCCAGCTGCAGGAACCCCTGCTCGCCGCTGGTCTCACGCTCGACGAGCTGACCCGCTTCCGCGCGCTGGTCCGCAGGCCCGGCTTCGAGGCACTCTCCTACTCCCTGGTCTCGACCTCGGCCCGCAAGCCCGTGTGAGAAGCGCCCCGCGCCGGTCCGGTCGACACTCTCGGACCGGCGTGACGGGACGGCCGTTCGACGCCCGCACAGGTCGGCCGTCCCGTGCCCCGGAAATATCCGCGGCCGAATTTTCCACCGGAACAAGCCCGGGCCTGCTAGAGTCGTTTTAGTTGCAGTAGTGGTTCCCATGAACTTTGTGTGCGCCTGCTGATGTTTCGCAGGCGCATTTTTGTTTCCCGGCTCTTCCCCGGGCGGGTCATCATCGCGGCGACTCGAAGTCCGCACAGTGCGGGCTTCGGACAGCCCTTGAAGGAGATTATTTTTATGGCTAATGGCACCGTGAAGTGGTTCAACGCGGAAAAGGGCTTCGGCTTCATCGAGCAGGAGGGTGGCGGCCCGGACGTCTTCGCCCACTACTCGAACATCAACGCCCAGGGCTTCCGTGAGCTGCTCGAGGGCCAGAAGGTCGAGTTCGACGTCACGCAGGGCCAGAAGGGCCCGCAGGCCGAGAACATTCGCCCGCTGTAGTTCTTCTGCCACGGCACCCGCCCGGCAGCGAGGGGCCCGCACCGTGCACATGCCCGGTGCGGGCCCCTCGGCTTTTGCTCCACGAACCATCCCGGCCGCTCAGGCCCCTGGCTCCGCCACCGGCGGCCGTTCCCACGCGAGACGCACAGCGCCGCGTCCGGATCGGCGCCCTGCCGTGACAGCTCACGGTTCGAGGTTCTCCGCTCCCGCCCACGCGGTGAGCGCCGACCGTAGGTGACGTGCCGCACGGTTCTGCCGTCCATGCTCCGCCCGTCACACTTCCGGCCCGTTCCTTGCGATCTCCGCCGGCGCCCCGCGCCGCTGAGCCTTCCTCGAAGCGTGCCGCCCTTTGAGGAAGGTTTCCCTATGAACCGTTCCAGTCGTTCCCCGTACCAGAGTGCCGGTTCCCGCTCCGGCGGCAGCGCCTTCGGATCCCGCTCGGCGCGCGGCACCGGCTCCGCGCCCCGCTC
The DNA here is from genome assembly GCF_055588525.1 of Kitasatospora sp. NPDC041988. Classification (NCBI taxonomy): domain Bacteria; kingdom Bacillati; phylum Actinomycetota; class Actinomycetes; order Kitasatosporales; family Streptomycetaceae; genus Kitasatospora; species Kitasatospora sp. NPDC041988. The sequence goes on from NZ_JBVJCO010000047.1 coordinate 12,164, forward strand.
CGGCGGCGGCCGCCGCCCCTCCGCTGCGAGGGGGCGTCAGAACTCCGGCCCGCAGGGTGAGTTCGCGATGCCGGTCAGCACCACCCCGGCGCTGCCGGCCGTCGAATCGTTCGACGAGCTGGACATGCCGAAGGCGCTGCTGTCGACGCTGACCCGCCAGGGCGTCACCTCGCCGTTCCCGATCCAGGCCGCGACGCTGCCCAACTCGCTCGCCGGACGCGACGTCCTCGGGCGCGGCCGGACGGGTTCGGGCAAGACCATCGCCTTCGGCCTCGCCGTGCTGGCCCGAACGGCCGGCCGGCGCGCCGAGCCGCGCCGGCCGCTGGCGCTGGTACTGGTCCCCACGCGTGAGCTCGCGCAGCAGGTCACCGAGGCGCTCACCCCGTTCGCGCACTCGGTCCGCCTGCGGATCGCGACCGTGGTGGGCGGGGTGTCGATCGGCCGCCAGGCCCATGCGCTGAACCGCGGCGCGGACGTCGTCGTGGCCACCCCCGGCCGGCTCAAGGACCTGATCCAGCGCGGCGACTGCCGGCTGGACGAGGTCGGCATCGCCGTCCTGGACGAGGCCGACCAGATGGCCGACATGGGCTTCCTGCCGCAGGTCACCGAGCTGCTGGAGCAGGTCGCGCAGGGCTGCCAGACGATGCTGTTCTCCGCCACCCTGGACCGCAACGTGGACCGCCTGGTGCGCCGCTTCCTCGACGACCCGGTCACCCACTCGGTGGACCCGTCGGCCGGGGCGGTCAGCACCATGGAGCACCACGTGCTGCACGTGCAGAACCACGACAAGAACGCCACGATCGCCCGCATCGCCTCCCGCGACGGCGGGGTGATCATGTTCACCGACACCAAGCACGGCGCGGACCGCCTGGTGGAGGACCTCCTCGCCAACGGGGTGAAGGCCGCCGCCCTGCACGGAGGCAAGTCCCAGCCCCAGCGCACCCGCACGCTGGAGCAGTTCCGCACCGGCCACGTCACCGCGCTGATCGCCACCAACGTCGCCGCCCGCGGCATCCACGTCGACGGGCTCGACCTGGTCGTCAACCTGGACCCGCCGGGCGACCACAAGGACTACCTGCACCGCGGCGGGCGCACCGCCCGGGCCGGGGAGTCCGGCACCGTGGTCACCCTCGTCCTGCCCAACCAGCGCCGCGAGATGGCCCGCATGATGGCCACCGCAGGGATCACTCCCACCTCCACGCGGGTCCACTCCGCCGACGAGGAGCTCGCCCGCATCACGGGCGCCCGCGTGCCCACCGGCGTGCCCGTCGTGATCCCCGACCCCGTCGTCGAGCGGCCCCGCCGCAGCGCCTCCGGGGGCCGCAACCGCCCCGGCCGTCCCGCCCCCGCCGACCGCAACCCGCAGAGCACCACCGGCTCCCGCCGGCGGCAGCCGCGGCGCATCGCCCTCGCCGCCTAGAACTCCGCCCGGGACGCGCCTGGACCCGGCCCCCATGGGTGGGCCGGGCCCTGGCCCCCCGGGGAGGCCGGTGGCTACGGCGAGAGCCGGCCGGTGGCGGTGAGTTCGGCGGCACTGGTCCAGGGGCCCCGGTTGCCGGCCTCGGTGAGCGCTCTCAGCCGTAGGTAGCGGCCGGGTTTGGCGGTGAAGTCCACCGTCTTGGCAGTGGCGGTGTCGGCGAAGGTGCCGGTGGCCACGGGGGCGCCCCACGAGGTGGTGGAGTCCGAGACGTAGATCTCGTACTGACCGATCCGGCCGTTGACGCCGCCGTCCTGCCGGGGCAGGTAGGTCGTCGAGTCGACGTCGTAGCGTGCACCGAGGTCGATCTGGATCTCGTGCGGGAGCGGGGCCGCGCCGTTGCTCCACGTGGTGTGCCAGATGGTGCCGCCGTTGCCGTCGAAGGCGTTGACCGCGGCGCCGTTCTCGCCGGCGGTCTCCTGGCTGTCGGCGTGGGCGAGCTTCCAGCCGGACTGCGCGATCGGGCCGCTCGCCGCCACCGGGGCGCCGGCGGGCACGGTGATGCCGGTGGCGGTGACGGTCAACGCGCCGGAGGCGCTGCCGGTCTTGATCCACAGCACCCCGGCCCGGTCCGCCGGGTCGAAGTACCAGCCGGTGCTCGCGGCTTCGTACGCGGCCTTGCTGCTCAGCGCGGTGAGCGTGCTGCCGCCGGCCTTGACGGACCCCGGAGCCGCGGCGCTGTGCACGGTGAACTCGTAGCCGCGCGAGGCGGGTTTGCCGGCGTAGCTGCCGGTGGGGGCGCCGACGGAGAGGGTGACGTCGCCGGTGCCGGAGGCCGGGGCGGTGACGTCGACCCGCTGGCGGGCGTACGCCCCGGACTGGTAGGCGCGGGTGGTGCCGTCGTCCTCGTAGAGGTTGAAGGAGGAGTTGCCGCGCGGGTAGACGTCGTAAGTGAGCGTGGAGACGGGCTTCTCGCCGGTGTAGTTCATCTGCGGCCACATCGGCACGACGCCGCCGGCCTTCACGAACAGCGGGAGGGTGTCGAGCGGCGCGGAGTAGCCGTTGAGCCAGCCCGGGCCGTTGTAGACCTTGCCGGTCCAGTAGTCGGTCCAGCTGCCCGCGGGCAGGTAGATGCCGTCCCTGGTCGAGGTGTCGGTGACGACCGGGGCGACCAGGAAGGAGTCACCGGCCATGAACTGACCGCTCGTCAGGTTTCCGCGCGCGACCGGGTCGTCCGGGTACTCCAGCACCATCGCGCGGGTGGAGGGCACGCCGGTGTCGTTGGCGGCCTTGCTCATGGTGTAGAAGTACGGCATCAGCCGCATCTTCAGCTGGAGGTACTTGCGGTTGGCCGACAGGTACGGCTCGGCGAACCGCCAGGGCTGCTTGTCGTTGTAGCCCGCCGACGGGTTGGTGGCGCCCCATCCGGACATCGTCATGAACGCCGGGGTGAAGGCCTTCCACTGCAGATCGCGGACGTAGGTCTGCGGGCTGCCGCCGAAGATGCCGTCGACGTCGCCGGAGGCGTAGTTGAGCGCGGACAGGCCCGCACCGGTGATCGCGGGGACGTGCCAGCGCATGGCGTCCCAGGTGCCGCTGGTGTCGCCGGTCCAGACGACGGCGTTGCGCTGGGTGCCGGCCCAGCCGTCGACCGTCCAGACGAAGCGCCGGGCGTCGGCGTTGCCCTCGATGCCGGCGACCGCCTGGTTGACGCCGGCGAAGGCGCTCTTGTAGCCGCCGCCGATCCACGCGACGTCGGTCTTCACGGCACGCGAACCGGCCGTCCCGACCTCCCAGTTGATGTCGGTGAGCCCGGTGGAGGTCCAGAGGCCGGTGTTGAAGCCCTTGTCCTTCAGGCCGGCGACGGTGGCCGGCAGATCGGTGTACCCGCAGCCGTAGCCGTCGTTGGGCAGGAACCAGCCGGACGGCATGTCGGAGGCCCGGGCGTCGGTGGCGTAGCCGACCACGTCGGGCGTGGTCTGGTGGCGCAGCCGGTTGTGGTCGCCGGTGTAGGAGGGGTTGGAGGCGTTGAAGCAGTCGGCGTTGCCGAGCTCAAGGCCCCAGATGGGCGCGAGGAAGGGCTTGCCGGTGACGTCGGTGTAGCCGTTGAGCACGTCCTTGAGCGAGTTGCCGGCGAAGTACCAGGCGTCGAAGCGCTTCTCGTCGTGGGTGAGCGCGGTCGGCGCGCCGAAGTCGTAGGAGCCGGGCGCCCAGGTGTTGCGCATGACGCCGTAGCCGTTGGTGGACATGTAGAACGGCGCGGGGCTGGCGTTGCTGTTCTCGGTCCACCGGTTGGAGACCGAGATCGGGACGGTCTTGTCGCGCAGGGCCCATTCCCCGAGCCGCAGGCCGGTGCCGTAGAACTGCTCGTCGGCGCCGCGGGTGAGGTACTGGGTCGTCTGCGAGCCGGTCCAGCTGGTGGGCTTGGACTCCGCCCACACCAGGGTGGTGTTCTCGGCCTTGTACAGGGCGAAGGTGAGCGGCGACTTGTTGATCCGCAGGCTGATCGCCGGGGTGCTGATCCGGTAGTAGGGGCCGGCGTCGGTCAGGGTGGCTCCGACGGTGCCGAAGCCGGTCCTGACGGCGAGGTCGGTACCGGCCGGGTCGTTGCCGAACGTGCCGTCCGGCGAGAGCCAGATCCGGAAGATGTCGGCCCTGGCGACGGCTACCCGGGCGGCCGCTCCGCCCGAGGTGGTGACGGTGAAGGTGTCGCCGGACCGGCTGACGCCGGTGACCTTGCCCGCCGTTGCGGCACGTGCCGTGCCGACGGGGGCGAGGACGGCGAACAGCGAGGCGATGAGCAGCAGTGCGACGGACACCGCGGCGGGTCTGGCGCCGGGGCTGCCCGGCCTCGGCAGGACGGGGGTGGGTGCGGAACGCATGTGAGGGCCTCCCTGGAGGAAGCGAGCATCTGCATGCTTACTGATGCTCGAATGTGTCCAGAGTGGCGGCGCTATCGACATGAGTCAACAGGTACAGGTCAATAGCTTGCAGTGACAGAAGGCGCATTACGGACGGCCGGCGCAACGACAGGGCGGCCGTCCGACCGGACCGATATGCCGGGCAGACCAGGGCAGTGACAGAACGTCACAACAGGGGCGCCGACCGCGGACCGGATCGACCGGATATCGGCGGTCCGAAGCACAACGGTCCGATAACAGCACCTGGACCGGTCAGCCCACCTCGTGAATACTTCGCGACACAGCGGCTTTCGGATCTGCTCGAAATAAGCGATCTTCACGCATAGATGAACAAGCGGCCAGGCAGTAGCCACCCCCGGGCCGCCCGCGCGCGACGATCCGAAGACTGCTGCCCACTCTCAATCCCCAGGAGTGGACCCGTCCAGAACGCGGGTCCGACGGCACGAAGGCGGTAACTGCGGTGAACGGACGTGTACTCGGTCTCTCGGTGGTGTGTACGGTCACCGCTCTCGCGCTCACGGCGTGCGGCAGCGGTGGCGGCGCCTCGGCGGACGGCAGCGTGACCCTCAAGCTGGTCGCCGCCGACTACGGCGACAAGGAGTCCAACAGCTCCAAGGCCTACTGGAACGACGTCGCCTCCGCGTTCACCGCGGCCAACCCGGCCATCAAGGTCGATGTCCAGGTGGTGAACTGGAACGACATCGACAAGCAGGTCAAGACGATGATCCAGAGCGGCAACATCCCGGACGTCCTGCAGACCGGCGGCTACGCCGACAAGGTCGCAGACGACCTCCTCTACAAGGCCGAGGACGTGCTGTCGAGCGGTACCCGGGCCGACTTCATCGACTCCTTCGCCGAGGCCGGACAGGTCAAGGGCGTGCAGTACGGCATTCCGTTCGTCTCCTCGGCCCGTGCCTTCTTCTACAACAAGGCGCTCTTCGCCCAGGCCGGGATCACCGAGGCGCCCAAGACCTGGGACGAGGTGAAGGCGGACGCCGCGCTGGTCAAGGCCAAGGTCCCCGGAGTCACCCCGTACGCGCTGCCGCTCGGTCCCGAGGAGGCCCAGGGCGAGAGCATGATGTGGGAGCTCGGCAACGGCGGCGGCCCCACCGACAAGTCCGGCGCGTACACCCTCAACAGCCAGGCCAACATCGACACCTTCGGCTGGCTCAAGGCCAACCTCGTCGAGCCCGGCCTGACCTACGCCAACCCCGCGACCACCGACCGCAAGACCGCGTTCGCCGACTTCGCGGCGGGCAAGGCGGCCATGGTCAACGGCCACCCCTCGCTGATCCAGATGTCCAAGGACGGCAAGGTCGACTACGCGGTCGCGCCGATCCCCGGCAAGGCCGGCCCGCTCAAGTCCACCCTCGGCGTGGCGGACTGGACGATGGCGTTCAAGAAGAACGGCCACCGGGACCAGATCAAGAAGTTCCTCGACTTCGTGTACTCCAAGGACAACACGCTCAAGTTCGACGAGACCTACAACCTGATGCCGGTCACCCAGGACACCCTGCGCGAGATGACGTCCAGCGGCAAGCACAAGGACCTCGAACCGTTCTTCGCCCTCCTGCCGCAGGCCTCCTTCTACCCGCTCGGTGACACCACCTGGGACGCCGTCTCCGCGGAGATCAAGAAGAGCGTCGGCACCGCCGTCGCCGGCGACCCGGCCAAGGTCCTCGGCGACCTGCAGAAGAAGTCCCAGGACGCCGTCGCGAACAAGTAGCCGCACCCGCCCCCGGCACCCGCCGGCGCCGGGGCTCCGGCACGTCGCAAGCCGTGCGGCACGCGCTGCCGCACACGCCCGGAAGGCACCACCCGTGTCCCTCAAATCCGCTGCCCCCGAGGCCCGCAGGCCCGGCCGGGGCAGGCCGGCCCGGTCCGGCCCCGGCAGGCTCGGCCCCCTGCCCTGGATCGCCCCGGCCGTCCTGCTGATCCTGCTCGTGGTCCTGTGGCCCGTCTACGAGATGGTCCGCACCTCCTTCCTGCGGATCAGCACCAGCGGCTTCGTCCGCGGCTCCGCCGGCTTCGACAAGTACCGCAAGCTCTTCGGCGAGGCCGACCTCGGGCACGTCCTGGTCCGCACGGTGATCTGGACGGTCGCCGTCGTCGGCCTGACGATGCTGCTCTCGCTGGCCCTCGCCCAGCTGTTCGACCAGCAGTTCCCGGGGCGCCGCCTCACCCGCTGGGCCCTGATCGCGCCCTGGGCCGCGTCCGTCCTGATGACCGCCATCGGCTTCAAGTGGATGCTCAACCAGACCGCCGGTGTGCTCAACACCGCGATGACCGACCTCGGCCTGATAGACGGCCCCCAGGACTGGCTCGGCAGCCCCTCCACCGCCTGGCCCTGGATGATGGCCGTCGCGGTCTTCGTCTCCCTCCCCTTCACCACGTACACCCTGCTCGCCGGACTGCAGACCGTCCCCGGCGAGGTGTACGAGGCGGCCCGGGTGGACGGCGCCGGCACCTGGCAGACCTACCTGCGCATCACCCTGCCGCTGCTACGCCCGGCCTTCCTGGTCGGCGTGGTGATCAACCTGATCAACGTCTTCAACTCCTTCCCCGTCATCTGGGGCATGACCCAGGGCGGCCCGGACAGCGCCACGGCCACCACCACCGTGTTCATGTACCAGTTGAAGAACACCGACATCGGCGAGTCCGCGGCCATGTCCGTGGTCAACTTCGCCCTGGTCGTGCTGATGGTGCTGGTCTTCCTCAAGGTCAGCCGCTGGAACGAGGAGGAGAGCTGATGGCCCAGCAGACAGACCGGGCCCGGCGCCCCGCCCGCCCGGCCGTCACACCCGCGCCCGGGCCCGGCACCGGTGCGCCCGGCTCGCGAGCACGCCGGCCCGGGCGCCGGCCCGGCCCGCGCACCCTGGTCATCGCGGCCGTGGCCTGGCTGCTGGCGGCGCTCTTCCTGCTCCCCTACCTGGAGATGGTCGTCACCGCGCTGCGCCCGGCCGACGAGCTGCGCGACCCGACCTACCTGCCGACGCACTTCGCCTGGTCCAACTTCGTCGACGTCTGGCGCGACTCGACCCTCGGCGGCAACCTGCGGGTGACCCTGCTGGTCGCCGGCGGCTCCACCCTGCTGGCGCTGCTGGTCGCGCTGCCCGCGGCCTACTACACCGCACGCATCCGGTACCGCGGCCGCAAGCTCTTCCTGCTGCTCGTCCTGGTCACCCAGATGTTCCAGCCGACCTCGCTGCTGGTCGGCCTCTACCGCGAGTTCTACCAGCTCGGCATGCTCAACTCGGTCTGGACGCTGATCCTCTGCAACGCCGCCTTCAACCTGGCCTTCGCGATCTGGATCCTCACCGCCTACATCGGCTCCATCCCGGTCGAGCTGGAGGAGGCGGCCATGATTGACGGCCTCGGCCGGCTCGGAGCGCTGCGCCGGGTGGTCCTGCCGCTGGCCATGCCGGGCGTGGTGACCGCGGTGATCTTCACCTTCATCTCCGCCTGGAACGAGTTCGTGATGGGCCTGACGCTGTCGACCGTTCCCGACAGCCAGCCGCTGACCGTCGGCATCAACAGCTTCATCGGCAACTACACCGTCCAGTGGAACTACCTCTTCGCCGGGTCGGTCGTCGCCATCGTGCCGGTCGTGGTGCTGTTCGCCTTCATCGAGCGCCAGGTGGTCTCCGGGCTCACCGCCGGATCGGTCAAGTAACCCTCCGCCCGGGGGTTACCGGTCGGGGCGCCCAGGGTGCCCCGACCGCCCGCGGCCCGCCCTCACCCCGCCATTGACATGTACCGACAGTAACTGTGAATGTTGCTCTGAACGTCTGCACTTCAAGCAGTTTCACGCATCAAGTGAACATATTCTGCTCAGTCGACAGGAGAACGCACCGTGCGCCTACTTCGACACCACCTCCGCTGGTCCGCCCTCGCCGCAGCCGTCACCAGCATCGCCGCCCTCGCCGGACCGGCCGTACCGGCCCGGGCCGCGACCCCCGGCTCCGCCCTCCTCGACCCGGGCCACCAGAGCACGACCTGGCAGAGCCCCCGCTACGCCAAGGGGACGCTCGGCGGCGCCGCCGACTGCCCGCCGGCCGCACAGGACCCGGACGGCGCGGTCTGCGACCACTTCGACCTGACCGTCGACGTCCCGGCCGGGTACTGGAACGACAACCCCGAGGGCGGCGTCCCCGTCTCCATCCAGTGGCAGAACCCCACCGACGACTTCGACCTCTACATCTACGACGCCAACGGCAAGGAGGTCGCCCAGAGCGCCGGCACCGCCGACCCCGAGGCGACCGTGATCCCCCGGGCCTCGGGCACGTACCACGTCCTGGTCGTCCCCTACGACGTGCACGACAACTCCTACACCGGCCGGGCCTATCTGCCGCAGACCGCCGACGCGGGCGACCTCACCGCCTTCGGCGGCTCCCAGGGCAGCTACGACATCGCCGCGGGCACCCTGAAGGCCAAGGTCGACTTCCTCGCCGACGACCAACTGCGCCTGCGGGCCGCCCCGGACGGCGTCCTCACCGACCCGGCCGGCAGCACCATCATCCGCAAGCAGCCCGAACTCCAGCGCGACAGCAGCACGTTCGACGCCGGCGCGTACTACGGCATCCGCTCCGGCGGCCTGGTGCTGCGGGTCTACAAACACCCCCTGCGGTTCGGCCTCTACCGGGCCGACGACCGCACCGCCCTCTGGCAGGAGGACGCGCCACTGCGCTGGAGCACCAGCGGGCTGCGGCAGAGCCTGGTGCGCGGCGCCGACGAGCAGTTCTTCGGCGGCGGCGAGCAGAACGGTGGCTTCTCGCACCGCGACAAGACCATCCACGTCGCCAACAGCTCCAACTGGAACGAGGGCGGCTACAACAACTCGCAGCCGTTCTACGTCTCCAGCGCCGGCTACGGGGTCTTCCGCAACACCTTCGCGCCGGGGATCTACGACTTCGGCTCGCCCGTCCGCACCGGCCAGCAGGAACGGCGCCTCGACGCCTACTACTTCACCGGCGACGTGAAATCGGTGATCGGCCGGTACACCGCGCTGGTCGGCAAGCCCTTCATGCCGCCCGTCTACGGCCTGGAGCCGGGCGACTCCGACTGCTACCTGCACAACGCCAACCGCGGCGAGCGGCACACCCAGGACGCGGTGAAGGTCGCCGACGGCTATGCCGAGAACCAGATGCCGCTGGGCTGGATGCTGGTCAACGACGGCTACGGCTGCGGGTACGAGGACCTCGCGAAGACCGGCGAGGGCCTGCGGAAGGACCACGCCCAGCTCGGGCTCTGGACGCAGAACGGCCTGCCCAACCAGGCCGAGGAGGTCAAGGCCGGGGTCCGGGTCCGCAAGCTCGACGTCGCCTGGGTCGGCAACGGTTACGACTTCGCGCTGAACGCCTGCGACCAGGCCAAGGCCGGCATCGAGGACAACAGCGACGCCCGCGGCTTCGTCTGGCTGCCCGTCTCCTGGGCCGGCGCCCAGCGCTGCGGCGTGCTCTGGAGCGGCGACCAGAGCCTGTCCTGGGACTACATCCGCTGGCAGATCCCCACCTACGCCGGCGCGACCATGTCCGGCATCGCGTACAACACCGGCGACGTCGGCTCCATCTTCCGGCGCGACCCGAAGATGTACGCCCGCGACCTGCAGTGGAAGGCCTTCCTCCCGGCCGTCATGACCATGGACGGCTGGGCCAAGGACATGACCGGCAAGGAGCCCCGCGACCAGCAGCCCTGGCTGGACGGGGAGCCCTACACCTCGATCAACCGCAAGTACCTGCAGCTGAAGGAGCGGCTGCTGCCGTACATGTACACCCTGTCGGCGGAGGCCACCAGGACCGGCGTCGGCGCCGTCCGGCCGCTCGCGCTGGAGTACCCGGACGACCCGGCGGCCCTCGGGCCGGACGCCACGTACGAGTTCCTGGCCGGACCGGACTTCCTGGTCGCGCCGGTGTACTCGGACACCTCGGTGCGCGACGGCATCTACCTGCCCGAGGGCACCTGGACCGACTACTGGACCGGGCGCACCTACCAGGGCCCGACCACGATCAACGGCTACTCCGCGCCGCTCGACACCCTGCCGCTGTTCGTCAAGGGCGGCTCGATCGTCCCGATGTGGCCCAAGGGCACGCTGTCCTGGCAGAACCGGGACCGGACCGAACTCGACTACGACCTCTACCCGCAGGGCGACTCCTCCTACACCCTGTACGAGGACGACGGCACCACCCGGCAGTTCGCCCAGGGTGCCTCGGCCACCCAGAAGGTCGACGTGCACGCGAACCGCGCCGTGACCGTCGTCAAAGTCGGCGCCAGTGTGGGCAGTTACGCCGACAAACCGGCCCGCCGGGCGTACCGCTTCACCGTGCACGGCCAGCCCGAGCCCCGGCAGGTCGTCACCGAGGGCGGCCCGCTGCCCCGGCTCGACTCCGCGGCCGCGCTCGGCTCCGCGGCCTCCGGCTGGTACTACGACGCCGCGACCGGGGTGACGGAGATCAGGACCCCGGCCGTCTCCACCGACCACGGCTTCTCGCTCCAACTGATCCACGGCGCCCACTGACCGGCCCACCCCACAGGGCCCCCCACAGGGGCTCCCCCGCCGGGTGGCGAGGGAGCCCCTCGGTGGTCCGGCAGTGGCCCGTCGGCGATCTGGCGGAGCGTCAGACCCGCGTGTAATGTCACACACCATGATGCCCGCCCGACGCGCCGTCCTGGCCGCGACCCTCATCGGCGTGCTCTCCACGCCACTGCTTCCGGCCACCTCGACAGCCGCGGGCCTGCCTGCCTGTCGCACCGTCACCTCTCCCCCGGCCGACCGGGAACAGGCCCGTCTCGGGGACACCCGGACAGCGGCCCTCACCGAACGGGCGGGCCTCGGCGACTTCGTCCGGCGCTTCCCCGCCGCCCTGTGCAGTGCCCGGAACGCGGGCGAGGCCGGACAACTCGTGGACGCGTGGGGACGGGCCCTCTGGTGGGCGGCGGCCGACCGCGCGCAGGGCCGGCGCCCCGGCGGCGACCTGCCCACCCGGGACGACCGCCCGCTCTACTGGACCCGGCTCGCCATGACCCTCCAACTCGCCCGGTGGCAGCCCCGCTTCCCCCTCGACGCCGCGGCCCTGCGGGAACGGTTCGAGGACGCCTCCCGAGGGCTGGCGGAGAACGACTTCACCGGCGCCCCGGGCCTGCGGCGCATATTCGTCAGCGGCTTCGACCCCTTCGGCCTCGACGACGAGCTGCGCCGTGCCAACCCCTCCGGCTCTGCCGCCCTGCAGTTGAACGGCCGCCGGATCACCCTGGCCGACGGCACCCAGGCCGAGATCAGGGCCGTCCTGCTCCCCGTCCGCTACGCCGACTTCGACCACGGCATCGTCGAGCGCGCCTTCGGCCCGCGCCTCGCCCCCGGGCCCCGGTCCGCCGACCTCGTCACCACGATCAGCCAGGGCTACCCCGGCCTGTTCACCCTGGAGGCCTGGGCGGGGCGCGCCCGCTCCGCCGACCCGTACCCCGACAACACCGGAACGCTCTCCGGCGGCACCCGGGAGCACCCGGTGACCGCCCCCGGGCTCGGCCCCGGACCGGAGTTCATCCGCACCACCCTCCCGACCGACCCGATGACGGCCGTCCAGCAGCCGTACCCCGCCCTGCTGAACACGCCCGTCACCGAGATCCCGGCCGGGGGCGAACAGCCGGTCGACCGCGAGGACGGGCCGACCCCGGGATCGCGGGCCGTCGCCGGTGGCGGCGGCGGCTACCTCTCCAACGAGGTGGCCTACCGCTCCAACCGGCTACGGCTGGAGCTCGCCCCGCAGCTGCCCGGCGGCCACCTGCACACCCCCGTCCTCACCGGCCTGCCCGACCAGCCCGACCGGCTCACCGGCCCGGACCTCGAACAGAACGAGGCCGCGATCACCGACGAAGTCCTCGACATCCTCCGGCACGCGACGTTCTGACAAGGCTGCCTGCCCGCCCCGCCCTCGGTGCGGGCACCCGGCGACTCGTACGATGATCATCGTGACAGAGGCGACGGGGTGACCGAGGTGACGGGGTGAGCGGGCAGACGGGCACAGCCCAGGCGGTGACCGACGTACTGCAGCCGCGCAACGTGCTGCTGGCCGGGATGGTCGCGATCGGGGTCGCCGCGGCGGGTGACTGGACCGGGGTCGGCTGGGGGCTGCTGGGGGCACTGTGCGCCGGGCTGGTGCCGGCCGGGTACATCGAGTGGGAGCGGCGGCGCGGCACCTGGGGTGACCGGCATGTGGTGGACCGGCGGCAGCGCGGGCCGATCTTCCTGGTGATCCTCGGCTCGATCGGGTCCGGGGCGCTGGCGATGCTGCTCGGGCACGCGCCGCGGGGGATCCTGGTGGCGATGCTGGCGCTGTGGGCGATGACCGTCGTGCTGCTGGCGGTCAACACGGTCTGGAAGATCAGCGTGGACTCGGCGGTGGCCTCGGCCGTGGTGGCGCTGGCGGCGGCGGTGCACTCGCCGTGGTGGTGGGGCTGCTGTCCGGCGGTGGTCGCCGTGTGCTGGTCGCGGGTGGCCCTGCGGTACCACACGCTCGGCCAGACGGTGGCGGGCGCAGGGCTGGGAGCGGCGGCCGGTGGGGCCGCCTGGGCGTTCCTCGGCTGACCGGGAAGGACGCGGGGTCAGCCCGCCTCCCGGGCCCGCGAGGTGATGTTGCGGGCCATCCCCCCGAAGACGGCCGCGTGGAAGGGCGCGACGGCCCACCAGTAGGCGTGGCCGGCCAGTCCGTGCGGGTGGAACAGCGCCCGCTGGCGGTAGTGCGTACCGCCCTCGCCGTCCGGGGTGACCGACAGCTCCAGCCAGGCCAGACCCGGCAGCCGCATCTCGGCGCGCAGTCGCAGCAGCCGCCCCGGTTCGATCTCCTCGACCCGCCAGAAGTCCAACGAGTCGCCGACCCTCAGCCGCACCGGGTCCCGCCGCCCGCGACGCAGGCCGACACCGCCGACCAGGCGGTCCAGCCGGCCGCGCAGCGCCCACCCGAGCGGGAAGGAGTACCAGCCGTTGTCGCCCCCGATGCCCTCGACGACCTGCCAGACGGCGCGCGGGGAGGCCTGGACGGCGCGGTCCCGAACGTCCAGGTAGAGGCTGCCGCCCGCCCAGTCGGGGTCGGTGGGCAGCGGGTCGCTGGGCGCGCCGGGAAGGGAGGCCGAGGACCAGCGGGTGACCACCTCGGCGTCCCGGATCCGGCGCAGGGCGAGCTCCACCGCCCGGTCGAAGCCGATCAGGCCGCCGGCCGGATCGGGCACCCAGCGGGCGATGTCGTGCTCGCCGCACACCACCTCGTGCCGCAGCGACTCGACCAGCGGCCGGGCGATGGCGTTCGGCACCGGGGTGACCAGGCCCACCCAGTGGCTGGACAGCCCCGGGGTGAGCACCGGCACCGGGACGATGACGCGCCGGCGCAGCCCGGCGACCCGGGCGTAGCGCCGCATCATGCCCCGGTAGGTCAGGACGTCGGGCCCGCCGAGGTCGAAGGTCCGGTTGACCTCGGACGGCAGCCCGGCCGCGCCGACCAGGTAGCGGAGCACGTCCCGTACGGCGATCGGCTGGATCCGGGTCCCCACCCAGCTCGGGGTGACCATCACCGGCAGCCGCTCGGTGAGGTAGCGCAGCATCTCGAACGACGCGCTGCCGGATCCGATGATCACCGCGGCGCGCAGTTCGGCGGTGGGCACGCCGCTGCGCCGCAGCGTGCGGCCGACCTCGGCGCGCGAGCGCAGGTGCGGCGAGAGCTGCTGCTCGGGCACACCGCCGGGGACCAGTCCGCCCAGGTAGACGATGCGGGCCACACCGGCCGCGGCGGCGGCCCGGCCGAACGCGCGGGCGGCCGCACGGTCGGTCCGCTCGAACCCGGGCCCGGTGCCCAGCGAGTGGACGAGGTAGTAGGCGACGTCCACCCCGTCGAGGGCCGCGGGGAGCGTGTCGGGCCGGGTGACGTCTCCGGTGACGGTCTCGACCTGCGCCCGCCACGGTTGGTCGCGCAGCCGGCCGGGGTCGCGGACCAGGCAGCGCACCGGGTGTCCGGCCGCGAGCAGCTCGGGGACCAGGCGGCCGCCGATGTAGCCGGTGGCGCCGGTCACCAGGCAGCGCGGCGGGGTGGGAGGCTGGTTGGTCATGCCGGCTCCTCCGCCCGGTGGCCCCAGGCCGCCGGGTCCTGCTCCGTTCGCGGTGCTCGGTCTCGACCCAGGATCTCGCGCGTCGCTCGTATCCGGCGACCGGGCGGACCGGTGGCAGGGCGGTCCCGCGGTCCGGTCGGTGGCCGGCGCCGTGCCGGGCCGGCGCTGGTCCCGGTCCGGGAGTTCACCGCAGGCCCCGGCGGCGCGGGACCATCCGCAGGGACAGCAGGGCCCGGCCCACGGTGGCGCCCCCGTAGACCGAGAAGCCCACCCCGATCAGCCAGGACTGAACGACCAGTACCGTGCCGACCGGCCCGTACGAGACCACGTTGGCCACGATCAGCGGCGCGAACACCAGCCGGGAGAACGCCCGCAGCCCGGCCAGCGCGAAGACGGTCGCGACCGCGCCCGGCAGCAGCCTGCGCCAGGAGACCCGCCCACCGAGCAGCAGGCGTTGCAGCCACCAGAAGAGCAGGACCCCACCACCCACCGTGGCGACCACCCGCAGGGCCGGCTGCCCGGAGGTGCGCTCCCACGGGACCCGGCTCCAGGCCGCGACCAGGATGTAGCCGATCAGTCCCACGAGAGCCGCCACCTGCCGCCACACGCTGCGCCAGGCGCCGGGTGCCAGCTGCCAGATCCGCTCGTACGCGTTCTGGAGCGCGGTCATCAGCGTGACCCCGAACACGGCGAGCGCGGCGAGGCTGAGGCCCGTGGTGGTGCTGAGGACCTCCCGGCGCGAGGCGAACAGCTGCCCCACCGCCGCCGACGAACGGCCGGACAGGCCGAGGCCGTCGGCGATCCAGTCCGCGATTCCGCTGCCGCGGGTCGGTGACGCGGCGGCGATCACCACGAGCAGCGGCACGAGGGTCACGAAGCACAGCGCCGCGAACGCCATCGCCCGGTGCAGCAGCTCGACCTCGCGGCCCCGCCGCCATGTCACGGCGACCACGCGCCGGACGCGGCGGATCACGGCAGGGGTTCGGCGTGCAGGCATCGCATCGGGTTGGGCCCGGGCAGGTCGGCGAGCGGCTCGGCCACCCCGCGGCTCACGTAGACCGGGAAGGTACCCGTCTCGTCGGTGTACACCGGCCGCCCGTCGGGCCCGGTCGTGTGCGTGAGCCGCACCACGACGACGCGTGGGGAGGCGTGGGTGCCCGGGGCGCCGGGGATGGTGACGGCGTATCGCTCGATGTGTTCCATGGCGGCCTCCTGATGCCGCTCCGCCCTGGCGGGGTCGGACGGGTGTGACGGAGCCGTCCGCACAGCGCTCCTCCCCCGGTGCGCCCGTGGTGCGCATCTGCCCTGCTCCTCCTGGGGCAAACGGCCCCTCGTCCGACCGTCCATGAACAGCCGACCGCCGGGCGGTCCCCGTCAGGGGGCGTCCGCCGCCGGATCGGCCAGCCGCTCCCGCAGGCTGCCGAGGGTGGCTGCCAGAAGCCGGGAGACGTGCATCTGGGAGCAGCCGATCTGCTCGGCGATCTCGGACTGGGTGCAGTCGCCCCAGAACCGCAGCATCAGGATCGTGCGCTCGCGCGGCGAGAGGTCGCCGAGCAGCGGCCGCACGGACTCCCGGAACTCGACCAGGGCGAGGTTCCGGTCGCGCTCGCCCAGCCGGTCGATCAGCGCGCTGCCGGTCTCGTCCTCGCGGTCCTCGCGCAGCGCGTCCAACGAGTCGCAGCGGTAGGCACGGCCCACGCCGAGCGCGGCGGTGACCTCGGCAACGTCCAGGTCCAGCTGCTCGGCGAGTTCCTCCGCGGCGGGCAGCCGCCCGAGCTCCTGCTCCAGGGTGTCGGAGCCGCGGGCGACCCGCAGGTAGAGCTCCTGGAGGCTGCGCGGGACCCGCACCGGCCAGGAGGTGTCGCGGAAGAACCGTTTGATCTCGCCGACGATGGTCGGGATCGCGTACGTCACGAATTCCACGCCCCGCCGGTGGTCGTAGCCGTCCACCGCTTTGATCAGGCCGACCGTGCCGACCTGCAGGAGGTCCTCCACTTCGGCGGAGCGGTTGCGGAAGCCGGCGGCGACGAACCGCACCAACGGCATGTTGAGCTCGATGATCGTGCCGCGCACGTAACTGTAAGCGGCCGATTCGCGGTCCAGGCCGGCGAGGCGCCCGAACAGCGCGTCGCTCTGCGCCCGGGCCTCGGTCTTGCCCATGCCCCGCATCTGCTCGCGGGTCGGTCGGTCGAAGTCCTGCGCTTCCGGCGCGCACGCGGGCCGCGCCGCAGTGGTGAGGGCTGGCACGGGGGTCATCTCCCTGGCTTGTCCCCGCACCGCCGCACCCCGGACGGGGCGCTGCCTCCACCCGTGGGGCGGCCGCGGACGGCCGGCGACGGGGGCGCGCAGGGATCGGAGGATGGGAGACCGTGACACCCGGCTTCTTCAGGCGGCGGCGTCCCGGCACGGTGACCGTGCCGTGAATCCGGCGGAGGCGAAACCGCCGGTGCGGAGGGACGGCAAGCTGGACACTCCGTTCTTGTTCTATGCCCGGCCGGCATGCGGACCAACCTTCTCCGGATCCGCCTGTGGCAGGGGGTCTGGTGGAAAAGAGCGGGCGGAGGCCCGTCGCCATGCCCCGGCCGAGCCGGTGAGCTCCCCGCGCGGTCCGGGCGCCCACGCTGTCAGGACAGCCGGATGCCGATGACGCAGGTGTCGTCGTGCGGGTTGGGTGCCCTGAGCCGGCGCAGCACGTGGTCGAGGCAGCCGGGGATCCCCGGCGCCTTGTACTCCTCCACCGCCCTGAGCAGCCGGTCCAGGCCGCGGTCGAGGCCCTCGCCTCGCCGCTCGACCAGTCCGTCGGTGAAGAGCAGGACCAGGTCGTCCGGTGCGAGTGTCAGGACGGTGCTGCGGTAGACGGCGCCCGGGTGGGCGCCGAGCAGAGGCCCCGGGGGCGGGTCCAGGTAGCGGGCGACACCGTCGTGGACCATCAGGGGCGGCAGGTGCCCGGCCCTGGCCCAGGTGAGGAGGCGCCGTTCGGTGTCGAGCCGGCCGCAGACGGCGGTGGCGATGAAGTCGCCGCCGAGGTGGCAGAGCATCTGGTTGAGGCGGTGGAGCAGCCGGTCCGGTTCGGCTCCGGTGAACGCCAGGCCGCGCAGCGCGTCGCGCAGCTGCGCCATGCCGGCGGCGGCGCGCAGGCCGTGGCCGGAGACGTCGCCGACCACGATGAGGACGGTGCCGTCCGGGAGGGTCAGGGCGTCGTACCAGTCGCCGCCGACCTGGGAGTCGCTCTCGGCCGGCAGGTAGCGGGCCGCCATGTCGAGGTTGGGCGCGGGCGGGCCGCCCGGCACGTCCATGAGCGCGCGCTGGAGGGCGCGGACGGCGCGGTGCTCGACGGCCGTCTGACGGACCTGTTCGGCGAGCCTGGCCCGGGTGTCGGCGAGCGCCTTCTCGGTGTGCCGCCAGGCGGTGATGTCCTGGATGACGCCGTGGACGGCGAGAGCCTCGCCGTCCAGGTGCCCGGGGACGGTCTCGGCGATCGCCCGGACGGCCCGGGAGACGCCGTCGGCGCGGACGACCCGGAATTCGAGCGTGGCGGAGGTTTGCCCCGCGAGCAGTCGCTCGGCCAGGAGCCGGACGGCGGCGCGGTCGGCCGGCGCGATGGCGGCCTCCGCCTCGGCCGCGCCGAGGGTGCCGGACTCGGCCCGTTCCGGCAGGCCGAGCAGCCGGAAGACCTCCGGTGAGCAGTCGAGTCTCGCGGCGGAGGCCTCCCACTGCCAGGTGCCGAGGCCGGCCAGCCGTTGGGCCTGGGCGAGCTGGTGGTCCCGGCGTTCCTGCTCGTCGTGGGTGCGCCAGCTGACCAGGACGCCGTCGAGGAACGGGGTGGCGTGCAGGGTCATGGTCGAGCCGTGGACCGCGCCGCCGACGACCTCGACGTACTGCTCGGCCTCGCCCTGGTAGGGCACTCCGGTGGCCGCGACGTCCAGCAGGTGCTGGAAGGTGCCGGAGGAGACCATGCCGGGGTAGAGCTCGCTGAGCAGCCGGCCGACGATGTCCTGGCCGGTGCGGCCGGCCAGGTCGACGGTGGCGGCGTTGGCGTGCCCGACCCGCAGGTCGGTGACCTTCCCCTCGGGTTCGCGGACGGCGTGCAGGATCAGGACCGGGTCGAGGAGCGCGTCCAGCACCGCCCGGAACCACGGCTCGCCGGTCGGCACCGGAGCTCCCTCCTCCTCTGCGCCGGTGAGCACGCGCAGCAGCTGGGCGGCGACCAGCCGGGCCAGGGCGGAGAGGTGGTGCGCGGTGGGCCCGTCGGCGTGGAAGTCGCCGGGCCAGCCGAGTTTCATCGCGCCGATCAGCTGTTCGCCGGTACGCAGCGGCAGCGCGCAGACGGTGTCTCCGGGGACGAGGTCCTCGCCCTTCAGGTCGGGGTAGCGCGTGGCGAACTCGGCGCGGCCTCGCACCCAGACGGTTGCTCCGGTGCGGGCGGCATCGGTCAGCGGCAGGGACATGTGCGGAGGGATGCGCTGCCACTGGCTGAGCTGGTGGGCGGGCACGCCGTGGCTGGCCACCAGCCTCAGCGCGCCGTCGGGCTCCAGGACGGTGAGGGCGATCGCGCCGACGCCCAGCGGCGCGAGGGCGGCCTCGGTGAGCAGGGCGGCCAGCTCGTCGGGCGACTCGGCCGAGGCGAGGGCCGAGGCGGCGACGTGGTAGCGGGCGGCGAAGCCGCTGACCGTGGGAGCGCCCGCCTGCGGCGGGGGGTCCGGACCTCGCACCACGGGGGCGGGCCGCCGCGCTGCGGCCGGCCGCCGCTCCACGACGGGGACGTGCTCGTCGGCGTCCGGGGGCGCGGCCGTCCCGAGGAGGTCGGCGGCGATGTCGACGAGTTTGCGGTTGCTGTCCTGGGAGAGCTGGACAAGGTGACTGAACGCCTCGTCCGGGGTGCACCCGATCCGTTCGATCAGGATGCCCTTGGCCTGTTCGATCACGGCGCGCGTCCGCATCGCGCGGCGCTGGCCCTCCACCTCGCTGCGCAGCCGGTCGATGGTGGCCCGCAGCCGGGCGCTCTCGCTCTGCGATTCCGACATCCGCGCCCCCTGGTCTCTCCTGCCAAGGTCCCGGTTCGTGTCTGTGGCCTGCCGGGGACGGTGCGAGGCACCGTGTCGAGGCGTGGGTCCAGCTTAGGCCGGGGGCCCGGGCGGTGCCGCGTGTGGAAGGGCATCCGATGGCGGCGAGGGGCGGCGGTCGGGAGGCGGGCGGCGGTGTGGGCTGGGGCGGTGGCGTGGGGCGGGGCGGCGTCGGCGTTCACGCCCCCCGTCAGTGCGGGTGGTGCCCGGTCGCCGGCCCCAGCCGGGCCGGCGGGGCCGCGATCTCCGACCACACGGTCTTGCCGCGCGCGTCCGGCAGGCTGCCCCAGGCCCAGGACAGCAGCGCCACCACCCGCAGCCCGTGTCTGCCGGGGAGCGTCGGATCGTCGTTGCTCCGGAGCACCGGCGGCTCGGGGCTCTCGTCGGACACCTCCACGCGCAGCCCCGACGGCGAGTGGCACAGCCGCAGCTCGATCCGACCGCCGGCATGCCGGGCGGCGTTGGTGACCAGCTCGCTGACGACCAGCAGGACGTCCTCGGCCACCGCCCGGCGCTCGTCCCCCGAAGCCGGGAGCCAACCCCAGTCAAGCAGGGCCGCGCGGGTGAACTCGCGGGACCGGGTGACCGCTCCCCTGCCGGAGACGAGGGCCAGGCGGCGCTGGTCGGCGGCGGGTGCCATCAGCCGTCCTGACCGGCGAGCGCCTCCGCCATCGAGGGGGCGACGTGGAAGATGTCCGCTGCCCCGGTGATCTCCAGCATGCGGGCCACCATCGGGCCGGGAGCGGCGAGCACCAGCACCCGGCCGTCGCCCTCGGCGGCGAGGCGGGTGCGCAACAGCAGGTTCAGGCCGGTGGAGTCGCAGAAGGACAGGCCGTCGCAGTCGATCACGACCTGGCCGGGCGGGCCGTGCAGGACGGTCTCCAGGGCTTCCCGCAGCGGCTGCGCCGTATCGTGGTCCAGTTCGCCCTCGGGGCGGACGACCACGCTGCGCCCGGAGGCGCTCACCGTCACCGTGAGCCCTGCCGGGGCACCGTCGGCTTCCATGGCCTCCGCTCCTCCCATCTCCTAGTCCAACGATAGGCCGCGTCGCCCCTCAGCGGTCGCGGACGGTCGTCTCGACGATCTTGCCGGTGGCCGTGCGGACCGCGTGCACCCGATGGCCGATCGTGGCCACCACGAGCAGGCCGTATCCACCCGGCCCGGGCCGCGCGGCTGGTCGGAGCAGCTCCGGGCTGGTGTCCGCGACCGCTATCTCGACGCCCGCGTCGGCGACCGCCATGCTCAGCGTGCACGGGCCGGGTGCGTGACGGCACGCATTGCCCACCAACTCACCGACCACCAGCACCGCGTCCTGACGCGTCTGCGGGCTCAGCCGGCCCCTGCCGACTCCTGCCAGCTCACCGAGGAAGCGGGACGCGGCACGCCTGGCCCTGCCTTCCGACCCGGGGGCTCCGTCGAGGTCGACCGAGAGCGAGGGGACACACCGCATGACGTCACCTCGGCTCTCCTCGCGTCGCTCCGGACCTCGCTCCTACCCCACCGCAGCCGCCGAAACCTGCGGCTCGGGTGCGGGGACGGTCCGGCGGCTCCGGGTCACCGTTCGGGACGGAGGCCGCCGAACGGCGCGACGGGCCGTCCAGGGCGCCGCGCCGATCGCCGGCCGGTGGTACTACTCCTGGACGGCCCGTCGTTTCGGGGCCGACTGCGGTTCCGGGCGGGCTCAGCCCGGGGTGAGGCGGCCCCGCCATCCGCCGCTCTCGCCGCCGCGCCCCTCGATGAAGCCCTTGAAGCGGTCGAGATCGCCCTTCACCCGCCAGTCGACCATGCCGAGCGTGTCGGCCGCCGACTCGGCCAGGCCCTCCGGCTCGAACTCCATCGCCAGGTTCACCCGGGTGTGGTTCTCGTCGATCTTCCGGAAGGTCACCATGCCCATCTGCTGCACGTCCCCGCCGACGGTCCGCCAGGAGACCCGCTCGTCGGGCAGCTGGTCGACGATCTCCGTGTCGAACTCACGGTGCACGCCCGCGATGCTGGTCTTCCAGTGGTTGTGCCGGTCGTCGATCTGCCGGACCTCCTCCACCCCGTCCATGAAGTTCGGGAACTCCTCGAACTGCGTCCACTGGTTGTACGCGGTGTGCAGTGGCACATCCACGTCGATCGATTGCCGCACCATGCTCATGAGTGCTCCTCCTCGTCGTAGGTCAGTCCTTGGCGGCGTCCTTGACCTTCTCGGCGGCCTGCTTGATGTCGCTCTTGGCCTGGGTCGCCCGGCCCTCGGCCTTCAGACCGGGGTCGTCGGTGGCCTTGCCGACCGCCTCCTTCGCCTTGCCCTTCGCCTTCTCGGCGACGTTCTTCGCCTTGTCCCCGGCGCCCATGGCGTCGCTCCTCTGCTCTCGGCCCGGCCGCGGTCCGGCCGGCGTCCTCGGGCGTCTGCTCCGGTCTGCGGACCTCAAACCGCCCGGCCGGCACGGGCTTGGCCGCGCCCCTGACGGGTAGCCGCGGGAGGCGGCGGTGTCCCCCGGCCTTCCCGTCCGACCGGCACCGCACCGCAGGAGGGAGGCCGACGTGCGGCCGCTGCGCTTCGGTGTGGAAGAGGAGTACCTCCTCGTGGACGCCCGGACCAGGACCACGGTGCCCCGGGCGGCCTCCGTGCTGCGGGACGTGTCCCGCGTCCTCGGCGACCGGGCACAGGCGGAGTTCTACGCCACCCAGATCGAGGGCTGCACGCCCCCGGTGCGCACCGCCGCCGAGCTGCGCGCGCAGCTGCTGGCGGTCCGGGCGGCGCTGACGGCAGCGGCGGCCCGGGCCGGCTGCCTGCTGGTCGCCTCCGGGTCGTCCGTCCTGCCGAGCACCCATCCGCTCCCGGTCACCGACGAGCCGCGCTACCGGCGGATCGCCGGCCATATGGGGCCGGGCGTCACGGACCAGGACGGCGGCGAGCTCTGCGGCTGCCACGTCCATGTCGGCGACCTGACCCGGGGCGAGGCTCTCGCGGTGAGCAGCCGGCTGCGCCCGTGGCTGCCGGTCGTCCAAGCCCTCGGTGCGAACTCGCCGTTCTGCGAGGGCGTGGACGGCGGCGGGGCGAGCGCGCGGGCGGCACACTACGAACGCTGGCCGACGGTCGGGCCGGCTCCGAGCCTCGACGAGAGCGGGTACGAGCGGTACGTCGAGCGACTGGTCGCCGACGGCACCGTCGTCGACCGGCGGATGATCTACTGGTACGCGCGCCCGTCGGAGCACCTGCCGACGTTGGAGGTGCGGATCGCGGACGTGAACGCCGATGTCGGCGTCCCGGTGCTGATCGCGGTGCTGGTCCGCGGGCTGACCCGCGTCCTGCTCGCGGAGACGGACCGGCCGTGTCCGCCCGTCCGGGAACGGCTGCTGCGCGCGGCCCACCGGCGGGCCGCCGCGGCCGGGCTGCACGGCACCGCCCTGGACGTACGCGGCGGCGGTGACGCGCCCAGGCCTGTGCCGATGTCCGCCCTGCTCGACGAGCTGCTGGAGCGGGCCGCGCCGGGCCTGGCGGCCGAGGGCGACCTCGACCTGGCCCGGCGGCTCTGTGCCCGGCTGCTGGCCGGCGGCGCCGGCGCGGACACCCAGCGGGCCGCTTTCGCCCGGCGCGGCCTGCTGCGGGACGTGGTCGACGCGCTCGCCGCGCTGACGTCCGGCGGCCGGACGGAGTCCGACTGAGCCGGCCCTTTGCCGGGCAGACGCGCGCCGGGGGCCGTAGAACCGGAGGTGTGACCGCATGTCCCGCCCGCAGCGAACCCCGCGCCGTCGGCGGATGCCGATGTGCCCGCCCACGTACGCCTCGGTGGACCACGCGATCAACCCGTGGACGGACCCGGGAAGACCGGTCGACCGGCGGCGGGCCAAGTGCTGCACCCTCGA
Source organism: Kitasatospora sp. NPDC041988 (assembly GCF_055588525.1). Lineage (NCBI taxonomy): Bacteria > Bacillati > Actinomycetota > Actinomycetes > Kitasatosporales > Streptomycetaceae > Kitasatospora > Kitasatospora sp. NPDC041988. The sequence continues at coordinate 35,509 of NZ_JBVJCO010000047.1, forward strand.
ACTCGCCGCGGCCTGACCGCCGCCCTCCTCTCCGGAGACCACCGTGATCGAGACCTCCCGACCGCCCCACCTGCCCGCCCCACGCGGCCCGCTCTCCGAGGCCGTCCGGACCATCCTCACCTCGGGCCCGCCCGGCGCCGCCGGCCTGCTCGACCCCGTCCCCGTCCGCACGGAGGACCCGTGGGGCGAGGACCTGCAGCTGGCCCTCTACGTCTGCTACGAGCTGCACTACCGCGGCTTCGAGGGCGTCGGCCCGGGCTGGGAGTGGGACCCTGAACTGTTGCGGCTGCGCCGCGAGTTGGAACGTCACTTCCTGGCCGCCGTACAGGAGGAGGCGGGCGAGCCCCCGCCGCTGGACGACCTGCTCGAACAGCTGCTCACCGAACCGCGCACCGGCACCGGCCCCTCCCACTTCCTGCTGGCCCACGGCGAGCGCTGGCAGGCCTGCGAGTACCTGGTGCACCGCTCGCTGTACCACCTCAAGGAGGCCGACCCGCAGCTGTGGGCCGCGCCCCGCCTGGGCGGCGCGGCGCAGGCGGCCTTCCTGGCCGTCGAGTACGACGAGTACGGGGCCGGGCACCCCGAGCGGGCCCACTCCCGGCTGTTCGCCGAGATGATGGCGGACTTCGGCCTGGACCCCGCGTACGGCCACTACGTCGACGCGGCGGCCGCCCCGGCGCTGGCGGTGGTCAACCTGATGTCGCTGTTCGGTCTCCACCGGGGCCTGCGCGGCGCGCTGGTCGGGCAGTTCGCGACGGTGGAGATCACCTCCTCGCCCGGGTCCGCCCGGCTGGTGCGCGCGTTCGAGCGGCTCGGCGCGGGGCCGGCGGGCATCCGGTTCTACCAGGAACACGTGGAGGCCGACGCCGTGCACGAGCAGTTGGTCCGGCACGGGGTGATCGCCCCGCTCATCGCCGCGGAGCCCGCGCTGGCCGGCGACGTCTCCTTCGGGGTCGCCGCGAGCTCGCTCGCCGAGGACCGCCTCGCCGCCCATCTGACCGGCGCGTGGGCGGCCGGGCGCAGCTCACTGCGCGGCGGGCCGCTCGCCGGGACCGGGTGAGCCGCCGGGACGGTGGCGGCGGTGGCTGGTGTCGCAGAACGGGTAGCGGCGGCTGCGGCCGCAGGTGCACAGGGCCACCACCGGACGGTCGGAGCGGACCGTGACGCCGTCCGCGAGCACGATCTCGACCGGGCCCTCGATCAGCACCGGGCCGTGCCCGGTGGGCTGCACCCGCCGCGGGCTGCCGCCGTCGGGGCGGGGCGGCTCGGGCGGCTCGGGCGGCTGCGGCGCCCCGACCGACCGCGGCGCCTCGGACACGCCGGGCGGGGCGGGTGGGTCAGGCAGGGCGGGCACCGCGGATCACCGCCAGTTCCTCCTCGCGGACACCCGGGTCGATCAGGCCGCGGCTCTCGAACCAGGCGGCCCGTCCGGTCATCACCGGCCCGAAGCGCTGGCGCCGCCGGGCCACCACCTCGGCCCGCAGCCCGGCCCGCTGCAGGGCTCGCAAGGTCGCCGGGACGTCGGCAAGCGAGGACTGCACCACGAGCAGCACTCCTCCGCGCGCCAGCAGGCCGGGTGCCTCGCGGCAGATCCGGTCGAGCAGCAGCCGGCCGTCCGGCCCGGCGTCCCAGGCCCGCGCGATACCCCACCGGGGGCTCCTGGGCCGCTCGGCGGGCACATACGGCGGGTTGCTGAGCACCAGGTCGAACCGCCGGCCCCGGACCGGGCCGGTCAGGTCGCCGTGGCGCAGCCGGACGCGGTGCCGGTGGAGCCAGGCGTTCGCTCCCGCGGTCGCCAGGGCCAGCCAGGACACGTCCACCGCCGTCACCCGGGCACCGCGGCAGGCCGCCGCCAGCGCGAGGGCACCGCTGCCGGTCCCGAGATCGAGGCAGCGCACCCCGCGCAGCGGCCCCTCCCGGGCCAGGCTCTCCGCCAGCAGGGCCGTGTCACCCTGGGCCGGGTACACACCGGGTGGTCTGAGCAGCAACATACCGCGCGCCTGCCCTGGATCCTCCCGCGCAACCGGACCTTCCGGGCTTCACTCCCGTCCCGTCGCGACCATCCCGGGCACCGCGAGTGTTTCACCCGGAGCCGGGCAGACGGAATGGCCGGAGGTGGGGACATCATGAAGGAGGGCGGCCATGGCGCTCGTACTCTTCCTGATCATCATCGCGATCGTGCTCGGGCTCGTCGGCGTGGTCGCCGACGGGCTGCTCTACCTGCTTTTCCTCGGCATCGCGGTGCTGCTGCTCGCCGTGGGCATCTCCGCGGTCCGGTTCCGGCGCGGGAGCAGGCGCGCGCCCCGGTGAGGAGGGGCTCGGCGAGGAGGGGCCGCGCGGGAGGAAGCGGCTCAGCTCTGCTCGCCGAGGAGTGCGGCGACGGTGTCCGGGCAGTCGATGAAGGAGCTCTCTTCGCCCACCGGGACGGCGCGGTAGGTGCGGTCGAGGAACCGGGCAAGCTGGTCCGAGCGCAGCACGACCAGGGCACAGCCCTCCGGGCCGTGGATCTGGATCTGGGTGAAGCCCTCCTCCCACGGACCGACCCGGACGTCCCCGTCGCCGGAGGGCGCCTCCAGCCCCGCGGCAAAGAGGTCGCGCGCGGCGGTCCACTCCATCTCCTCCTGCTCGCACGGCCGGAACGACGACCGGGCCGGAAAGCCGAGCGTCAGGGCGAGGGGGTCGTCACTGGCGTAGCGCACGCAGACGCGGATCATCTGCGGGGCCGGTCCCAGGATGCAGGCGTCGACGACGTCCTCGATCAGCTGGCTCACTCCGTACTCCTCCCTGCGGTGTGGTGCCGGGGCGTCTACCCGGACCTCGGAGGTACATGTCCTCCCCGTTCGGGGGGAATGGTGGCTGCTCTGTGCCCTCCTGTTCACATCTCCGGCATCGCCCCGACGCGGCTCCTCCGGTGGGGCTCTCCCAAGGCGGCTCCCCCAAGGCGGCTCCCCCCGGCGAGGTCACCGCCTTCACCGACCACACGACACCCAGGAAAGAGGCCGCACCATGAGCCGGTTCGACGCGTTCGTCGCACTGCTCGACTATCCGGTCTACGTCGTCACCGCGGCGGTCGGCGAGGAACGGGCGGGCTGTCTGGTCGGCTTCGCCGGGCAGTGCTCGATCCGGCCGCCCCGGTTCACCGTGTGGATCTCCAAGGCGAACCACACCTACACCGTCGCCTCGCGCGCCCGCACCCTGGCGGTCCATCTGCTCCCACGCCAGCGCCACGACCTCGCCGAACTGTTCGGCGGTCACACCGGCGACCACGTCGACAAGTTCACGGCCGTCCCCTGGACCCCCGGTCCCGACGGCGTCCCCGTCCTCACCGACGCCGTCGCGTGGTTCGCCGGCCGCGTCCGCGACCGCGCCGACTGGGGCGACCACGTCGGCTTCCTCCTCGGCCCCCTCACCACCCGGACCACCCGGACCACCCGGACCACCCGGACCACCCGGACCACCCGGACCACCCGGACCACCGACCACAGTCACCCGCTCACCTTCCGCGACGTGACCGACATCGACGCGGGACACCCCGCCTGACCACGAACCCGGGAGGTGGCCAGGTGCCCACGCAGCCCGTACCGCCCGTCGAGGCCCTGCGGCGGATCGCCCTGCTGCTGGAGGCCCGGCAGACGTCCCCGTACCGCGTGCGGGCCTTCCACCGCGCCGCGGACGCCGCCCGCGCCCTGCCCGGCGGCCCGGTGGACACCGCACAGGCGTTGCGGCTCGCCGGGGTCGGCCCGGTGACCGCCCAGGTGATCGCCGAGGCCTCGGCCGGGCGCGCGCCCGCGTACCTGGCCCGTCTGGAGGCCGAGGCCGGGCCGCCGGCCCGCGCGGCCGAGACGCTCCGGGCCGCCATGACCGGCGACTGCCACCTGCACTCCGACTGGTCGGGCGGCGGCGCCACCATCGAGGAGATGGCATCGGCAGCCGCCGCCCTCGGCCTCGCGTGGGCGGTGCTGATGGACTACTCCCCCCGGCTGACGATCGCCCACGGCCTGTCCGCAACGCGCCTGCGCGAACAGCTCGCCGCGGTGGCGGAGGTCAACCGCGGCCTGTCACCGTTCCGGCTGCTGACCGGCATCGAATGCGACATCCTCCACGACGGCGGGGGGGGGGGGGGGGGGGGGGGGGGGGGGGGAGGGGGGGGGGGGGGGGGGGGGGGGGGGGGGGGGGCCCGT
>NZ_JBVJCO010000047.1:39699-73811 GCF_055588525.1 Kitasatospora sp. NPDC041988
CCCCCCCCCTCCCTCCTCCCCCCCCCCCCCCCCCCCCTCCTCCCCCCCCCCCCCCCCCCCCCCCCCCCCCCCCCCGACGCGGCTACCAGCGGTACCAGCGGCCGCGGCTTCCCGAAGCGCCCGTCCCGCGGGCGACGAAGCCCAGCAGCCAGATCACCAGCACGGCGACCGCCACCCACCACATGACCTTGAGAGAGGCGGGTGCCACGGTCCTGCCCTCAGCGCCCTCGGCGGCCTCAACGCCCTCAGTGCCCGAGGGGGTGCCAGATCCGGCTGCGGCGCTCGGGCGCGGCCGGCCCTGGGGTGGTGGCACCGCTGTCCTGCTCGGCAGCCGTCTGCTCGGGCGCGGCCGCCTCCCGGGCGGTCGGGGCAGCGGGCCCCGTGGGCTCCGGCGACTGCTCGACGGGCTCCGGCGGCTGCTCGACGGGCCGCACCGGCGCGGTGCTTGCCACCGGCTCCGGGTACGTGTCCGGGTGTCCCCTGCGGTGGGCGCCGAGCCTCTCAGAGCGGCGGGCCCGCCGGGAGAGGCCGATCAGGGCCAGACCGAGGCAGAACAGCAGCGCGAGCGCCACGCCGGACAGGAAGATGCCCAGGCTGTTCATGGTCACCAGGTCGTTACCCAGCATGACCACTTGGTAGTCCGGTCCGCCGGAGAGGTTGTCCGCGATCAACAGACCGGTGAAGGCGCCGGCCGCGGCCATCAGCAAGAGTCCGAGCAACAACATGGCGCAAATCCCTTCGATTCGGTCGCACCGTAATCCGTCCTCCCCTTGCTCGCTCGCGCATACCCGGGCGTTGCCGGCCCTAACGCGCGCCCAGGCCGCCGGGCCGGCCGCTCCCCTCGGGGACCGCGCCCGGACAGCCCTTCTCCGGCGGCCGAACCGGCCTGGTGTCCGGTCGTCCGGCGGAGCAGCCGCTCGACGGCCAGGTGGTGACCAGGAGGTCGGAGGTCAGACCGGCGGTGCTACCCCGGCGTACCCGTGCGCCTGCCAGGCGGGTTGCGAGCGGGCGGTGACGGCGGGCGTGCCGCCGGCAGGCGCAGCTGCAGGCGCCGGTGGCCGCGGGAACGGTGGGTGCTAACGTCCGGTGGTGTCGTCGTGGGGGCCCGGTGGTCCATGGGGTCTCGAGGATCGTGGTCATGGCCGTGGGATCTCGCCCTACGGGTGGTCGCCGGCGGCAGGCCGGAAGGTGAAGAGAGCGGTGGCTTCGGTGATCGCGAACAGGCGCTCCACCTGGGAGCTGACTGCGGTGAGGGCGAGGGTGCGGTCCGCGGCGTGGGCGCTGCGGCGCAGGCGTAGCAGCATGTTGAGCCCGGCGCTGTCGCAGAAGGTGACGGCGGACAGGTCGATGTCGAGGCCGGTGTCGCTGGCGTTCAGAGCACGGGCGAGGACGCGCTGCAGATGGTCGGCGACGTCGAAGTCGATCTGGCCTCGGACCGCGGCCCGAGCCCGGCCCGAGTCGGTGGACAGCTCGAGGACCAGGTCGCCGGCCAGCCGCAGACCGGCACACACGGGCCCGTCGGTCGGATTCGGCCCCGCCGTGAAGGACGTCGCAGCGGCGGTCCGGGGCACGGGCAAATCAGCGGGCATGGTCTTCCTCCTGCTCTCGGGCGGGGATGACACCTCCAGATTGATACGCATCGATTCTCACGTCAACTGATACGCGAACCGCAATTCGTTCCTGGCGAAACGGGAACACCGGCTCTTACGATGGGGCTATGGGCAACGAAGAGCCTGCGGGCGAGCGAGCGAGAGCGAACTGGACGTTCGTCACCAACCACGCCCGGGTCCTGGCCGCCATCGCCCGCGACCCCGGCGTCCGCCTGCGCGACGTCGCGGCCATCTGCCGGCTGACCGAGCGCGCGGTTCAGGCCATCGTCGCCGACCTCGAACGGGACGGCTACCTCACCCACACCCGCTCCGGGCGCCGCAACCACTACAGCGTCGCCGCCGATACCCTGCTGCGGCACCCGGCCGAAAACGGCCTGAGCGTCGCCGTTCTCCTCGACGTCCTCACCCAGACCCACCCGGGCCACGACACCGCCGACACCGGAGCACAAGTCAGCGGAGCGAGCCCTGACCGGGCGCCGACCACCCGACCGCAGCTTCCCGCGGGGCCCGACGACGATCCACCGGGGGACGTTCCGGGTGGCACCCGGAACGCCTCGCGTCCCTGACGCACCGAGTCCCCGTCCAGCGGATCGGCTTGCGTGTGGCAGACGGTCCGAACGCGACTGACCTCCGCTGCGACTCCGGGGTTTGAGACGCCCGGTTTCGAGCCGGGCGACATAGGCCTTCGCACGAACGTGCTGATCGGCGATCGCCCCCCCCGGCAATGCCGACCTGCAGCGCCCGGGCCCGGCCGCCGCCCGGGCCGCACCTCGCCCACAGCCCTACCGACCGCCCACCAGGGACTCGCTCCCGAACTACCTACCAGGCCCTGTGGCAGATGATCGTTCTCAAGGTGCCCCTGGCCCCGCCCCGGACTGTGCGGGCGGGTGGCCGAGACTCCTGCCACCGTGTCGACGGCGAGCTGTGGCGCCTCGACGTGGACGCCGCTGCCACCGGGCCTCGCGCGGGTCGTTGACCGGTCTACCAGTAGTGGCGACGGCCACCGACCTCGTGGCCCACCGCACCCATGATCCACAGGACGAGACCGATGAGGACCAGGATGAGGCCGATGGTCCACAGAATGGAGATACCGGCGACAAATCCGATGACGAGGAGGATGACTCCGAGGACGATCACGATGACCTCCGTTTTCGCTCCCCCCGCCGAGATGTCCTCCGCCTGTGCGGAGGACATGCTGCGCCTTTCCGGTTCTCGGGCCTTCAATCCGGTCAATCGTGATTTACCCATCCGATCCGTGGGGCGAGGGCAGGCTGGAGCGCGAGCAGGTCAGGCGGTGCATGACGATGCTGACCGGGTTGCAGCGGGTTCCTTTCCGAGGAAGCTGCCGAGAGCGAGTGGAGTCGGGAGGGAACCGGTCATGACCCTGTGTGTGACAGGTGCGCGGGTGGCACAGCCGCCCCGCGATGCCTGATGTTGACGACCAGAGCCTTGGCCAGTGCCACGGGGTTCAGGAAGCGCAGCGGACCGATCAGGCGGGATGCGAACAGATGCATGTGCCGCGCCAGCGACGCATCGCGCGCCGCCGCCGAGAACATCAGCCGCTCCATGGGGTTGAACGGACGGGCGTTGGCGAAGTCGGCGGCCAGATACTGGTGACCACGCAGCCGGCGCCGGTGCCTGCTCGCGTACACCGCGAGCGACCTGTCGAGGTCGCCCCGACCGGTTGCGGCCGGGGCCACCGCCTCCGCCAACCATTGCGCGGACTGCAGGGCCCACCCGCATCCCACTCCCCACAGGGGGTCGCCGGTCAGGGCGGCGTCGCCGATGAGCGCGAGGCCCGGTGCGGTCGGCCTGCGGCTGTGGAGCGGGTAGTTGACCGTGCCGGTGATCTTCGTGATGCGCTCGGCGGAGTCGATGGGCGGTGCCTCGGGCAGGGCGCGGACGAATTCGAGGAAGCTGCCCTCCAGGTCCTCCCGGAAGGCCGGCAGCCGTTTCTTGTCCGGGAGCACCGCGATGACCGTCACCCCGTCGTCGTTGGGAAACGTGTACGCCATGTCGGGCTCTAGGAACCAGGTCTGACCGATCCCGCCGTGCAGGGGAAGATTGCGGAAGTGCGCGAGATAGCCGAACCGCGCGTTCTCGTACAGCCGAGCAGGCACCCCGGCGAACTTCGCGATGTCCGAGTCCTTGCCATCGGCGCCGACCACCAGGCGGGCCCGGATCTCGCACTCGCCCTGTGCTGTCGACGCGCGCACCCCCAGGATTCGCCCGCCTTCCCGGACCAGCCCGGTCACCTGGTGACCGAGGAGCAGATCGACGCCAGGAGTCTTGGCCGCATGGGACCTGATCAACGGGTCGAGGGTGCTGCGTCGAATGTTGTACCCGTACGGCAGCTCGGGGCCCGCCGGCGCGGCCCTCGGCTCGATCCATCCCCAGCGGGTGTACCAGCGGGCCTCGTTGCGGAGGGCTCCCGCCTTCTCCAGAGCGGGGACGAGGCCGAGTTCGTCCAGCACCGGGTAGGCGTTGGCCGTGATGGAGTGGGTGCAGAGCACCTTGTACGCCTCGGGGTCCGAGCGGCGTTCCAGCAGTGCGACGCGGACGCCGCGTCGGGCGAGCAGGATCGCCGCGGCGCTGCCGGCGAGGCTGGCTCCGCTGATGACGACGTCGTAGTCGTATCCCGCGCTCTCAGGCTTGGTCATGCGCTGATCGCTCCCTTCGGGGTGTGGTGCCGTTCGTGGGAGTGGTGCAGTGCTACTGCTGTCAGGAACATGAACAGTTGTCAAGAGCCTCGGCATGGCCGCCGGCGGCCGCCGGGGCGACACTGGAGAGCACCCGCCGAGCTGCTGCGCGACCTGCACCACGGCCTCGGCGAGGAACTCGCCGCGCTGACCGGCCGACCCGGCGTCCGATGACCACGCCCCGTTTCGGGAGGAATCCTTGCGTCTCACCGACACCCGCACCGGCACCACCGCCGAGATCCGCCCCGCCCGGCGCGGCCTGCTGCGCGTCGCCGTCCACCTCGGACGCCCGGAGCGCCCGTTCGACCTCGCGGACCTGCGCGCCCTGCTGGTCGCCGACGTGCTGCGCCGTGTCTGCGAGCTCGGCGGGGATCTCCAGATCAGCCTCGTGTGGGCACACCCCGACCTGCCGCCGGCCCAGGTCAAGGCGCTGGCCCGGGACGCCGACCTGATCGGCATCCACCCGGCCGACACCGACAGTCCCACCGCCCCGGCCGATGTCCACCTTCTCGCGCCCGGCACCGACGCCGGCCGTCCGGCCGCCGACGCCGTCCTCACCGCCACGGCGCCCGCCCGGCCGCCGGTCCCCGGCGAGCCGCCGCTCGGCTTCCTGGAGCGCATCGAGGTGGAGCCGCTCGCCGTCCGCCTCGCGCTGCTGCGCCACCCCTACCGGATGCCCGTGGACCTCACCCGCCGGACACTCGCCGACGCCCAGGGAACGCTCGACCGCTGGCGGCGGCTGGTCGCCGACTGGGCGCAGGAGCCCTCCCTCCCCTCGCTCGCCGACCCGACGCACCGGGCGTTCGCCGCCTTCGAGAACGACCTGGACACCGCGACGGGCCTGGCCGAGCTGGACCGGATCGCCGCAGGCTCAGGCCCGGCCGGTGCCCGGTTCGAGACCTCCGTGCGCCTGGACCGCGTCCTCGGCCTCGAACTCCCGCGGGACATCGGCCGGGCCGCGCCCGGGTCGAGGCGCTGAGCCGGTGCCGCCCGGAGCCGGCCTCATCTCCCCGCCTGCCCCGGCTCAGCCGGTGCTGACGGCCTGGTCGTAGCGGAACAGCCCGGTGGGGTCGTAGGCGCGCTTGACCTGGACCAGGCGGTCGTAGTTGCCGCCGTAGTAGGCGTGCTGCCAGTCGTACAGGTCGGGGTCGGGGAAGTTGACGTACGCCGCCGAGGTCTCCAGCTCGCGCCGCAGGACACGGTGCATGGCGCGGAGCTGCGCCAGCAGGTCCTCGACCGCCCCGGCGGGCGTGTCCGGGGACCAGTGGGTGCCGATGTCGATGACGAAGGTCGCGTCCCGGTGGGGGTAGGCGGTCTCGTCGGCCGCCGGTCCGGCGCTGCTGCCGCCCATCGCGAAGAGCGTCACGTAGCCCGCGTTGCCCGGCACACCGGGACGCCAGCCGCGCACCCACTCGATCACGGCCTCCACCGTGCCGGCGCACAGCCGGCGGTCCGGCACCAAGGACTTGGAGGCGGTGGCGGTCCCCGCGCCGGGCTGCTCCATGAGGTACTCCTGGGCCGACCAGAACTGCCGCTGCTCGATGAACTCCTTCGACGGGCCGAGTACCAGCAGAGGGGCGAGCAGCCCGCGCAGCGTGTCCTCGTCACCGAGGCGCTGGCCGAGCAGCGCGACGGCCCCGGCGCCGCCGTCACCGGCGTTCTTGAACCCGATCCGGACGTCGAAGTCGTTCGCCGCGTCGGCCGCCAGGATGTCCTGCACCATGTCCAGCAGCTCGACGCCCACGCTCAGGTCGAAGGACAGGTCGAAGACCGTGGCGATCTGCTCCCCCACCCGTACGGCGTCGAACGTGAACCCCGTGTTGATGCCGAAGTTGCCGCCGGCGCCGCCGCGGCAGGCCCAGAACAGGTCGGAGTTCTCCCCCTCGCCGGCCCGGACCAGCGTTCCGTCCGCCAGCACCACCCTGGTCTCGGCGAGCCGGTCACAGGTCAGTCCCCACTTGCGGTCGTTGAAGCCGAGGCCGCCGCCGAGGGTGAGGCCGGCCACCCCGACGCCCGGGCAGCGGCCGCCGGGGAAGTACAGGTTCGCGGACCTCGCCGAGTAGACGTCGGAGTTGGTGGCCCCTCCGCCGAGCACCAACCGGGTGCCCCGTACCGCGACGTTGTTCATCCGGCGAAGGCTGATCAGCAGACCGCGAGTGGTGGAGTAGCCGGCGTAGTTGTGGCCGCCCGAGCGTGGCGCGAACGGCATGCCGTGCCCGGCGGCCCACCGCACGGCGGCCTGCACGTCGCCCTCGGTCGCGCACGCCACGATGCCGGCGGGCAGCACGTCGGCGTAGCGCAGGTTGTCGGGCAGGGCAAGCCGGTCGAAGCCGGCGCTGCCCGGCCGGTACAGGCCCGCACCCGGGCTCAGCGCACGGCGCAGCTCCCGCCAGGCCGCATCCTGCGGCGGCACCGCCCCGGACGACCCGCCCGTGGTGACGGCACCGGCGCGGCCCGCGGGCAGCGAGGCCGCTACGGTCAGTGCGGTCGCCTGTGCTCCCCGGTGAAGCAGGTGCCGACGGCTGATGCTCATGCAGGAACTCCCATCCCTCAGTGCCGGCCTCGGGCTCGACGTGACGATGGGGAACCTATGACTCAGGCCGACACAAGCCACGGTTCGCCGACGAACGTCTCCGAGATTCACCCGTTCGGGCGGCGCGCCCGGTTCGGCGCAGGCCCCTGCGGGCGAGGAGCGGAAGCGCCGAGCCCCGGGTCCGCGGTCAGTGCGCCCGCCGCCTCGCCGGCGTCGAAGTCCGCACCGGGAGCGACGGTCACGGTGACGGTGACGACGGTGCCGTGCGCCTACGTCAACGGCCGGGCGATCGACCCACCGTAAGGCCCACACCCCGAGCCGGGCTGGTACAACTTCCACGGCAGCCTCAACGGCCACCAATTCATCGGCGGCGGGGGGGCGGCACCGTCCGGAGCGGCAACAAGGTCACCCTCTCCTGGTTCCGCAGGGGTTGGACCCCGGACACCGCGGCGGACCGGTAGATCTCCTGCCAGGCCCCGATGCCCGGCAGCACCAGAAGGGACGGGGAGACGGAGCGATGAGCGTGAACGGCACCACCGGCGGCGGGCATCGTGTCCGGATCCTGGACGACCGGCACGAGCTGACCGTCCACGCCCTCACGAGGACCACGGAGGGGTTCACCGTCACCTACTCCGTCACCCCGCCCCTTCCGGGTGATCTTCACCCGGCCTCCCGCGACGCACCGCCCCTGTTCCTCTGGCTGGAGGCCGTCGACGACCGCGGCCGCCACTACCTCGACTACGGCGGCGCCCACGGGCTCAGCCCCGATGGCCTGCGGACCGACGGCGGCATCTCCGGCCGACCCACCGTGCCACCGGAGGCCGGCGCACTGACCGTCCGGCTGGTCTTCCTGCGGGGCGGGACCGAGCAGGCCTACGAGATCATCTTCCCCCTGCTGGAGCCCCGCTGAGCGGCGGACCCCCTTCAGAGGCCCGTGAGGTCGCGCACCAGGCGCGGAGTGTCCCAGCACGACCGGGCGGGGCCGGCGGGGCAGGCAGGGCAAGCCGCGGGAGGCTGCGGCACGAGGTTTCGGTGACGGGGGGCGCGCGGCCTGGGTCGCGGATCGACCGGATGTGAGCCCGCCACCTCCGGCGAGCCCGTCCCCACGACAACCGATCGGCCCGACGAACCCTCGGGCAATCGCCGCGCGCCCCCACCCCTGTTTTTCACTGGCCGCCGAAACGGCCCCGACGGAACCGCCGGGGCTGGGATTCGGCCCGGTCCGCCGTCCAGCCGTTGACTCTGGTGGCGAACCGTTTCCTCGCTGCTGACGCTATGCCCGCCGGTACGGCATCCGGCCGGTCCTGATGCCTCCCTGACGGGCCGCCCGGCGATCTTGACGAACCATTGGCGCCGCAGGTGAGAGCCGGCAGCGGCAGCCGATGGCGCCGGGAGCTCAGGCGGCGACAAGGGTCAGCAGATCAGCGCTGCGCGCTATGTGGCGGAGGTCCTTCAGCAGCTCGGACGGGGGCACCGTGATCACGGTGCAGGCGGCGTGTGCCTGGCAGTAGCGGCTCGCCGAGGGCCGCAGGATTCGCGACAGTCGGCCGCTCCGGCCGGTGCCCACCACCAGGAGGTCGTCCGGGCGGTCCGCGACCTCCACCAGGGCGCGGCCGGCCTCGGCCCGCAGCACCAGCGGCTCGATGCGGATGCCGGTCGGGTATCCCCCGAAGGCCTGCTCGAAGGCGGTGTCGAGCCGCTCGCGGGCCGCCTGCGCCCAGAGCTTCGCCAGCGGCGGGCACGGGTGGGCCCGGTACGCGGGCTCGCCGCCGACCGGCATCCAGGTGATCACCGGGACGAGCACGGCGTCGCGGAGCACGGCCTCCTCCATCGCGCGGTGCAGGGCCGCCAGATTGCCGAGTGATCCACTGACTCCGACGATAACCCGAGTGTCCTCGGCCATGACGCTTCGCTTCCTTCGATTCATAGGCTGTGACGCGAGCTTAGCCTGCGCAATGCACGCTTAGCAACGGGATACGCCTGGGATCGCAGAATTCGCGGGGCATGGACAGCCCTCTTGATGAAACCTTGACGCCGGCCTGCGGGATCGTCACGCCTTGCTGGCGGCCGCATCCCCCGTGTCACCGCTTCGGGCGTTCCGTTCACGCGCAGTCGAGGGGAGGCCGCGGGATTTCGAGCGGTGCGGCGCGAGGTCGTGTGCCGGGCGAGCCCGGTGTCGAGCAATCGCGCAGGCCGGGCGCGGCTTCGGCGGCGCCCCGCCCGGCTCACGACGATGCGGCGCTCTCCGTACGTGCCGCCTGGTCGAGCAGCAGCCGCGCGAGTTCGCGCGCCTCGGCCGGGCTCAGCCCGGCCCAGATCCTCGACGTCCCGCCGCGTTCGGGCCCGACGGCCAACGCGATCCGGCCGAGGTGCAGTCCGGCTGCGCCGAGGCGGAGTCGGCGAACCTCGATTCGCCGCCCGCAGGCCGTCACCAGCGACTCGGTCCCAGTGTCGTCGGTCGCACGCGACAACGTCCTCACGCCCCTTCGATGCATCCCTGTCGGCATACGAGGAAACGCGTCCGGCGGATCGGCCATTCCACCCGCCCGCGCCCCGGCTCGGGCCTCGGCGCGGTGGCGCCGTCCGTATGCCCGGATCGCACTGCGGCCGCCAGTTGACGGGAACAACAAAAAGGCCGCCTTCGCATCTCTGTGAAAACGGCCCACGCCCTGCATTAACGCTGATCCGAACAACAGGATTTGTACCTGCGCCCCCGACGCCCAAGTGGTCCCGTCATCTCCCACCGGAAAGTCCGGATTGGGATTTCGCGATCACGAGCCGCAGAATCAGGGCTCCTGCTTCTCTGATCTGCATATATTTACCTCCTCGTGATCGTCCTGCCGGTAATTCCTCCGGCACTGTCCAGGTTACTCCGGTAAAGCGGGAATTCGGGCCTGCCGGGTGCACGAATACCGTGGCGTCCGTTCGCGTCCGCGAGGCAGGCCGGGAACCACGGCAGACGCTGCCAGGATCCAGCCTCGCTCGGGTGTCGCCGGGTGAGAGCCGGTGCGAAGCTGAGACGGAGAAGACGCCGGTGAGGCGCTCGCACATCTGCGTGGAGCAGGACAGGGAAGCCGGCCGAAGGAAGGGCTGCTGCGGCAACCGAGGTACACATGGCGGACTTCGCACGACAGAACCGCACTCCTGCGGCCGACCGGTCGGAAGGCTTCGGTGAGCGACTGCTGGGCCGGCTGCTGGACCGGGCTCACGAGATGCCGCCGCAGCTCATCGGTCCGCTGGTGGCGGAGGAGGTACGCGCGATCGGTGGCCGGGACGTCGCGATCCTCCTTCAGGACTACGGCCAACTCGTGCTGGTGCCGCTTCCGGGCAGGGGACTCACCGGTGGAGAGCCCGCCCCCATCGACGGTTCCCGGGCCGGCGAGGTCTTCCTCCGTGCGACCCCGGCCGAGCACGCTCAGGCCGACGGGATACGGATGTTCCTGCCACTGCTGGACGGCAGTGACGAGGTCGGAGTGCTGGCCGTCACCCTGGACAGCGTCGATGACGACGACCGTCGGCTGCTACGGCGTCTCGCAAGGCTGGCCGCCGACATGCTGGTCACCAAGAACGGCTACACGGACCGGTTCTTCCAGGCGCGGCGTCGCGAACCGATGAGCGTGGCCGCGGAGATCCAGTGGTCACTGCTGCCCCCGCTGTCGATGAACACCCCGCAGGTCGCGGTCGCCGGAATCCTGGAACCCGCCTACAACGTCGCCGGCGACAGCCTGGACTACGCCCTGAACGACGACGTCCTGCATCTGGCCATGATCGACGCGATGGGCCACGGCTTGAACGCCGCCGTACTGGCGACCGTCGCCGTGGGCGCCTACCGGCATGCCAGACGCGCCAATGTCGGGCTCGCCGAGCTGTATGCGTTCATGGATGCCGCCATCGACGAGCAGTTCGGCCCCGACCACTTCGTCACGGCGCAGATGATGCAACTGGACATCGGCACGGGCCACCTGCAGTGGGTCAACGCCGGCCACCCGGCACCCCTGCTGATCCGCGACCACCGGGTCATCCAGGCCCTGGAGAGCCCCGGAACGCTGCCGGTCGGCTTCGGCGGTGACACACCGCAGATCAGCACGCGACAGCTCCGGCGCGGCGACCGGGTGCTCTTCTACACCGACGGAGTCGTCGAGGAGCACCAGTCAGGCGGCGAACAGTTCGGCGAGGAACGCCTCGTCGCCACCATCGAGCGCGTCGGACCCGCCGGCGGGGGCGTGCAGGAGATGGTGCGGAGCCTTTCCCACAGCCTGATGCGGGAACGGGGCGGGACCACCACCGATGACGCGAGCCTCTTTCTGGTCGAGTGGCGCGGCGGCACCGCCGACCATCTCGCGAACGCAGAGCTGTAGACGGCCCACGAACGCGCCGTCAACCCCCGTACGCCCCCCGCGCGATCGCGTCCGCAAAAGTACTCCGATCACCGCCCACCGTTTGCCGCCCCGGTGATTCTGGCCCCGGCCGGGGCGGTGTCCGCCGAACTGCGGTCCGGGGTGGCGCGGATATCCTGGAACTGGGCGCAGTCGTGATTGCGTGGGCATCGTCACCGGGTGTCAATTCGCACGGTGCGAGAATCACGAGAATCACAGCGCGCGTACGGAAGGGGTGGCGCCCTTGGCAGAGTGCCGCGGAACACCGTACGTGACAACGCAGGACGGGAGCGGTGCGATGATCCTTCCGGTTGAGATCAAGGTCAATGTCGACGGCGGCGTCCCGGCTGCCCTGTCGGCGCTGGGCGGGCCGCAGAACGGCGCCCAGAAGCGGCTCATCTGGTTCGCCGAGGGCCGCGAGGAGGTCGCGGACGGGCGATTGCCGCTGCTGGAGAGCGGGGTGATCGTGCGGCTCAGGAGCGGCGACACTCCGGACGAGCTGACCGTCAAGTTACGTCCGTGCGCCAAGGAGCAGCTGGCCGAGCCGTTCACCCGCCCGTTCGACGAGGAGTCGTTCGAGTACAAGATCGAGGAGGACCTGTCGGGAGACCATCGGGTCCTCTCCGCCTCCGCGACGAGCAGTCACCCGCAGGGGGCGCTCCTGGACGCGGTGTCGCCCGGGGCCGATGCGGCCGCACCACTCGACGCCCGGCAGCGGCAGTTCCTCCGCGACTGCGCACGCGGTGTGCGTGTCAGCGGACTTGTCGCGCTGGGCCCGATCGACTCGACCAAGTTCGACGACGTCCCGCTCGCCGACCTCAAGGTCGACCTGGAGCGGTGGTCGGTCGACGGTCTGGACTTCCTCGAGGTCTCGCTCCGGGTCAAACCCAAGGACGGCGAGAAGACCGACGAGTTCGAGGAACGGGTCGCGCGCAAGCGGCAGAAGCTCGAATCGGCGGTGCGGGAGCGGGGCGTGGTGGTCTCGGAGAACCCCGAGAACAAGACCAAACGCGTCCTCACCGCCCTGGTGGCCGGCCGCCCGTGACCGCCGTCGGCCCGAGCGCGACGCCCTCGGGGCGGCGCATCGACGACGGTGACCACGGCGCCCGGGGTGGCACACTCGGTGCAAACGTTTCCATCTCCTGCCGAATCCAGCAGGAGATGAAAACCATTGCCGAAACTTGACCGAACATCAGCGCTGTTCGTACCGGCGGCATGGTTCAGTGGTCCCCGCGCCCGCGCCGACCCCGGAGTGATCACCGTGCCTGCCATCCCCGCGCTCGTCAGCGCCCTGCGCACACTCGGCGACCGGCCCGCCGTCGTCGCCGGCGGCCGCGCGATCAGCGGCATCGGGCTCCTGCTCGGCGTCGCACCGCAGGGCGGACTGCCGGAGGCCGTGGCCGAACGCGTCGCGGCGCACGCGGCGCTCCCCGCCGCGGAGAGCGCGCCGGCCGAACGCCGGCTGCGGCACTGGGCCGGCATACTCGGCCCGCCGCCGATCCGGCACACCGTGCTCTACCCGGCGACCGAGCTCGGGATCGAACTCGCCCTCGCCACCCTGTTCGCCGGCGGGACGGTCATCTGCGGCGACCCCGACCAGCCGGCGGACCAGCTCCCCGCCCAGCTCGAACAGTCCGGCACCACCCACCTGAGCCTGCCGTCCGAGCTGCTGTGGCGGCTCAGCCGGGTCCCCGCGCTGCGCGGGAGCGACCTCACCGCGCTCCGCCAGGTGCTCCATGTCGGCCCCGAACCCGCCCAGGACGACGTGTACGCCGCCATGGACGCCCTCGGTGCCGTCGTGGCCCACGTCCGCCCGCCGCACAGCGAGGCCGAGCTCGCCGACCACCGGCTGCGCGAAGTCGTGGGCGCCGCGGCGGACTCCGCGTGGAAGCAGGCCATCGGCGTCACCACCGAGCAGGCGCGGCTGTTCGTCGAACGCCTCGACGAAGCCGTGCTCCTGTCGATGCTGTCGGCCCTGCAGCACGACGGCGTCCTGGACGACCCGGCCCGTGGCCACCCGGCCGCCGAGATCCTGGACGCCGCCCGGGTGGCAGCCGAGCACCGTCCGCTCGCCGGACGCTGGCTACGGACGCTGGAACGGGAGCACCTGATCACCCGCCGGGGAGAGCACTTCCACGGTGCGCGGCCGGTCGACGCCGTCACCGCCCGCGCAGCCTGGGAGCAGGCCGCCGAGGCCTGGACCGGCCACCTCGGCGCCGCGGCCGTCCTCGACCGCCTGCGGCACAGCGCCGCACAGCTGCCCGGGCTCCTCTCCGGCGAGCAACCCGCCGGGAGGCTGCTCATCCCCGACGGGAACGCCGACGGGAACGCCGACGGGAGCGTTGACGGCATCGACGCCCTCACCCGGTCCACCGCCACCGGCCGCTACCTCGGCAGCGCCCTCGGCGCGGCGGTGCGCCACATCGCCACGGCCCACCGCGGCCCTCGCCCACTGCGGCTCCTGGAACTCGGGGCGGGCACCGGGGCGGCCACGGAGGCGATCGCGGACGCGCTGGCGGCCGCGTGCGGGGCCGTCCACACGGTCGACTACCTCTGCACCGAGCCGTCCGGCGCCCTCCTCGGCACGGCCCGGACCCGGCTCCGACGCCACCCGTGGCTACGCTTCGGAGTCCTCGACCCGGACGACGCGCCGGGCGCTGCCGAACCCGGCCCGTTCGACGTGGTGGTCTCCACCGGCGTGCTGGGCGGCACCCGCGACGCCGGGGACCGTGCCCGCCGACTGGCCGGCCTGCTCGCCCCCGGCGGCTGGCTGCTCGCCGTCGAGCCGACCCGGGACCACCTCGACCGCCTCATCACCCGCGACTTCCTCGCCCCCTCGCCCGCCGCCCACGCCGCACCACCCTCCCGGCAGGGGTGGCTCGACGTGCTGGCCACCGCGGGCTTCGGATCCGCCCTCACCCTGCCCGGCGAGGACCATCCACTGACGCTGCTCGGGTACCGGCTCTTCGCCGCCCGGACTCCCTGACCGGCGCCTCACGGCACGCCCGCCGGCCCACGCCTGTCGGCGTCCGCGAGCCCCGCCCGTAGGACCGGCACCCCCGGCCCCGTCCGGCGCACCGCCGGAGGGCCGCCCGCCGCACCGCCGGAGGCCGCCGGGTGCGCCGAGGTCCGTACCATCGGGGCGGCCTGACCGGAGCACATGCCGCCGGCACGTCACGTCCGCTTCACCCCTCGCCCCCATCGCCGGTCCGGGCCCGCCGGCCCTCCCCCACCGGCACCGCTGAGCGGCCGTGACGGCCGGGCAGCCTGCGGACTCCACGGCCCGCGGCGACACGCCCCATCGCCGCCTACCGCCCGCCGTCCGGCCAAGTCACCTATCGCACTTGGCAATTCATGCACAAGGCCCGGTAAAGGCTGCGCGCCCGGCCTTGTCGCCGCCGGTGACCCGTCAGTAGCGTCTTGGCCACACCGCCCGGCAACGACCGTATGCGGTACGGCCTTTGGTGTGCTCAACCAGCTGTCATGAGCCTGCCACGAGCCTTGGAGCACCCCGACTCCCGTACAGCGCAAGCACCAGCCGGCCCGGCCACCCGCCGCGGCCGGCCGCACATGCCGAGATCCGTCAGCACGGGCACGAGCCCGTACCGGCGAGCACCCCCATGCCGGCACCGGCCGCGCCCTCACCCCACGGAGGGTCGATCCTTGCGCTTCAACTCCCCCGGCAGGCCGCGCCTGCCCAGAGCACGCCGGCTCCTCGCCGTCCTGCCCGCCCTGGCCATGGCGGCCGCCGGGCTCCTCGCCGCCGCACCCGGCGCCACCGCGGCCGACACCGCGCCGCACTCCCCCATCACCACCAAGCGGCTCTGCGCGAGCCACCCCGGTGAGATGGCCTGCCTGGCCCTGGCCAGGACGGACATCGCCCAGCAGCGCACCCTGGCGCCGAACGCCACCCCCTCCGGCTACGGTCCGGGCGACCTCGCCTCCGCCTACAACCTGCCCGCCTCGGCCGGCTCGGGCGCGACCGTCGCCATCGTCGACGCCTACGACGACCCCAAGGCCGAGTCCGACCTCGCCGCCTACCGCTCCCAGTACGGCCTCCCGGCGTGCACCACCGCCAACGGCTGCTTCAAGAAGGTCGACCAGCGCGGCGGGACCTCCTACCCGACCGCCGACAGCGGCTGGGCCGGCGAGATCTCACTCGACGTCGACATGGTCAGCGCCGTCTGCCCCAACTGCCACATCCTGCTGCTCGAAGCCGACACCCCGACCATGGAGAACCTCGGCACCGCCGTGAACACCGCGGTCAGCATGGGCGCCAAGTACGTCTCCAACAGCTACGGCGGCGGCGAGGACTCCACCGACCCGAGCTCCGACGCGAGCTACTTCAACCACCCGGGCGTCGCCATCACCGTCTCCTCCGGCGACTCCGGCTACGGCGTCGAGTACCCGGCCGCCTCCAAGTACGTCACCGCCGTCGGCGGCACCAGCCTCAGCCGTGCCTCCACCACCCGCGGCTGGAGCGAGAAGGTCTGGGGCACCGCCTCCGGCGGCAACGGCGCCGGCTCCGGCTGCTCCGGCTACGACGCCAAGCCCACCTGGCAGACCGACAGCGGCTGCGCCAAGCGCACCGTCGCCGACGTCTCCGCCGTCGCCGACCCCGCCACCGGCGTCGCCGTCTACCAGACCTACGGCGGCAGCGGCTGGAACGTCTACGGCGGCACCAGCGCCTCCGCCCCGATCATCGCCGCCGTGTACGCCCTGGCCGGCACCCCCGCCGCCGGCACCACCCCGGCCTCCTACCCGTACGCGCACACCTCCGCGCTGTACGACGTGACCAGCGGCGCCAACGGCAGCTGCTCCCCGTCCTACCTCTGCACCGCGGGCAGCGGCTACGACGGCCCGACCGGCCTCGGCACCCCCAACGGCACCGCCGCCTTCACCTCGGGCAGCACCTCCGGCAACACCGTCACCGTCACCAACCCGGGCAACCAGTCCACCGCGCAAGGCGGTTCGGTCAGCCTGCAGATCCACGCGACCGACTCCGCCCCCGGCCAGACCCTCGGCTACAGCGCGAGCGGCCTGCCCACCGGCCTCTCCGTCAACTCCGCCACCGGCCTGATCACCGGCACCGCCACCGCCACCGGCACGTACACCGTGAGCGTCACGGCCACCGACACCACCGGCGCGAGCGGCTCGACCGCCTTCACCTGGACGGTCACCGGCACCGGCGGCGGCTGCCCCGCCGCCCAGCTGCTCGGCAACGCGGGCTTCGAGACGGGCAGCGCCGCACCGTGGAACGCCACCGCCGGCGTGGTCGACAACTCCGGCAGCGAGGCCGCCCACTCCGGCAGCTGGAAGGCCTGGCTCGACGGCTACGGCTCCACCCACACCGACACGCTCTCCCAGTCGGTCACCCTCCCGCAGGGCTGCCGGGCCACGCTCAGCTTCTACCTGCACATCGACACGTCCGAGTCCGGCTCCATCGTCTACGACAAGCTGACCGTCCAGGCCAACTCCACCACCCTGGCCACCTTCAGCAACGTCAACGCCGGCGCCGGCTACACCCTCCGCAGCTACGACCTCTCCTCCTTCGCCGGCCAGACGGTGACCGTCAAGTTCACCGGCACCGAGGACAGCTCCCTCCAGACCGGCTTCGTCGTCGACGACACCGCGCTCAACGTCTCCTGACCGGACGCCCCCACCCATCCGAGGGGCCGCAGCCAACGCTGCGGCCCCTCCCGGTTGCCGGCAGTGGGCCTCAGCGATCGGTGGAGGGCGACTCTGCCGAGGCGCGCAGCAGCAGGTCGCGCAGTGCCGTGGCGGTGTCCGACGGCTCCGACCGGCGCCTGACCTTCCCAATCGCCCCGCACCGGCGTCGGCGGTGGCGCGCACCGGGACGAGCCCGACCGGTGCCCGTGGGTCACCGGTCGGGCCGGCGCGGTCAGTTGACGTAGACCGCGGGGCTGCCGGGCCGGGTGGTGTCGGTGACGGGGCCGTAGGTGGCGGAGAAGTAGCCGTCGGCGGGGCAGAGGGACGAGCCGCCGCTCTTGGCGAAGTGCTCGTTGCGGAAGCCCAGGCTGTGGGCGGCGTTGTCGGCGTTGCCGGTGAAGGCGCCGCTGAGCTGGTAGGTGCAGGTGATGGTGCCGAACCAGGTGTTGAGCACGGCGGTGGCCTGGATCGGCCCGGCGGCTCCGCTGGTGAGGGTGACCGGGAGGCCGGGGCCGTCGTCCACGGCGATGCCGTGGGGGAGGTTGCCGACCGTCAGGCTGCGGACCGAGGTGACCCCGGTGACGTTGCTGGTGCACGAGCCGAAGGTCAGCCCGGTCAGGGACTCGGTCGCCGTGCCGGGCGCCGCCGGGTTGCTCAGCACCGTGGCCGAGAGCTGGGAGACGGCGCAGGTGACGCCGGTGGTGCTGGTCGCGGTCGAGTAGAAGGTGGCGCGGGTGCTCGTGGCGAGCGGCGCGGCGAGCGCGTCGCCCACTGCGACGGCGGTGCCGCCCGCGCTGCCGGCGGTCAGCACCGGGGTGGCGGCGGGCTCCGGCGCCGCGGACGCGGGGACCGCGCCGATTGCGAGTGCGGCGGCGACGGTGGTGGCGGCGACGACGGCCAGGTGACGGTGAAGGCGCATGGGAAAGCCTCTTCCTCGGTGAGGGGGGATCGAGAAGGCGAACTTTCACTGCTCCCGGGCGGTGGGGATCGGGGAGCTGACTACGTTGTAGAGCCGTGTCCGTGCACCGTCAAGGCAATGGGTGGAACTTGCTGACTTTTCGTCAGCAAGAGGAAGGGCCACCATCCTGGCCCCGGAACGCGGCGGCCGCCCCGGCGAGGGCTCGGATCGGGCACCACCCGGGGCCGGCGCACCGGCCGGGCCCCGGACGACGTGAGCCGCCCCAGGGCTTGTCCGACAATTCGCGTCGCATCAGCGCGCGGCGGGAATTGTCAGACAAGCCCCGGTTGGGTCGGTCAGGAGAGCAGGCCGTTGTAGTCCGGCAGCTTGAAGGTCCGCTCGGCGTGGCCGCCGCCCAGGTCCGTCCAGTTGTTGCCGACGCTGGCGATGATCGTGTAGCCCTCGTTCTCGACCTCGATCCGCTCATCCGTCTTGTACTGCTGGACCGGCTTGAAGAGATCGCACAGGTCGCGCCCGTGCAGCTCGTCCACGGTGTAGCCGGCCTTCTCCAGGCTGTACCGGGTGACCGGTTCGATGAAGTCCACTCGCGCGGTGACGAAGATGATCGCGACCCCGCGCGAGTGGGCGTACCGCGCGAACTCCACGACCGGCGAGATGCCCGGCATCGTGAACGGGTGGAAGTGCGTCGCGAGGGTGGTGTTGTCGATGTCGAAGACGATCGCGGGCGTCCTGTCCGTCGGCTCGGCCGTGCGCTGCTCGACGTAGGCGCGGGCGGGCGCGATCGCGGCGGCCACGTCGGCCAGCCACTGCTGCTCGGTCACCGTGCTGCCACTGCTCGCCGCGGGGGCTGCGGCGACCGCCGGAGCGGCGGGGGCCGCGGCGACGGCGGGGGTGGTGGCGAGACCGGCGGTGATCGCGGCCGTCAGGGTCGCGGTGGCGACGAGCTTTGCCTTGATGCTCATGTCTGGAACTCGGCCTTCAATGTGATGGATTGTCAGTCGGACGATCGGTGTGGCAATGGGGGTCGGGCCTGATGGCCGCCGTCACGCCCAGCGCGTCGCAAGGTCCACCTCGGGGCGACGACCCCGGGTGACTACCGGCACATCGAGGCGGTCGCGTGGAATGCGGCCGAATTCCGCCGTCGGCCCGGGCCACGAGGGCGAGTCACCCTCCGAAACCGTGGCCTGGCGCCACAGGGGAGACGCCAGGCGCCATCCACGGACACCCCTAAAACTAGAACCAGTAGTTTTCCTGGGCGAGAACGTACACTAGTCCACGGCGAGGGCCAATACCCGGGGGTAACCACCAGCGGACGAGAGGACCAACAGATGGGCAGGCCGTCACGGCCACTGCTGACCCGGGACGGAATCATGCAGGCCGCTCTCGCACTGGTCGACGAGGAGGGCGCCGCCGCGCTCTCGACCACCCGCATCGCCGCCCGGCTGGGCGTCAAGGGGCCCTCGCTCTACAACTACGTCTCCAGCCGCGACGAGATCATCGCCGGAATCAGCGACCTCATCGTCGCCGAGATGGAGCTCGACCCGACCCTCCGGCCATGGACCGCCGCCCTGGACGCCTGGGCCCGCTCCTACCGCGCCGCCCTCGCCCGCCACCCGAACATGGTGCCGCTGCTCGCCTCCCGGCCGACCCGGTCCCTCGCAGCCCTGCAGGCCTACGCCTGCGCGTTCGCCATGCTGCGGGGAGCCGGCTGGCCCGAGGAGCACGTGCTCTCGGTCGTCCAGTCCGTCGAGTACCTCCTGATCGGCTCCGCGCTCCACCTCGACCGCCCGCACGATGCGGCCTGGACGACCGAGGCGCTCCCGCCCGGGCTCGAACCGCTGCGGAACGCCCCGCCCGACTTCCGCGAGCGGGCCTTCGAGACCGGCCTCGCCGCGCTGATCCGCAGCTTCCAGGAGACCCTCGACGACCTTCAGGCGCGGCACAACGGCTGACCCGCCGACGTCGTGCCCGCCACGGCGGCACGGGACGCCGGCAGGGACGGGCCGACCCGCGCGCCAGCCCACCGCCCCACGTCCGGCTGCTTCAGTCCTCGAAGCGCCAGATCTCTTCCATCAGGCTCGTGTAACCCTCGGTGTGGCGGACGCGGAAGGCGGACATCCGGAGGGATTCGAACCCCCACGGGTCGTAGGGCCCGAGCGCGAGGCGTCCGAACGCCTGCCAGTTGGTGAAGGCCGGATCCTCCTCGTCCGGTTCGGCGTCATGCCCGGCCAGCGAGGCGGGCGTGACGCCGAGGGCACGCAGGACGGCGTGGGGGTCGCCGGTCAGGTCCCATCGCGTGCTGTCCCAGCCTTCGGAGTGCAGCACCAGCCCCTCGGGCAGGTGGATGGTGTCCTCGGAGTGGTTCTCTCCCATGTCGACGCCGACCGATCCGACGATCCGGGCATCGGGGTAGCGCCGGTGCAGGGCGTCCGTCTCCGTCAGCAGGGGCCACGTGTTTCCGTTGTCGGCCAGAGCGGGATCGGAGACGGCGATGACGTTGCCCCAGCAACCGACGCGGATGATGTCCAGGTCGGCCCGCGTGTGCGGGGAGGAGGCCACGGAGTCGGTGAGGGGGAGCTCTTCGAGGATGCTGTCGACGGTACCGAAGGCTCCGGCGAACCGGCGGGCCTTCGCCAGGTCGTGAGGAGGCAGCGCCGCGATCGTGGCGAGGGTGCTGGGGCCGGTGGAGGCGGGGAAAGGGGGCCGCAGGACGGTGATGGTGTACTCGCCCCAGCCGTTGACCCTGCGGTCGGGCGCGCTGGTCCGGAAACTGGCATCGGTCATGGCCGTCACCGTAGTTGTGGGCACCGACAGCCTGGTGAGCGGCACCTGCCACCGAGACCGGGAGCGAGACGCCCCGTCAGGGAAACACCCGGCGCAGCGGGGTGGGGCCGCCGCGCGGGGACCACTCCCGGGGGTAGCCGAGGGAGACCTCCTCGAAGCGGACGCCGTCGGTGCGGGTGGTGCGGGGGATGTGGAGGTGGCCGTGGACGACGACGGTGGCGTTGTGGCGCAGGTGCCAGTCGGCGGTCCGTTCGGTGCCGCACCAGAGGGCGAACTCGGGGTGGCGGAGGAGGTACGTGGGGTCGCGGCACAGCGGGAAGTGGTTGACCAGGACGGTGGGCAGCGCGGGATCACGCTCGGCGAGGCGCGCTTCGGTGGCGGCGAGGCGGGCGCGGCACCAGCTCTCCCGGTCGGGGTACGGGTCGGGGTGCAGCAGGAGTTCGTCGGTGCAGACCACGCCGGCGGCGTGGGCGGCGGCCAGGGCCTCGGCCTTGGTGGCTGTGCCGCGCGGGCGGAAGGTGTAGTCGTACAGCAGGAGGAGCGGGGCGACGGTGACCGGGCCTCCGTCGCCGTGCCAGACGGGGTACGGGTCCTCCGGGGTCAGGACGCCGAGAGCGCGGCAGAGTTGCACCAGGGCGCGGTAGCGGTGCTCGCCGCGGAGCTGGACCGGGTCGTCGGGCGGGGTCCAGAGTTCGTGGTTGCCGGGGGCCCAGACGACCTGGGCGAAGCGCTCGCGCAGGGTGCGCAGGGCCCACTGGATGTCCTCGAAGCGTTCGGCGACGTCGCCGGCGACGATCAGCCAGTCGGCGTCCGTCTCGGGGCGGAGCTGTTCGACGACGCGGCGGTTCTGCGGGTAGCCGATGTGCAGGTCGCTGACGGCGAACAACGTGCCGTTCACGGCCGGGCCTCCACGGGGGCCGCGGCGGCGAGGAGTTGGCGGGTGTACCCGGCGGCGGGCCGGTCGAAGACCTGGTCGACGTCGCCGGTCTCGACCAGGTGGCCGTCCTTCATGACGGCGACCCGGTCGGCGAGGTGCTGGACGACGCCGAGGTCGTGGGAGATGAAGAGCAGGGCGAGGCCGAGGTCGCGGCGCAGCTCGGCGAGCAGGTCGAGGATCTGGGCCTGGATGGAGAGGTCGAGTGCGGAGACGGGTTCGTCGCAGACCAGGACGGCGGGGGCGGGAGCCAGGGCGCGGGCGATGGCGACGCGCTGGCGCTGGCCGCCGGAGAGTTCGGTCGGGCGGCGCCGGAGCAGGGCCGCGGGCAGGCCGACCTGGTCGAGCAGTGCGGTGACGCGGGCGCGGCGCTCGTGCCCGCGTGGGACGCCGGCACGGGCGACGGCCTCGGCGACGACGCGTTCGACGGTGAAGCGGGGGTCGAAGGAGCCGAGCGGGTCCTGCTGGACGGCCTGGATCCGGAGCCGGTGGGCGCGCCGGCCTCGTTCGGGCAGGTCGCTCCACGGGCGGCCGTCGAGCCGGACGGTGCCGGAGTCGGGCCGCTCCAGGCCGAGGACGATCCGGGCGGCGGTGGTCTTCCCGGAGCCGGACTCGCCGACCAGGCCGAGCGTCTCGCCGGCGGCGATACGGAAGGAGACCTCGTGGACGACGGTGCGCCCGGCGAAGGCCTTGGTGATCCCGTCCACCTCGATCAGCGGCCCGCCGGCCGGAGCCTCGGCCGCCGAGACGACCACAGCCGCCGTGGGCCGGGAGGCGGTCACGGCCGCCGTGGGCCGGGAGGCGGTCACCGCCTCCGGGTACCAGCAGCGTGCCCCGTGCCCGTCGACCGGCGGCAGCACGTCCCGGCAGGTCCGGTCGGCGGCGGCGCAGCGGCCCGCGTACGGGCAGCCGTCCGGCCCCGGGGCGGCCCGGTCGGCGGGTGGGGCGGCGGCCGAGAGCCGGCTCCCCCGCGTCCGGGCGCCGGGCACCGCGTCCAGCAGCGCCCGGGTGTACGGGTGCCGGGGCGCGGCGAGCAGCCGCTCGGTGGGCCCGGTCTCGACGATCCGGCCGCCGAACATCACCGCGACCCGGTCGGCGAGCCGGGCGACCACCGACAGGTCGTGGCTGATCAGCAGCAGCGCGGTGCCCTGGCGGCGGAGCCCGTCGAGCAGGTCGAGCACCTGGGCCTGGACGCTGACATCGAGCGCGGTGGTGGGCTCGTCGGCGATCAGCAGGTCCGGTTCCGCGGCGAGCGCGGAGGCGATCAGGGCACGCTGGCGCAGGCCGCCGGAGAGCTGGTGCGGGTACTGGCCGGCCCGGCGCCCGGGCTCGGGAACGCCGACGCGCTCCAGCAGGGAGAGCACCCGGGTCCCGGTCGCCTCCCGGCCGGCCATGCGGTGGATCCGCAGCGGTTCGGCGACCTCGGCGCCCACCGTGCGCAGCGGGTCGAGCGAGACCAGCGCGTCCTGGAGGACGAGGCCGATCCGGCGGCCGCGGACGCCGCGCCATTCTGCTTCGGTCAGGGCGGTGAGGTCCTGCCCGTCGTACGTCAGCCCGCGGGCGGTGACGGTGGCGCCGGTGCCGGCGAGGCCGACCAGGGTGCGGGCGGTGACGCTCTTGCCGGAGCCGGACTCCCCGACCACGGCCAGGCACTCGCCGCGGTCGAGCCGGAAGGAGACGTCCCGGACGGCGCGGACCGGGCCGAAGCCGACGTTCAGGCCGTCGACGGTGAGCAGCGTCATGCGTCGGTCCTCCGGGTGAAGCGGCTCTGCACGCGGCGGCCGATGACGTTGACGACGAGGGCGGCCAGGGTGATGGCGGCGCCCGGGAAGACGCCGACCCACCAGGCGGTCTGCAGGAAGCTTCGGCCCTGGTAGAGCATCGCGCCCCACTCGGGCGAGGGCGGCTGCGGGCCGAGACCGAGGAAGCTGAGACCGGAGGCGGCGATCAGCGAGGAGCCGAAGCCGACGGTGGCGAGCACCAGCATCGGCCCGACGGCGTTGGGCAGCACGTGCCTCAGCACCAGCAGGGGCCGCGGCAGCCCGAGGCCGACGGCGGCCTCGACGTAGCCGGAGCGGCGGACGACCAGGGTCTCGGCACGGACGATCCGGGCGTAGCCGGGGGCGAAGGCGACGGCGATGGCGATCATCACGTTGAGCGAGCCGGAGCCGAGGACGGTGACGGCGAGCAGGGCGAGCAGGATCGGCGGCAGTGCCAGCAGGACGTCGGCGAGCCGCATCAGGCCCTGGTCGGCGAGCCGGCCGCCGAGCGCGGCGGCGAGGCCGAGCACGGTGCCGCCGGCCACCGAGAGCACGGTGGCGCCGGCGCCGAGCAGCAGCGAGGGCCGGGCGCCGTGGACGACCCGGGCGTACAGGTCGCGGCCGAGCTGGTCGGTGCCGAACCAGTGGGCGCCGCTCGGCCCGGTGAGCGCGTCCACCGGGTGGGTTTCCACCGGCGAGGCGTGAGCGAGCAGCCCGGGGGCGAGCGCGGCGAGCACCAGCAGGGCCAGCAGCGCGTACGCCGACCAGGAGACGACGCGGGCCGGGGTGGGGCGGCGGACGACCGGCGGCGCGGAGAGCTGGGCCGCGGTGACGGGCTGGGCTGCGGGGGCGGGCGCGGCGGGGGTCAGGGCCATGGAGTCACCCGGTCCTCAGGCGTGGGTCGATGACGAGGTAGAGCAGGTCGACCAGGGCCGAGATCAGCACGAAGACCACGGCCGAGAGCAGCACCAGTCCGATCACCAGCGGCATGTCCTTGTTGGTGGTGCCCTGGAGGCTGAGCGCGCCGATCCCGGGCCGGCCGAAGACCGTCTCCACCAGCACGGCGCCGCCCAGCAGCGAGCCGGTCAGCCAGCCGGTCAGGGTGACCGCCGGGACGGCCGCGTGCCGCAGCGCGTGGCGCAGCACCACCGCGGCCGGGCCGAGCCCGCGGGAGCGGGCGGTGAGCGTGAACGGCTTGCCGAGCGCGGTCTCCAGGCCCTCCCGCAGCACCTGGGCGAGGACGCCGGTGAGCGGGAGGGCGAGGGTGACGGCGGGCAGCACCAGGGCGGCGAAGCCCTGGTCCCCGGCGACCGGGAAGACCCTCAGTCGGAAGGAGAAGGTGGTGAGCAGCAGGATGCCGATCCAGTACGAGGGGCTGGAGACGGCCAGCAGCTCGGCCAGCGAGCTGACGGCCCGCAGTCCGGGCCGGCGGCCGGCCGTCGCCACCGCGGCGAGCACCGCGAGGACGACGGCCAGCAGCAGGGCGGCCAGGGCGAGTCGGAAGGTCGGCCCGAGCTGGTCGCCGATCAGGTCGGCGACCGGGCGTCGGAGCTGGTACGACTCGCCGAGGTCCCCGGTGAGCAGGTGGCCGAGGTAGCGCAGGTACTGGACGGCCACCGGCTGGTCGAGCCCGTAGTGGGCCCGGATCTCCGCCCGCACCTCGGGGGTGGCGGCCGTCCCCGGGCCCAGCATCACGGTGACCGGATCGCCGGGGATCAGCTGGAGGGCGGCGAAGGCGACCGTGGCGGCGCCGAGCAGCACCGCGAGGGCGCCGAGCAGTCGTCTGAGCGCCCCGCGCAGCAGCGTACGGAAGGTCATGTCACTTGCCGAGCCAGGCGTCGTGGAAGACCAGCCAGGTGTTGGGGTCGGCCTTGAGGCCGTGGACCTTGGCGGAGGTGCCGACCACCGAGTTGCGCACGTACAGCGGCACGATCAGGCCGAGGTCGACGGCGCGCCGCTGGGTCTTGCCGTAGACGTCCTGACGGACGGTCTTGTCGAAGGTGCCCTTGCCGGTGTTGGTCCACTCGTCGAGCTGGGCGTCCTGGAAGAAGGTGGCGTTCTGGCCCCCCTTGGCGGGCTGGCTGGCGCTGTTGAAGTAGAGCCGCAGCACATCCGGGTCGAACCGGGCCCAGCTGTAGTCGGCGATGTGCTCCTTCCCGCCGTAGACGTTGGCGATGTAGGTGCCGATGTCCAGACGGGGGCGGGTGATCTCGATGCCGATCTTCTTGAGGTCGGCCTGGATCGCCTGGCCGAGGGTCTCGCGCTGCTCGCGGACGAACTCGGCGGGCGGCAACGGCCATTCGAGGGTGAGCCGCTTGCCGTCCTTGGTGCGGTAGCCCTCGCCGTCGCGGGCGGTCCAGCCCGCCGCGTCCAGTGCCTTGTCGGCGGCGGCCCGGTCGTAGGGCCAGGCGTTCTCCAGCGACTTGTCGTAGAAGGGGGTGGTCGGCGAGACCGGGCTCCACGCGCGCTTGTAGACGCCGAAGTAGACGCTCTTGATGTCGGTGTCGAGGTCGATGCCGCGCTGGACGGCCTTGCGGACCGCCGGGTCGTCGAGCGGCGCCTTGCTGGTGTTGAGGACCAGCGAGTAGTTGGCGCCGGGCGCGTCGGTGGAGACGGTCCGCAGCTGGGCGTCGGCCTGGACGGTCTTCACCGAGGTGGGCGGGATCGGGTCGGCCACCTGGACCTGGCCGCTGTTGAGGGCGCCGACCCGGACGGAGTCCTCGGTGAGGAAGCGGATGGTGAGCTTCTCCAGGTAGGCCGGGCCCTGGTGGCCGGCGTCGGCCGGGGCCCAGTTGTAGTCCGGGTTGCGGGTGAAGACCGCATTCTGGCCCTTGGTGTAGCCGGAGAAGACGAACGGCCCGGTGCCGACGTCGGCCGGCCCGCCGGCCCCCAGCTTGGCGCCGTTCTCCTTGATCGCCTTCGGCGAGTAGAAGCCCAGGTACGGGGTGCTGGCGGCCTGCAGGAAGGGGGCGAAGGGCTCGGCGAACGACACCTTCACGGTCCGCGCGTCGACGACCTCGGTACCGGTGTAGGGGCCGAGCAGGCTGGCCGCGTACTGGGACTTGGTCTCCTTGTTGACGATCCGGTCGAAGTTGGCCTTGACCGCCTCCGCGTCGAACGGGGTGCCGTCGGTGAACTTGACGCCGTCGCGCAGGTGGAAGGTGTAGCCCTTCAGGTCGGGCGCGATCTCCCAGGTGGCGGCCAGCCAGGGCTGGAACTCGCCGTTGGCGTCCTGGTGGACGAGGGAGTCGAAGACGTTGCGCTGGATGGCGCCGGTGACGTCCTGCTGGCTGACGTGGATGTCGAAGGAGATCGGCTCCACGTCGGTGGCGTAGGTGAGCGAGCCGCCCTGGACGGGCTGGTCCGCCGCGCCGTCCTGCGCGGACCCCGACCCGCCGGAGCCGCAACCGGCGAGGAGCAGCGCCCCCGCGGAGAGGGCGGCGAGCAGCGGGAGGGGCCGGGGCCCGGTTCTGGGCATGCTGAAGACTCCGTTGCGGTGGGAGGGTGTTGGGGAGGGAGGGGGGTTGAGCTGGGGGACGTGCCGGGGGAACGTGTTGCGGGGAACGTGCCGGGGAATGCCGAGAAGCTATCGGCCGCCTGTCGGCCGCGGACCCCTAGCCAACCCCTAGCCCACCGGTTAGGGGCCCGCCGACGGGTCCGGGGGGCACCGAGCGGCACTGGGGCCACCGGAGCAGACGGGCTCCGGCGATCTTCGGGGGCCGACCGGTGCTAGCATCCCGCCCTGTCCCAAACGGAAGATCACACAAGGCGGGCTCGGGTGCAGGACGGTCAGGACGGTCAGGACGGTCAGGACACGGCACAGGACACGGCACAGGACACGGCACAGGGCACCAAGGACCCGACGGAGTCGCGGGAGCCGCAGGACGGTTGGGACTCCACCGACGAGCGCTCCGGCACGACTCCGGACGGCGGCGGCCAGCAGCCGAACGCACTCGCGGCGCGCCGCCGCAGGCTCACCGTCCGCGCGGGTGCCGGGCTCTGCCTCCTGAGCCTGGCCGGCATCGGCACGCTGATCCTCGCGGGCTCGCACGGGAGCGCGGCCGTCGGCCCCGGGACCGGCTCCACCGCCTCACCGAGCACCTCTCCCAGCGCGCCCGAACCGGCGAGCCCCGCACCTTCCGAGCCGACGGCACCGCCCGAACTCGCGATACCGTCCGAGCCCGCGGCACCGTCCGCGGCCGGCCCGGCGTCCGCCGCACCGACGCCGGCGGCCGAAGAGCCGGCGCCGCTCACCCGGACCTCCGCCGCCCCGAGCCCGGTCTCACCCGCCCACCCCAAGACGACAACCCCGGCACCAGTCGCCCCCAAGTCGATCACGGCGAAGCCGGCTCCGCCCGCGACCACCAAGGCCGCACCGGCGGATCCCGCCGCCGGCTGGACGATCCCGCCGCGGCCGGAGCCCGTCCTACCGACCCGGCCCACCAGCTGCCCGCCCGGTCAAGTGGCCTACTACGGGGGCTGCGCCACGCTGGGGCCGGTGATCACCCTTCCCCCTGCGACGCTCCCGCCCGCGACGCCCTTCCGGCCGAGTACCACCGGGTAGACGTATCGGCCCGCCGTCCCGCCCACTCGGAAGCTCGGACAGCACCGGGGGAAGCGCTGCTCCTCGGCACCCGGGCGGAGTTCCGGCGCAGGGCGTCAGCCCCGGTCACCCGGTCACCCGGGCAGCGGGTAGCGGGGGACGGAGCGGCGGTGGGCGATGCGCCAGCCGGTCTCGGTGCGGACGTAGGTGTCGAAGTAGTCGCCGTTGTGGACGCGGCCGTCCGGGAGGATCGCCAGGTAGCGGCTGCGGCCGCGGACGGTGCCGTCCGGCTGGGGAGTAAGGACGCTGTCCAGGGTCTGGTGGTTGGGCGGCTCCGGGCCGAGGTCGCGGGCGAACACCCGGATCTTCTCCAGGCCCGCGAACACCGCGCCGCTGCGGGCGAGTTCGATCACGCCGTCGGCTGCGAACACCTCGCCGAGCGCCTCGTCGTCGGCGTTGTCGAAGGCGTGCGAGAAGCGCGCGAGCAGCTGGCGGAGCTGCTCGGCGTCGGCGGGAAGGAGGGCGGCCGGCGGGAGGTCGGCGGGTGCGGGCTGTTCGGTGGGCGAGTGGTCAGCGGGCGGGAGGTCGGCGGGTGCGGGCTGTTCGGTGGGCGAGTGGTCAGCGGGCGGGAGGTCGGCGGGTGCGGGCTGTTCGGTGGTCATGCGTGGTCTCCTGTACGGGACGGGGCACGGCCGGCAGCGCGCCGGCCGGGCCCTGAGCGGGCCCTGAGCCGGAACGGCCTGGGGTCAGACGACGGCCGGGGCCAGCTGCTGGACGATGCCCAGGCGGTCCGGCAGCACGTTGTAGCGGACCACCTTGTTGTCCCGGATGGTCAGCCAGCTGATGCTGTGGCCGACGAAGGACCGCCCGGTGGCCGGGACGCCGAAGACCGGTCCGACGTGGATGCCCTCGATCCGCCAGAAGGCGATCACCCGGTCCCCCTCGGCGACCAGGTCCTCGACCGTGGCCTTCACGTCCTTGACGTTCTCCCAGAGCCAGCGCAGGTGCTCGCGGAAGTCGTCCCGGGTACCGCTGCCGCCCGGGCCGACCCGGGTCTCGTCGGCGGCATCCTCGGCGACCAGCTCCTCCAGCAGGTCGAGCCGCTGCCCGGTGACCAGCTCGTGGTAGTACCGCTCGACCAGGTCCTTGTTTGCCTCGATGCTCATCTTCGTTCTCTCCTCGGTGAGTTGGGTGGGCTGTCGGATGGAGGGGTGGGTGTTCAGTGCGCCCCGGGCGCCGCCGGCGGGAGCAGGATCCCGCCGTTGGCGCTCAGGCCGCCGTCGACCGGGACGGTCACCCCGGTCACGTAGGAAGCGGCCGGTGAGGCCAGGAACCAGACCACCTCGGCCTGTTCGCGTGCCTCGGCCCAGCGCTGGGCGGGGATGCGGCGGGTGATGAACCGGGAGAACTCCGGGTCGGCCACCTGCGCGGCGGTCAGCCCGGTGACCGTGCCGCCGGGGGCGATGGCGTTGATCCGGATGCCCTCGGCCGCGTAGTCGATGGCCGTCCCGCGGACCAGGTTGATCACCGCCGCCTTGGTCGCGTTGTACGCCCAGGTGCCCGGGTCGCCGCGCAGGCCGGAGACGGAGGAGGTCGCGATGACCGACCCTCCCCCGGCGGCCCGCAGGGCGGGCACGGCGGCGCGGATGCCGAGCACGACGCTGCGCACGTTGACGGCGAAGAGCCGGTCGAAGCGCTCGGCCGCGCCGGGCGACTCCAGCGGACCGCCGCCGCCGGTACCGGCGTTCAGCACCGCCGTGTCCAGCCGCCCGAACCGCTCCAGGGCGAGCGTCACCGCCTGCTCGTTGGTCTCCTCGACCGACACGTCGCCGGCCAGCGTCGCCACACCGCCCAGGCCGGCCAGGGCCTCCAGGCCCGCCTTGTCGACGTCCACGGCCACCACGCGGTGGCCGCGCTCCGCGAACAGCCGGACCGTCGCCTCGCCGATGCCCGACGCGGCTCCGGTGACCAGAACTACCGGTTCGCTCATGCCTCTTCCTTCGTCTCGATCCGCTCGATGAACCGACGGACGGCGTCCGCCGTCGTCGGAGTGTGCTGCTCCAACACGGTGAAGTGGTCTCCCGGGATGTCCTGCTCCTCGTGCGGGACCGGCCAGTACGCGCGCCAGTCCTGACCGGCCGTCGGATCGACCACGGTGCCGCGCAGCGGGGTGTCCGCCCGCAGCGCCAGGATCGGCGCGGCGACCGGGCCGGGCTGCCAGCCGGCGAAGACGGTGTTGTAGCCGCCCATCGAGGTCAGGCTCGCGTCGCTCCAGACCATGTCGTACTGCTGGATCCGGTCGAGCATCCCGCCCAGCATCGCGGTCAGCCACCAGTCGCCCATGCCCTCCCGGCTCGCGCTGTCGATCGGGTAGGTGTCGACGAGCGCCAGCCCGGCGACCGACCGGCCCTGCTGCTCCAGGCGCTCGGCGACGGCATGCGCGACACAGCCGCCCATCGAGCGGCCGACGATCACGAACGGCCGCTCCTCGCCGACGACTTCGCGCACCGCGTCGGTATGCAGGGTGAGGAAGGTGTCCAGACTGTCGGGGAGGTGGTCCTCGGGCGCCCAGCCGGGCGAGGGCAGGACGAACACGTCCCGTTCACCCTGGAAGGAGTGGCCGAGCCGGGCGTACTCGTGCGGCCCGGAGATCGCGCTCAGCGCGGGGAACGCCACCACGGCCAACGACCCCTCCCCCGAGGCCAGTTGCACCGGCTTGCGGGCGTGTGCGGAACGCTCGGCAACGGTGAACCGGGCGCGCAGGTGGGAGGCGACACCGATCAGCGCGGACGCCTCCGCGAAGCTGCCCTGGGCGGCGAGCCGGCGGTAGAGGGTGGAGAGCGGGTGCTGCGGGTCGTCCGCCTCGCTCCCGGCCGCCTCGTTCCCGGCCACCTCGTTCCGGGCCGCCCCGCCCTGGGCCGCTGCGGCCGGGGCCGTCGTGCCCGCTGTGCCTCCTGTGCCCGCTGCGCCTCCTGCGGATGCTGTGCCCGCCGCGGATGCCGCGGCCTTTGCGAGCAACTCGCTGAGGTGGAGGGCCAGTCGGGTCGGGTCCGGCTGGTCGAAGGTGACGGTGGGAGCCAGTCGCAGACCGGTGACGGCGGTCAGCCGGTTGCGCAGCTCGACGGCGGCGAGCGAGTCCAACCCCAGGTCGTTGAACGGGCGGGCGGCGGGGACGGCGGCCGGCTCGGTGCCGAGAACCGCCGCCACCTCTGTGCGGACCAGCTCCACCAACGCCGCCGTCCGCTCCTCCGCGGCCAGTGCGGCGAGCCGCGTTCGCAACGCCAAGCCCTCGTCGGTGGCGGCGGACACCGTCCGCGCGGTGCGGCGCCGTGCCGGCACCAGGCCGCGTAGCAGGGCCGGGACCTCACCGCGCTGCGCCCGCAGGACGGCGAGGTCGAGCGGCGCGGCCACCAGCTGTGCGGCGGGTACCCTCGCGGCGGCGTCGAAGAGTCGGGCGCCCCGTTCGGCGGAGATCGTGCGCAGGCCTGCCCGGGCGGCCCGGCCGCGGTCGGCTTCGGTGAGGTGGGCGGTGACGCCACTCACCTCCGCCCACTGCCCCCAGGCGAGGGACTGGGCGGGCAGGCCGATGGCGCGGCGGTGGGCGGCGAGGGCGTCGAGGTAGGTGTTGGCGGCGGAGTAGCTCGCCTGGCCGGGGCCGCCGAGGGTGGCGGCGATCGAGGAGTAGAGGACGAAGGCGGCCAGGTCGTGGCCGCGGGTGAGTTCGTGCAGGTGGCGGGCGCCGTCGGCCTTCGGGCGCCAGACGGTGGCGAGGCGCTCGGGAGTGAGAGCGGTGAGGACGCCGTCGTCGACGACTCCGGCGGTGTGGATCACCGCGGTGAGGGGGTGCTCCCTCGGCACGGCTTGGATGGCGGTGGCGAGGGCGGAGCGGTCGCCGGCGTCGGCGGCGGCGATGGTCACGGAGGCGCCCAGCGCGGTGAGTTCGGCGCGCAGGTCGGAGGCGCCGGGGGCGTCCGGGCCGCTGCGGGAGAGGAGCAGCAGGTGCCGCACATGGCGCTCAGCCACCAGGTGGCGGGCCAGCAGCGCGCCCAGCACACCGGTGCCGCCGGTGATCAGCACGGTGCCGTCCGGATCCCACGGGCGGGCCGACTCGACCTCGGGCACGGTCACCCGGGCCAGCCTCGGCACGTGCACCGCGCCTGCCCGCAACGCGAGTTGGGGCTCGCCGGTGGCCATGGCGGCCGTGAGGGCCCGGGAGGAGGCCTGGTCCTCGTCGGTGTCGATCAGGACGATCCGCCCCGGGTGCTCGGACTGCGCCGAACGCAGCAGGCCCCAGACCGGCGCCACCGCGAGATCCGGCGACTCGCCGTCCCCGACGGCGACCGCGCCCCGGGTGAGGACGACCAGCCGCGAGCCCTCGTGCGACTCGTCCGCCAACCACGCCTGCACCTGCGCCAGAACGCCCGCCAGCACGTCCCCGCCTCCCTCGCCGCCCCCGCCGCCCCCGCCGCCCCCGCCGCCCTCGACCCGTAGCGGCTCCCAGGCTCCGCCCTCCGAATCCCCCTGCGTCGCGAGCGCCGGCCACTCCACGACGAACAGCGCGTCACCGTCCTCGCCGCCGGACGGAGCCAGCTGTTCCGCCGCGACCAGGCGGACCCGGAGTGCCTCCACCGAGGCCACCGGCGCGCCGGTCTCGTCCGCCACCTCGACCGACATCGCCTCGGGCTCGGTGTAACGGAGCCGGACCCGCAACGCACTCGCGCCCGAGGCGTGCAGCCGGACGCCTGTGTAGGCGAAAGGCAGCCGGCTCACCCCGGGCGGGGTGTCGGTCAGCCCGTGGTGGGCGGTGACGTGGACGGCGGCGTCCAGCAGCGCCGGGTGCAGGCCGAAGCGGGCGGCCTCCGCGCGCCGCTCCTCGGGCAGGGCGACCTCGGCGTAGAAGGTGTCGCCGTCCCGCCAGGCGGCCCGCAGGCCCTGGAAGGCCGGCCCGTACGCGAGCCCGGCGGCGGCCAGCTCCTCGTACACCTCGTCGATGGCGAGCGGGGTCGCGCCGGGCGGCGGCCAGGCCCGCAGGTCGCCGCCGGCCGGCGCGGCCTGGGTGGCCGGGGTGGCTGGGGTGGCTGGGGTGGCCGGGATGACTGGGGCGGGGGACGCGGTGCTCAGCAAGGTGCCGGAGGCGTTCCGCACCCACTCCCCGAAATATGTCGACCGGTCTACCTGTGGCAGGGCAGAGGAGGGCTGCGAATATCCCGACCGGTCTATAGATGAAGGCAAGGAATATGCAGACCGGTCTACAGGTAGCGAATCAACCGATCGGTCTACATATTCACCCCGCCCCGCTCGCAGTGCAGGCCGCGAGTGGATGGTGACCGGCCGCGCGCCCGCCTCGTCCGGGTCGCCGACCGTCACCTGGACGTGGACGGCGCCGCGCTCCGGGAGCAGCAGCGGCGCTTCGACCACCAG
The DNA here is from genome assembly GCF_055588525.1 of Kitasatospora sp. NPDC041988. Classification (NCBI taxonomy): domain Bacteria; kingdom Bacillati; phylum Actinomycetota; class Actinomycetes; order Kitasatosporales; family Streptomycetaceae; genus Kitasatospora; species Kitasatospora sp. NPDC041988. Next base: position 72,949 of record NZ_JBVJCO010000047.1, read on the forward strand.
CTCGTCCAGCGCGCTCGCGCCGACCTCGTCGCCCGCGCGGATCGCCAGCTCCAGCAGCGCGGTCCCGGGGAGGATGACGGTGCCCTGAACGGCGTGGTCGGCGAGCCAGGGGTGGGTGGCGAGCGAGAGGCTTCCGGTGAGCAGCGCGCCGTCACCGTCCGGGAGCCGCACGGCGGCGCCGAGCAGCGGGTGGGCGGCGTCGGCCAGGCCGAGGCCTGCTGCGTCCGTGGTCCGGGCGGCCGGCTCCAGCCAGTAGCGGCGGCGCTGGAAGGGGTAGGTGGGGAGGACAACGCCAGCCGGGCGGTCGGCGCCCAGCAGGGCGGCCCAGTCGACCTCGTGGCCCTGGACGTGGATCCGGGCGAGGGCGGTGAGGGCAGTCTGCGCCTCGGGGCGGTCGCGGCGCAGAGCAGCCACCGTGACGGGCCCGGCGGCGGACGGGGCAGCGGACGTGGCGGCGGACGTGTCGAGGAGGCCGTCGATCAGACCGGTCAGCGTGCCGTCCGGGCCCAGCTCGACGAAGGTCGTGACCCCCTCGGACACCAACTCCCTCACCACATCGGCAAAACGGACCGCCTCACGAACCTGACGCACCCAGTACCGCGGGTCCCTCAACTCCTCCGCCGAAGCGATGCGCCCGGTCACGTTCGACACCACCGGAACCTTCGGCGCCTCGAAGGTCAGCGACCCGGCCACCACGCCGAACTCCGCCAACATCCCGTCCATATGCGCCGAATGGAACGCATGACTCACCCGCAGACGACGCGTCCGACGACCGGCGAACCGCTCACGCACCACCTCCACAGCCGCCTCGTCACCCGAAACCACCACCGACAACGGCCCGTTGACCGCCGCAACGTCCACAC
>NZ_JBVJCO010000048.1:0-27692 GCF_055588525.1 Kitasatospora sp. NPDC041988
ACCCGGAAGCTAAGCCTCACAGCGCCGATGGTACTGCAGGGGGGACCCTGTGGGAGAGTAGGACGCCGCCGAACAATCATTCACAGAGAACCCCCACCCGGATCCCGGGTGGGGGTTCTTTGCGTTTATGCCGTCCCTCATGCCTTATGGCGCACGCCGGGCCCACCGGGGTGGTGCTAGGTCCACCCCGGAAATGGGGTGTGACAGCCAGTGCCCCTGCAGCCCGCCTCAGGAACACTGAATCAGGACGATCAGGACCGGCCTCAGGAGCATCCGTGACAACAGCGAGTCGAACGAGCGGCGCGAGCATGCGCGCCCAGACCGAAGCGGCGCTCGTGTCGGGCGTCCGCGGGCTGGCCCGGTTGTCGCTGCTGATGCTGGGTGCCGTCCCGGCTGTGGCCCTGCCGCTGCTGATGACGCTGTTCGCCGGTGGCGCGGTCATCTCGGTCCTGGAGTCCTACTACCTGGGGGATCTGATCGCCCTGCTGGCGGGCGCCTGCGCGGGCCTCGTGGGCGCCGGCCTCTTCGTCCGCCGGGTCGCGGACCGTACGCGTGCGCAGCTCGTCCGTTGGTACGGGATCCGCCTGCCGGCCGAGTACGTGCCCCGGCCGGTGCTGGAGTCGGACGAGCGCGGGCACTGGTGGACGGGGTACTCGTACCACCGCTCCCACTCCGTGGCGAGGCTCGCGCAGCTGCTGCACTGGGCGGCGCGGGACACGACGACGCGGTCGGAGATCGCCTGGCTGGTGGTCAGCCCGGTGGCGGCGTTCGCGCTGGCGGCGCCGGTGGCCTGCCTGCTGCTGGGCGGAGCGGGCTACGAGGTCGCGGCGCTGCTGGACACCCACGCTCCCGGCCCGGTGGAGTTCGGAGCTTCCTCGGTCCTGGTCTCGGCCGTCTTGGGGCTGGCACTGCTCGCCCTCGGTGTGCTGTTCGCGCCGTTCGCGGTGCGCGGGTACTTCGAGTTGGCACGCCGGGTGCTGGACCGGGACGGCCGGGCCTCACGTGCGCAGCTGACCAAGCGGGTGGCGGAGCTGACCGAGACCCGGGCGGACGCGGTCGGCAATCAGGCGGCCGAACTGCGGCGGATCGAGCGGGACTTGCACGACGGCGCGCAGGCGCGACTGGTGGCGATCGGGATGACGCTGGGCACGATCGAGCACCTGATGGACACCGACCCGGTAGCTGCGCGCGAGCTCCTCTCGGAGGCGCGGCAGTCCTCGGCCCGGGCCCTGCAGGAGCTGCGTGACCTCGTCCGCGGCATCCACCCGCCGGTGCTCGCCGAGCGCGGGTTGGGCGATGCGGTCCGGGCGTTGGCGCTGGACAGCGCGCTGCCGACCGAGGTGTGTGTGAGCCTGCCGGACCGCCCGTCGGCGCCGGTGGAGGCGGCCGTCTACTTCAGTATCTGTGAGCTGCTGGCCAACGCGGCGAAGCACTCGGGCGCGGAGCAGGTCTGGGTGGACATCCTGTACCGGGCCGGGACGCTGCGGATCACGGTGACGGACGACGGTGTGGGCGTGGCCGACCCGGCAAGGGGTACCGGCCTGCGCGGGATCGAGCGGCGATTGGGTACCTTCGACGGTGTCCTCGCCATCGACAGCACGTCGGGCGGTCCGACCACCATCACCCTGGAGCTGCCGTGCGAGTTGTCCTCGCCGAGGACCTCTACCTCCTTCGCGAAGGCCTGATCCGACTGCTGGAAGCACACGGCTTCTCGATCGCCGCGGCGGTCGAGACCGGTCCGGACCTGCTGGACGCCCTGCTGACGCACCGTCCGGATGTCGCCGTGGTGGACGTCCGGCTGCCGCCGACGCTCACCGACGAGGGTCTGCAGGCCGCGCTCCAGGCGCGGCGGGAGATCCCAGGCCTGCCGGTCCTGGTGCTGTCGCAGCACGTGCAGCAGCTGTACGCGCGGGAGCTGCTGGCGGACGGGACGGGCGGGGTCGGGTACCTGCTGAAGGACCGGGTGTTCAACGCCGAGCAGTTCATCGACGCGGTCCGCCGGGTGGCCGCCGGCGGGACGGCGATGGACCCGGACGTGATCGCCAAGCTGATGCAGAGCACCGCGCGCCGCCCGGGCCCGCTCCAGCGGCTGTCGCCGCGCGAGCGGGAGGTGTTGGAGCTGATGGCGGAGGGCTGCTCGAACTCGGCGATCGCGGCCCGGCTGGTGGTGAGCGACGGTGCGGTGGCCAAGCACATTGCCAACATCTTCACCAAGCTCGCACTGGCCCCTGCGGACGACGCGAATCGCCGGGTGCTGGCCGTGCTCGCCTACCTCAACGGCACGGTGGAGCGGGCCGGCTGACGGTCCGACCGGTCACGGCTGCGGCCCGCGCCTGGGGCAGGTAGTGACACCCTGGGCTGCGGGAACGCTGATACAGGTGTACGAGTAAACTCCGGTGGGCCGAGCCCGGAGGTCGCTCAGCCGTCCGGTGCCCCGACAAGCGGGGACCGGCAGCCGGGGCAGCGTACGGCCGCAGCCGACATGCAGGGGTTGATAGACGTAATGGCACGCCCATCGCTCACCAAGGCCCATCGGAGCCTGCTCGGGGTGGTCGCGGCAGGAGCCTGCCTCATCTCGGGCATCGGCTTCGCCGGGTCGTACAACGCCGTGCGGGAGCTGGCGTCGGAGAAAGGATTCGGCGCTTTCTCCTACGCCTTCCCGATCGGCGTGGACGCGGGCATCGTCGTCCTGCTCGCGCTGGACCTGGTCCTGACCTGGCTGCGGATCCCGTTCCCGCTGCTGCGGCAGACCGCCTGGCTGCTGACCGTCGCCACCATCGCGTTCAACGCGGCCGCCTCGTGGGGCGACCCGCTCGGGATGGGCATGCACGCGGTCATCCCGGTGCTCTTCGTGGTCGTCGTCGAGGCCTCCCGGCACGCCGTCGGCCGGATCGCCGCGATCACGGCCGACCGGCACATGGAGTCGGTCCGGGTGATGCGCTGGCTGCTCTCCCCGGTGCCGACCTTCCGGCTCTGGCGGCGGATGAAGCTCTGGGAGCTGCGCTCCTACGACGAGGTGGTCCGGCTGGAGCAGAACCGGCTGGTCTACCGGGCGCAGCTGCGCTTCCGGTACGGGCGCGGCTGGCGCCGCTCGGCGCCGATCCAGGCGCTGCTGCCGCTGAAGCTGGCCAAGTACGGGGTGCCGCTCGACCCGGCGGTGCTGGACCGGCTGGACGACGAGGCCCGTGAGGCCAAGGAGCTGCGGGCCGACCGGACGGCAGCCGCCGCGATTCCGCCGGCCGCCGCCGAGGCCCCGCTGTCGCAGTCGCAGCCCCAGCCCTCGGCTCAGCAGTCCCCGAGCCGGCAGGCGGCGCAGCCCCAGCAGCTCCAGGCTCAGGCAGAACAGCCCCAGCCCCAGCAGCAGTCGCAGCCCGAGGCGGCTGCGCCGGCCGTGGCGCCGGTGCCGGCCGAGGTGGCTGCGCCGATGCTCGCCAAGCTGGCCGCGGTGCGGCTGCGGGCGGCCCAGGAGCCGGCGGGCGAGGAGGAGCAGGCTCCGCCGCAGCCCCGGGAGGAGCTGAACGTCTGGACCGAGCGCCCGGTCCGTACCTCCGGGCCGCAGGGCGACGGCTCACCCGGCGGCAGGGTCCCCGGGCAGGCCTCGCCGTGGTTCAAGCCGCCGCGCCCGACGACTCCCCAGCCGGGCGCACCGTCGGTCGTGCAGCCCGCTCCGCAGCCGACGGGCCCGGCCGCCCAGCCGGTGGCCGCCCGGTCGGCGGCGCGGCCCGCCGCGCAGGCCGTCCTGCAGGAGCCCGGGCCGGCCCAGGCCGCCGAGTACCCGCAGGAGGCGGAGTACCCGCAGGCTGCCGAGTACCCGCAGCAGGCGGACCGCCCCCAGGAGGCGGCCGAGCCCGCCCGCCAGGAGGACACGACCTCCCGTCCGGTGCCGTCCCGGCTCGACCCGGAGCTCTGCTACGAGGCGCTGGTCAGCTACATCGACACCTTCGAGCACCAGCCCGATCCGCAGCGCCTCGCCGACTGGCTGACCAAGGAGTACGGCGTGGCCGGCACCCGGCCGGACGGCTCGGTGCACCCGAAGGACGTCGCCGAGCTCTTCCCCGAGCTGCGCGACCGCTATGCCGCCGCCGGGAGGGACTGACCGGCCGCGACCTGCCCGTCCATCGCTCGGTCGGCCATTGACGCCCGACCGTGGCGGGGTTACCTTCGCCTCAACAAACTGTTGAAGCGTCGGTCCGTCATGGACCGGCGAGGCGCGGAGGAGTGCGGATGTCGCAGGTCGAGCTGGACGGTACCGGGCCGGCGGGCGGAGCCTCGTTCTCCGGTGAGGCGCGTGCCGCCGTGGACGCGCTGCTCGCTCCGGTCGACGCCGACCTGGCCCGCCGCTACCCGGGCGAGTCCGGCACCCGGCAGCCGGTCCACACCGTCTACGTCCCGGCTGACGCCTTCGGCGCCGACACCGTCCGCGACTGGGGCCGCCAGGCGCTGGAGGCCTTCGACACCCACGCCGGCACCCCGGTCGAGCTGGCCCGCGCGCTCGGCGTGGCCGACGACGCACTGCTCGCCGACGTGCACGCCCGGGTCCGGGCCAAGCTGGAGCGGGAGCCGGTCGAGGACCTGCGGATCGACTTCGAGGACGGCTACGGCCCGCGGCCCGACGCCGAGGAGGACGCGGCCGCCGTCCGGGCCGCCGAGCTGGTCGCCGCCGCGGTGGCGGACGGCAGCGCCCCGCCGTACATCGGCATCCGGATCAAGTGCATGGAGGCGGCCGTCCGCGACCGCGGCATCCGCACCCTGGAGCTGTTCCTCGCCACCCTGCTGGCCAACGGCGGCCTGCCCGAGGGCCTGGTGCTCACCCTGCCCAAGGTCACGTACGCCGAGCAGGTCACCGCGCTGGTCCGGCTGCTGGAGGACTTCGAGCGTTCGGCCGGTCTGCCGGCCGGCCGGATCGGCTTCGAGATCCAGATCGAGACCACCCAGGCGATTCTCGGCCCCGACGGCCGGGCCACCGTGTCCCTGATGATCGAGGCCGCCGAGGGCCGGGCGACCGGGCTGCACTACGGGACCTTCGACTACAGCGCCTCGTGCGGGGTCAGCGCCGCCTACCAGAGCATGGACCACCCGGTCGCCGACCACGCCAAGGCGGTGATGCAGGTGGCCGCCGCCGGGACCGGCGTCCGGCTCTCCGACGGCTCGACCAACGTCATCCCGACCGGCTCCGCCGAGCAGGTGCACGCCGCCTGGAAGCTCCACCACGACCTGGTGCGCCGCTCGCTGGCCCGCGCCTACTACCAGGGCTGGGACATGCACCCGGCGCACCTCCCGACCCGGTACGTCGCCGTCTACTCCTTCTACCGCGAGGGCCTGGAGGCCGCCGCCGCCCGGCTGGCCGCGTACGTCGCCAAGGCGGGCGGCGACGTGATGGACGAGCCGGCGACCGCCCGGGCGCTCAGCTCCTACGTGCTGCGCGGGCTGGACTGCGGAGCGGTCGACCTCGCCGAGGTCACCTCGCTGACCGGCCTGGACCGCGCACAGCTGGACGCGCTGGCCGGGCGCTGATCGAGGGTTAGGCTGGCGGGGCCGCCGGGGGCCACTCCGGCGGCCCCGCCGGCCTCCGTGCCGCCCTCGCCCCCGGGAGAACCGCCGCGCCATGTCCGCCACGCCGGAGCCGACCCCCAGGCAGTACCTCACCATCCGGCGCGCGGGCAGCCACGAGATCGAGATCAAGAAGTCCCGCTTCATCTGCCACCTCGCCCGGGTCACCGACGAGGACGAGGCGCAGGCGTTCATCGCGGGCATCCGCAAGCAGTACTGGGACGCCCGGCACAACTGCACCGCCTTCGTGGTCGGCGAGGAGCAGCGGCGCGAGCGCTCCAGCGACGACGGGGAGCCCGGGGGCACGGCCGGCGTGCCGATGCTGGAGGTGCTGCGCCGGCGCGGGCTGACCGACACGGTGGCCGTGGTGACCAGGTACTTCGGCGGGATCAAGCTCGGCGCCGGCGGCCTGGTACGGGCGTACGGGAACGCGGTGTCGGAGGCGGTGGACGCGGTCGGGCTGCTGGAGCGGCGGCCGGTGGCGCTGCTCGCGGTCACGGCGGACCACACCCGGGCCGGGCGGGTGGAGAACGACCTGCGGGCGGCCGGGTACACGGTGAGCGACCTGGCGTACGAGGCCACCGGAGTGCGGATCGAGGTCGGGGTGCCCGAGCCGGACGTGGCGGAGTTCCACACCTGGCTGGCCGAGGCGACCGGCGGTACCGCGGTTGCGGTGGCGGCGGGGCGGACGTACGTCGAGGTGCCGGTCTGAGGCCGGTCCCCGCGCCGGGTTTCCGAGCCGGGTTTCCGAGCCCTCCCACGACCGCGGATCCGCGCGCACGGGTTTCGGGCAGACTTTCGGACAGTTCGGGTTCGGCCCGTTTCAGGGCCCGGCGGGCCTGCCTAGCCTGGGCGCACCGCCGACCAGGAAGCCGAGCCGAGATGCCCGTCGTCCAGACCATCACGCTGCCCCCTGGGGCCAGTACCGGCTGGCACTATCATCCGGGCCGGGTCGACGTGGTGGTGCTCTCCGGGACGCTGACCCGGACGCTGCACGACGGCCGGGTGGAGGTCAGCCGTGCCGGGGACTCGCTGGTCGAGGAGGCGGGGCCGGTCCACGTCCACGTCGGCCGCAACCACGGGAGCGTCCCCGTCGTCCTCATCGCCGGCTACGACATCCCGGACGGCTGCCCGCTGGCGGTCCCGGTGGCGGCGCCGGAGTGGAGCCGCAGCGCCGTCGGGCGCGACGACGGCTGAGCACGCCCGCAGCAGATCACGGCCCGCCGCGTCGGGCGGCTTGAGCAGATTCACTCGAACGTATTGACGTGACCCGGAGTTGGAACTTCCGCTCCGGGTTGTGGCGTTTCCTGGGCAAGGATCCGGCCGAACCGGACGAACCACCCATCGATGGAGGACGAGAGACCCCACCACCGCACCACGGAGGTATGCGCATGACCTCAGACCGCTCCCCGTCGCCCGCCCGTGCCGATCTGCCCGGCCCGAGAGGCCCCGCGACGCCCTACCGGATGACCGTCACCACCGCGCTCCCGCACGCCGACGCCGTCGCCCTGGCCGACCAGCGCCTCGGTGCCTGGCTGAAACAGGAGGGCTGCGAGGAGCCCCCGCCGGTGCTCCGCGAGCCCGTCGACCACGATCCGGGTACGCCCGCCCCCGGGGCCGACCTCGCCGCCGATCCCCCCACGCCCCCCGCCGAGCGTCTGCGGCTGGGCGGCCGGGTCCTGCTCGACCGCGACGGCGGCCTGCTCCGCGGCGGCCCCGGCCGCTACGACCGCCGCCGGCTGCGCACCCCGGCCCCGCACGGCACCCACCAGCTCACCCTGACCATAGCGACCGGGGCCGAGGGCCCCACCTGGGTGCGGCTGGAGGCCGAGACGCACACCAGCGGCAGCGGCGTGCGGACGCCCTGCCGGGTGCCGGTGCCCGAGTTGGCCCGCACCCTGCTGCCGCTGCTCGACGCCGCCGACGGCCCGGCCGCCGTCCAGCTCGCGCCGCGGGTGCTGGCCGCCGGCGACGTCGACGCCCTCATCGACGAGCTCTGCGACCCGGAGCGCCGGCTGCCCACCGTGGTGGCCAGCGTGCCGGTCGACCGCGGGCTCGACGCGTGGGTCGCCGAGGTCGTCCGCCCGCTCTGCGGGCAGCTGCCCGGTCTCGCCACCGCCTACGTGCTGGACCCGGGCGCCCGCACGGAGTTCAACGTCGCGCTGGAGTACCACACCGTGTACGGCGGGGCGGTGCGCACCTACCTGCCCGAGGTCGACCCGGCCTCCCGGCACGACGGAGCCCGGCACCCGGTGCTGGCCCGCCGCCGGATAGAGGAGGACCTCCGCCGGGCGGCCGGCCTGCTGGCCCGCGAGCCCCGCCGGCTCGCCGTCGAACAGCCGTTGCCCCCCTCGCTGGCCGCCGTCCCCGTGCTGCGGGTCCCCCCGCCCGCACCCCGCGCGGGCACCGGTCCGGACGACGCCGCGGCCCGGGCCGAGCTGGCAGCCCTCGCCCACGAGGAGCGGCTGGACCGGGCCGAGCAGCAGGCCAGGGCCGACGAGCTGGAGCGGGCCCGGCACAGCCTCCGCCGGGAGCGCCGCCGCGGCGCCGCCCAGGTGCGCGCCCTGGCCGGCCGCCTCTGCGCCGGCCCCGGCGGCACGGCCGCACCCGGCCGGACCGGTCACCGCTTCGGCACCTCCGGCACCCCAGGCGGCCCAGGCACCCCCGGTACCTTCACCGAACTGATGGCCAGGCTGGGCGAGTTTCCGCTGCTCACCTTCACGGGGGATCAGAAGGCCGCGCTCGCCCTGGACGAGCTGCAGTGCGCCGGAGCCGGCTGGGCCCGGCTCACCTGGGACGGACTGACCGCCCTTCAGGAGTACGCCGAGGCGGCCGTGCGCGGCGAGGCCGGGGGCGACTTCAAACAGTGGTGCGAGCGGACCCCGGCCGGCTGCCACCGCTTCCCGCCCCGCAAGGCGGTGCGCGGGGAGTCCCGGACGGTCTTCAGCCACACCAAGTGGAAGCGCGAGCGGATGCTGCCGGTGCCGGAGTGTGTGGACGCCTCCCGGCGCGCGTTCATGGGCGCGCACCTGCGGATCGGCGGCGGGCGCACCGCACCGAGGCTGCACTACCTCGACGACTGCTCCGGCAGTGGCCGGATCTATGTCGGCTACATCGGCCTGCACCTGACCAACACCCGGACCAACTGAGAGGCTTGGCTGACCGGTGCGCCCGTTCGGTGGACAATGGCCGGCAGGGGTGGGCAGCGGGGTCGCCGGCCGGCCCGGGCAGGCGCCGGACGAGTATGGGGGAACGACCACCGATGCAGTTCTCAGCAGACGGCCACTCCGACGGCACGGTCATGGCCCCCCAACCCGGCTTTCTGGCCTCGGTCTTCCGAGACCTCGGTGTGGACGTGCCCGACGGACCCGACGGACCGGACAGTCCGTCGGGCCCGCCGGCGCAGGCCGGCCCGCCCGACGGCGCACCTGCCGGCGCACCGGACGGCGCGCCGTCCGCCTCCCCGTCCGGCGCGGGCGGGGACGAGGCCGTCGCCGCGCACGCCCGGGCCGCCGCGCTGACCCACCACCGCACGCTCACCGTCCAGGCCGAGCAGAAGCGGCTCGCCGACCTGCTGCGGCGGGCCGCACTGCCCGTCTCGGCCATGGACTTCGAGAGCCAGCTGCGCCAGTACGAGCCACGCCCCTACCCGGCCGACGGCCCGGCACCGGCGGCTGCGGAGGCCGAGCCGCGCTGGGAGGACTACGCGCCCGCCGGGCCACCCGCCGCCGACCCCGACGAGAGCCCGTCCCGGCGCCTGCTGGACTCCGGCTACCAGCGCGAGCTGGCCCAGGCCCGGCTCACCCACCAGCGCGCCCTGCGGGAGTGGCGCACCCGGCAGGCCGAGGCCGGCAGCCCGGCCGCGGACGAGTCCCGGCGGGCCCACGAGCAGGCCGAGCAGGCCCGGGCGCGCGCGGTGCGGGAGTACAACGACAGCCTGGAGGAGTGCCGCCGGGCCTACCGGCTCGCCGAGCCGGCTGCCGTCGAGTCGCTGCTGGAGCGCGCCCTGGCCGCCGCCGAGACGGCCACCCAGGACCTGCCGGCCCCCTGCCGGGCGGTGTTCCGCCCGCTCACCCGCACCGCCGTCCTCGACCTCGACCTGCCCGCGCTCGACCTGGTGCCCTCGCTGACCGGTTACCGGCTCGGCGCGGACGGCGAGATCCTCCCGGTGCCGCGCCCGCCCGCCGACCGGGCCACCGACTACCTGCGGCTGGTCGCCCGGCTGGCGCTGCGCGCCCTGCAGGCCGCCGACGCCGTCGACACCGACGAGATACTGGCCGGCGTCGTGCTCAACGGCTGGCTGCGCGAGCCGGGCGGCGCGGAGCCGCTCTGCCTCGTGAGCGTGGACGCCGACCGCGACGCCCTGGCCCGCACCAGGCTGCTTCCGCCGGCCGCCCCCTACGAGGAGCACGACGGCGAGGGCGTCTACGCCGACGCCGAACAGGACGAGGCGCTGGTGCGGTTGCGCCAGCTCGGCGCCGCCGTCACCCCCGACCCGTACGCCAGGGCCGGCGTCGAGCCGGCCGCCGTCGCGGGGCCCGCCGTGCCGTCCGCGCCGGACCTCTCGGCGAACGAGTTCGCCCAGCTGGTCCGCGAACTGCTCACCCGGGGCGGGCTGGCGCAGTGGAGCGTACGGCTGCGCGGACCGGCCGGGCTGGTCGCCACCGGCGAGGGACCGGCCGGCAGCGCGCTGCCCGGGCGCTGGGTGGTCTGGGCCTCCCGCGGCGCCCAGCCGGTGGGGGAGGAGGAGATCAGGACGCTGGCGGAGGCGGTCCGCGAGGAGTCCGCCGAGCGCGGCCTGCGGCTGACCACCGGCCGGTTCGCCGACGAGGCGCTCGACCTCACCGCCGAGGACGGCCACCAGCACATCCACCTGGTCGACGGCGACGGTGTCCGCGAACTGACCCGCACCCACCTCGGGCTCCCACTCGCCGCCGGCCACTGAACCGCCGGCCACTGAACCGGCCATTGAACCGACGGCCACTGAACCGTGCGCCATTGAGCCGCCGGCTGCTCACCCCGACGGCCCGCCCGGCGGGCGACTGCCCGGACGGCGCGTGAGGCTGGTGGGCGCGGGTGCCGGACTGCCGGAGCCCGGCCGGGTGGTGGCGCTGTACGGTGGCCGCTTGCGCAGCCGTCCGGCATCGGTCGGTGGTCGGCCCGGTGGCGGGCAGGACGGGGGAGGCAGGGTGGGCACGGTGCCCGGTACGGGGGAGGTGCGGTGACCGCGATCCTGGTCGCCGCCGGGGCGTTCCTGATGACGCTGATCGGCGGCTACGTCGCCCAGCGCACCGGCGACCGCCGTCATCTGGTGCTCGGCTTCGCGGCCGGGCTGATGCTCGGCGTGGTCGCCTTCGACCTGCTGCCGGAGGCGCTGCACCAGGCGCCCGAGGAGATCCACGGCGTGCCGCAGGCCCTGCTGATGTTCGCGGCCGGCTTCCTGGCCATCCACATCGTCGAGCGGGCGGTGGCCATCCACCGTGGCCACGAGGGCGAGTACGCCGAACACACTCATGGCCACCAGCACGCCCACGGGCACGCGCACGGCCGCATGCCCGGCGGCAACGGGGCGCCGGGCATCGGGCTGACCGCGGCACTGGCCCTGGTCGGCCACAGCGTGATGGACGGCTTCGCGATCGGCGCCGCCTTCCAGGCCGGCACCACCGTCGGAACGGTGGTCGCCATCGCCGTGGTCGCGCACGACTTCGCCGACGGCTTCAACACGTACACGATCACGCGGCTGTACGGGAACGACCGGCGGCGGGCACTGACCCTGCTGGCGGCGGACGCGCTCGCACCGGTGACCGGCGCCGCGATCACCCTGCTGTTCACCATCCCCGAGCGCCTGCTCGGCCTCTACCTCGGGTTCTTCGCCGGCTTCCTGCTCTACCTGGCGACCTCCGACATCCTCCCCGAGGCGCACAGCCCGCACCCCTCGCGCACCACCCTGCTCTGCACGCTGGCCGGGGTGGGCTTCATGTGGCTGGTGATCGGCTTCGCGAGCTGACCGGCAGCGTGGCCGGCATACCGTTCACCCGCCGAGCGCGGCCCACCGGGCGCGTATCGCGGTCAGCGCCGCGGTGATCGCCGGGCGCCGGGAGGCCTGGGTGCGCCAGAGTGCGAACACCCGGCGGGAGGGCTCCGGCACGACCGGCCGGGCGACCACCTCCCGCGGGAGCGCGTTGCGGCCCAGCCGTGGTACCAGGCCGACGCCCAGCCCGGCCGCGATCAGCGCGATCTGCGTCTCGAACTCACCGACCTGGTAGCACACATCGGGCTCCTCACCGGCCTCCCGCAGCGTCCGCACCAGCCAGTCGTGGCAGATGTTGCCGGGTGGCACGCTGATCCAGCGCAGTCCGCTCAGCCGCCCCACCGGTACCACGGCCAGTGCGGCCAGCGGGTGGGCGGCCGGCAGCAGCAGGTCCACCGGGTCGGTGCCGACGTCCAGTCGGGAGAGGCCCTCCTGCACCGGCAGCGGCACGGTCGGCCAGTCCTGGACGAGCGCGAGGTCCACCTCGCCCCGGGCCACCAGTTCGGCCGCCGGGTACGGGTCGCTCTCCAGCAGCCGGACGTCCAGTTCCGGGCAGCGCTCGCGCAGGTCGGCGAGTGCACCCGGCATCAGCCCCCGGGCGCCGGTGGCGAAGGCGGCCACCAGCAGCCGTCCGACCGCCTGGCCGCGCTGCTCCTCCAGCCGCACCTCGGCCTGTTCCACCAGCCCCAGCACCGCCTGCGCGGTGGCGGCCAGCTCGCGCGCGGCGTCGGTCAGCACCACGCCCCGGCCCTGACGTTCCAGCAGCACCGTGCGGGTCTCGCGCTCCAGCTTGGCGATCTGCTGCGAGACCGCCGACGGGGTGAACCCGAGCGAGGCCGCCGCCCCGCCGACCGAACCGTGCACGGCCACCGCGTGCAGCGCCCGAAGGCGTCCCAGATCCATCATGCAGCAATGCTAAAGCGTGGCCTTCAGTATTCATCGCTGGTGCTACACGGTCGATGGCGGCCATCCTCGACCCATGACCGCAACACCGTCCGCCACCGGCGGCAGCATGAGTCCGCGTCACATCGCCCTGGCCGTCCTGGTCGCCGCCGTCTGGGGCCTCAACTTCGTGCTCATCCACGTCGGCCTGGCGAACTTCCCGCCGCTGCTCTTCTGCGCGCTGCGCTTCGCGGTGGTCGCCGTCCCGGCGGTCTTCTTCGTCGGTCCGCCCCGGGTGGCCTGGCGGTGGGTGCTCGCGGTCGGATTCGTCCTCGGGGTGGTCAAGTTCGGGCTGCTCTTCCTCGGCATGCACGCCGGGATGCCGGCCGGACTCTCCTCGCTGGTCCTCCAGAGCCAGGCGGTCTTCACCGCGCTGTTCGCCGCCGTCCTGCTGGGTGAACGGCCCGGCGGGCAGCGGCTGGCCGGCCTCGCGATCGCCTTCGCCGGAATCGGGCTGAGCGCCGTCGACCACGGCCTCGGCGGTCCGGCCGGCGCGTTCGCCCTGGTCATCCTTGCCGCGCTGGCCTGGGGGCTGTCCAATGTGCTGACCCGCAAGGCCGCCCCACCGGACGCGCTGCGCTGGATGGTCTGGGTCAGCGCCGTCCCGCCGCTGCCGCTGCTCGGGCTCTCCCTGCTCGTCGAGGGGCCGGCCGCCGACCTGAAGGCGTTGCGTGAGATCACCCCGGCGGGCCTCGGCGCGATCGGGTACGTCGGCCTCGTCTCCACTCTGTTCGGCTTCGTCGCCTGGAGCTTCCTGCTGCGCAGCTACGACGCCACCGCCGTGGCACCCTACTCCCTGCTGGTGCCGGTGTTCGGGATGTCCTCCGCCTGGCTGCTGCTCGGGGAGAAGGTCAGCCCACTGGCGGGCTGCGCGGCGCTGCTGGTGATCGCCGGGATCGGGATCACTGCGCTGCGGCCGGGGGCGCTGCCCGCCGCGGCGGCGTGGCGGCCGCGTACGCGGCCTCGGCGGAACGCAGTGCCCGCAGCAGCGCGTCCTGCTCGGCGGGGCTGACCGGGCCGAAGTACTCCTGCGCCACCTCGTGCCGGACCAGTCCGATCCGCTCCACCGCCGAGTGGCCGGCCGCGGTCAGCACGATCCGCACCGCGCGCCGGTCGGCCGGGTCCGGGGTCCGCTCGACCAGGCCCGCCTCCTCCAGTGCGTCGACCACGGTGGTGGCCGAGCGCGGGGCGATGTGCAGCCGGTCCGCGAGGTCGCTCAGCCGCATCGCCCGGTCCGGCAGCTCGCAGCCGGGCGCGTGCGCGAGGGTGCGCAGGGCGCGGCCCTGGCCGGGGGTGATGCCGTAGGGCTCCAGTCGCTCGCTGGTGCGGCGGCGGATCCGCTTGATCGCCCGGGTCATCGCGTCGGCGAGTTCGGCGGCGGTGTCCTGCGGGGCGGTGTCCTGGGCAGCGGTGTCCTGGGCGGCGGTCGTCTGGCGGGCGGCCGCGTCGGGGACCGGGGAGGAGCCCGCCGCGTCGTCGGTCGGCGTGGTGGTCATGGGCGGCTCTCCTCGGCAGGTGTCCGACCAAGGGTATCGGCCGGTCCGGGCGGTGGAGGGCGGCGTGGACCGGCCATCGGACGGGCCGTGGGGCCGGGCGCGGGGCCGGACCCGAACGGGTGCCGAAAAGATGTTGAGTAAAGCTCAGTATCTGGGTTAGCGTAGCCCCAAGTGAGGGCACCCTAAGTTCCCTCCATCGATCCCTGGAGGGCCCGTGCCCCGTTCCGAAGCCCGCGTCGCCACCGACCGCCCCGCCCGCTACGCCAAGCAGCTCGCCGCCCACATGGGCCGCAAGATCGAAGCCCACTGGTCCGACGAGACCGGCCGCGGCACCCTCACCTTCGGCGCCGGCACCGCCACCCTGGAAGCCGCACCGGATGCCCTGCTGCTCGCCGTCGAGGGCGAGACCGAGAACCTGCCCGGCCTGGAGGACGTCGTCGGCCGCCACCTCGTCCGCTTCGGCGCCCGCGACGAACTGGTCGTCGAGTGGCGCCGTGACAACGGCGAGGCCGGCCACGTCCACCGCAACGACGAGCCCGCCGAGGGTTAAGCCCTGCGCGGCGGAAGCCACCGGGCGAGCGCCCAGAACGCCAGCCCGCCCAGGCACCAGCTGGCCACCACGTCCAGCAGCCAGTGGTAGTCGCTCCACACCAGCCCGAGGCCGACCCCGACCGCCAGCAGCGCGGCCGCCGCGTACAGCCGGCGCCGGGCCGCGGCACCCGCCGTCCGGGCGAGCAGCAGTGCGGCCACGCCGTACGAGAAGGTCGCCGTCGCCGTGTGCCCGGACGGGTACCAGCCCCACTGGTCCGGCGCCAGCGGCGCCCCGAACGGGCCCGGCCGGGCGAACCAGGCCTTCGCCGGCACCACCAGCAGCGGGATCAGCCCGGCCGTCAGCACCGCCACCACCACCGGCAGCCACCGGCGCGGCGCCCCGGCCCGGCGGGCCCGCCAGCCGGCCAGCGCCCCGCCGGCCAGCAGCACCGGGATCGCCGGAACCGAACTGCCCAGGTCCGAGAGCGCCTTGCCGACGTGGTTGAGCAGGGTGCTGTGCAACTCGTGCCGGGTCTCCCGGACGGTGTGCCGGGCCCAGCGGTCCAGGCCCAGCAGCGGCCCGTCGACGGCCACCTGCCAGGACACCAGCACCAGCACCACGCCCAGCAGAACCGGCAGCGCGGCCGAGGCGCCGAACCGGCCGAAAACGCGAAGTGGCCGCCCCGGAGCAGGGGGGAGAGCTCCGGGGCGGCTCTGATGATCGCCGTTCCGCGCGCCCCGGGGGGTGTGGGTCGGACGGTCGGTCGATCGGCCTTCGGTGTGCACCGGCCCTTGCGGGACGGCCTGGTTGTCCTCACGGCCGACACGCGGACCCGCCGCTGAGGGCGGTGCCGCGGACGGGTCCGCCAATGGCTGAGGCTCGCTGTCCATCTGTCATGACACTACGTCAACGGCCGTGCCGCTCCGAGTAGCTTCAGCGATTCCGCACAGCATCTTCACCCCGGTCGGACCAGGGTTCGGACACCCCCGCACACCAGGCCGAACCGGGCCGCGACAGCCGAACGGCCCGCGGGGACGAGAGTCCCCACGGGCCGTTCAGCGCTGTCCGGACATCCCTCCGGCGGTCTGTGTCGCCCCGCGGGGCGCCGCCGGCTCAGGCGGTGGTGACGCCCTGGAGCGAGAAGGCACCCTCGAGGATGTCCAGGCCCTCGTTCAGCAGGTGCTCCGGCATGACCAGCGGCGGCAGGAAGCGCAGCACGTTGCCGTAGGTACCGGCGGTCAGCACCACCAGACCCTCGGCGTGGCACGCCTTGGCGATGGCCGCGGTGGCCTCCGCGTTCGCCTCCTTGGTGCCCGGCTTCACCAGCTCGATCGCGATCATCGCGCCGCGGCCGCGGACCTCGCCGATGATGTCGAACTTCTCCTGCATCGCCCGCAGGCGGTCCAGCATGATCTCGCCGATCCGCTGCGCCTTGCCGTTGAGGTCCAGCTCCTTCATCGTCTCGATGGAGCCCAGCGCGGCGGCACACGCCACCGGGTTGCCACCGTAGGTGCCGCCCAGGCCGCCCGCGTGCGCGGCGTCCATGATCTCGGCGCGACCGGTCACCGCGGCCAGCGGCAGACCGCCGGCGATGCCCTTGGCGGTGGTGATCAGGTCCGGGACGATGCCCTCGTCGTCACAGGCGAACCACTGGCCGGTCCGGCAGAAGCCGGTCTGGATCTCGTCCGCGACGAACACGATGCCATTGGCCTTCGCGAACTCCACGATCGCCGGCAGGAAGCCCTTGGCCGGCTCGATGAAGCCGCCCTCGCCCTGGATCGGCTCGATGATGATCGCGGCGACGTTGTCGGCGCCGATTTGCTTGGTGATGATCTCGATCGCCTGGGCGGCGGCCTCGGCGGCGCAGTTCTCCGCACCGGTCAGCCAGCGGTACGGGTAGGCCACCGGCACCCGGTAGATCTCCGGGGCGAACGGACCGAAGCCCTGCTTGTACGGCATGTTCTTCGCCGTCAGACCCATGGTGAGGTTGGTGCGGCCGTGGTAACCGTGGTCGAACACCACGACGGCGGTGCGCTTGGTGTAGGCGCGGGCGATCTTCACCGCGTTCTCGACCGCCTCGGCGCCCGAGTTGAACAGCGCGGTGCGCTTGTCGTGGTCACCCGGGGTCAGCTCGTTGAGCTGCTCGGCCACGGCCACGTAACCCTCGTACGGGGTCACCATGAAACAGGTGTGGGTGAAGGCGGCCAACTGCTCGGTCGCCTTGGCCACCACGGCCTCGGCACTGTTGCCGACATTGGTCACGGCGATGCCGGAGCCGAAGTCGATCAGCGAGTTGCCGTCCACGTCCTCCAGCACACCGCCGTTGGCGCGGGACACGTACACCGGCAGGGTGGTGCCGACGCCGGCCGCCACCGCACCCAGCTTGCGGGCCTGCAGCTCCTGCGACTTCGGACCGGGGATCGCGGTGACCAGGCGGCGCTCCTGCGGGAGCGGCGTTGCGGCGCTCATGGGTTTCTCCAGACTTCTCGGCTCGGTGTTCGCAGGCTACGGCCGCCCTCCCCGCCCAGGCATGCGCCACTCGGTAGCACTGGGCCGTCCGACTTGTCCGGGGCGGCCAGCGCGGGTGGTGCGACTACCCGCAGGCTCCGCTCCACTACATTGAGCGCGGGCGTGTCGCGGATACGGCGGCATGGGTATGGCGGCACCGACGACGGTCGGGCCGGGCGGGCGAGGGAGCGGGGCCGTACATGGAACTGGACGGGGCACACGGCCACGGCGAGCGGACCACCACCAGACCCCCCACACCCCTGCCCCACCCCCGACCCGCCTTCGACCTCCCCACCTGGGTCGCCGCCCCCCGCCCCGAAGCCCCCCCGGGCATCTACCGCCAGGGCTACCGGCAGGTCGACCCGGAGCAAGCCGAAGAGGCGAAGGTGCCTACCGGTCCGCTGCTGGTGCGGGCTGCCTTGAACGTGATCGCAACCATTGCCACCTACTACATCGGCACCGTTGTGTTGATGTATGCGGCGGGGTTCTTGCTTCGCTGGTTTGACGGAACATCTCCCGAGCAGTTCGATGTCGTGCAGGTCCTGATCAACCTGGTCACCATCAGCTGTGCGGCGGCGGTCTTCTGGCGGACGGGCCGGTGGCGGGAGGTGGCCCGCCGATTCCTCACCCGCTCCGGCTGGCGGCAGAACATTGCCCCCGTGCTGGCACGAGCCATCACCCATGAAGGGCCGGGACCCGTCAAGCCGATGACGCCGCCGGAGGCGGTACCGGTGGCGGACCCATGGCTTGCCCAACGTATTGGCGGAGCCGAGGCGGCGGCAGGCAGGCTCGACCGGGAAGCGGTCGGGGACGTGGACTATGTGCGGATTCAGCGGGCATGGGAGTCGGCCCAGGCCGACCGCGTGTTCGTGCCGGCTTTTGTGGACCAGGTGATGGCCCGGGGTGCGGCAGCGTTCAGCCATCCGTCGGGGAGCCGAGAGCTGCCCGGGCGGGCGGCGCATCACGATCTGCTGGTACAGCAGGTGCGGCTCGGGACGACGCAGGATGTTCCGAAGAACTCGCAGACCTACCGGACGACCGGGTTTGCACTCGATCCGACCTTGCTGGGCACCTCGCTGCTGGCGGTGGGCCCGGCGGGCACGGGCAAGACGGCCCGGCTGGCTCGGCCTGCCGTCGAGGCGCTCTGTCTTCAGGCACTGGCGGGGACTGCGTGTGCGGTGGCGATCGGGGCTGCGGACGCCGATCTCGGCCCCGACACCTGGTACGACGTAGTGATCGCGCCGGGGGAACCGGGTTCGGCCTACGGGCTGGACCTCTACGGAGCCACGCAGGATCCTGACGAGGCTGCCGCCCGGTTGGCGGATGCACTGCTGCCGGACGAGCTGACCGCACGAGCGGAGAGCGCCCGCATGGCACTCCAGCAGGTGGTGGGCCCGTTCCACGTTGCCTACGGCCGCTACCCCGGTGTGCGAGAGCTGCGAGGGCTGCTCTCGGGTGAGGCGGACGTGAGGGACGCGCTGGTGAAGGCCTTGCGCGTGGCGGGCCGACTGGCGACCTACGAGCGGGACCTTGAGCATCGTGACCTGCAACGGGGCAGGGCGGACGACCCGGGCGCGCTGCTGGCGGACCGGCTGGCACTGCTGGACAGGCCGGCCTTCGAGGGGGCGTTCATGACGGACGGCTCCGGTCGGCCGCCGTTCGCGATGCGCGCCCTTGATCACCCGCTACGGGTCCGGGTGAAGCTGCCGGAGCGCAGTCACCCGGAGGCGGCGCGGATTCTGTCTCGACTGGTGGTGGGTCAGTTCGTTCTGGCGGCGGTTGCCCGCGAGGATCGTTCGCTCTTCGCGGGCCTCGTGGTGGATGACGCGTCGGCAGCACTCGATGCGAGTACGGTGCGAGGCCTGCAACGGATGCGCGGCGCAAACGCCGGTGCGGTTCTGTTGCTGCGCACACTCATGGACCTGCCGGAGTCGCTGCGGACCCCGTTGTTCGGTGCCGTCGGGTGCCGAATGGTCTTTCCCGGCATCGCACCGTGGGATGGAAAGTTCTTTTCCGAAGCCTGGGGCACTCACGTGATCCACGAGAAGGTCGTCACCCATGTCCCGCAGACGGAGGGCGGCGCCCTCAGGCGGGCCGGGCGGTTGGGGCGGAAGGCGTTGTCGGGGACGACCGCGCAGACCGAGTCGGTGACGACCCGGGATGTGGAGCGGTTGCGCTGGTCGCCGTCGGATCTGGCGCACGCGTTGCCGGCGGGGCACGCGGTGGTGTCGTTGACGGCGGTGTCGGGTGAGCAGGTGCCGCCGTTGCTGGTGGATCTGCGGGGCTGAAGCTCGCCTTCGAGGTGGATTCGGCAGTGCGGGTTGTCCGGGGCGTCCATAATGAGGGGAGAGACTCCCCCTCGACTCCCGCCCCGAACCAGAAGCCACTGAAGCCCCAGCTCCCTCTGCCCTCTCCTCGCCCGGCCGCAACGGCGCGGTCAGGTCGTTCCCTCGAAGGTGCCATGCCTCCCACACTCGCCTCCGTCGTCCGCAACACCTCGCTCCATCTGACGGTCCTCGCCGGTGCGGACCATCTGGAGCGGCCGGTCCGCTGGGTGCACACCAGCGAGCTGGACGACCCGACGCCGTTCCTCGAGGGTGGCGAGCTGCTGCTCACCACCGGTATCAAGCTGGGCCGTACCGCTGCCCAGCTCCAGGCGTACGTGCACCGGCTGGCCGATGCGGGCGTGGTGGGGCTGGGTCTGGGGGTCGGGCTGTCGCACACGGAGGTGCCGCAGCCGCTGGTGGACGCGGCGGCGCAGCGTGGGCTGCCGCTGTTGCGGGTGCCGGAGCCGACGCCGTTCATCGCGATCAGCAAGGTGGTGTCGGCGGCGTTGGCGGCCGAGCAGTACGAGGCGGTGACGACCAGTTTCGAGGCGCAGGAGGAGCTGACCCGGGCGGCGCTGGGCAAGGACGGCACCACGGCGGTGGTGCGCCGGCTGGCGGCGCGGCTGGGTGGTTGGGCGGCGTTGTACGACGGGTCGGGTGCACTGTCAGTGGTAGCGCCGGACTGGGCGGCCCGCCGGGCGGGCCGGCTGGCGGCCGAGGTGGACCGGCTGCGCCGGCGCCCGGCACCGTCGAGTGCGGCGTTGCAGGGGCGTTCGCCGGGGATAGACACGGCGGACGAGGACTACGTGGTGGTCCAGTCGCTGGGGGCGGACCGGCGGGCCCGGGGCTTCCTGGCGGTGGGGACCGAGGACCGGATCACCCCGACCGAGCGGTATGTGCTGAATGCGGCGGTGGCGCTGCTGACCCTCACCCTGGAGCGCTCGCGCGAGCTGCGGCAGGCTGAGGAGCGGATGGGCGCGGCGCTGTTGCGGATGGTGCTGGCGGGTGAGGTGGCGACGGCCCGGCAGGTGGCGGCGGGGCTGTTCGGCGGTCTGCCGGAGGGGACGGTCCGGGTCATGGTGGCGGGCGCCGGGCAGGGCGTGGATGCCGCGGAGGCGCTGGGCGAGCTGGGTGACCGGGCGGAGCAGGCCGGTGCCCGGGTGGGCGAGAAGCTGCTGGTGGCGCGGGAGGACGGCGCGCACGGGGCGCGGCTGATGGTGCTGGCGCTGGACAACGGTGCGGTGCACCGGGCCTGTCTCGGGGTGGTGGAGGAGCACGAGGGGCTGTCGCTGGGTGTCTCGGCGCCGGCCGCGCTGGAGGAGGCGGGGACGGCGCACGCGCAGGCGGAGCGGGCGCTGGCGGTGGCGTTGCGTGGCGGTCGCCGGTCGGTGGACCACGAGGAGGTGGGCGCGGGTTCGCTGCTGCCGCTGCTCGGGGAGGACGCGGTGACGGCGTTCGCGGAGGGGCTGCTGCGTCCGTTGCGGGAGCACGACCGTACGGCGCGCGGTGACCTGGTGGCCTCGCTGCGGGCCTGGCTCTCCAGACACGGGCAGTGGGACGCGGCCGCCGCCGATCTCGGTGTGCACCGGCACACCCTGCGGTACCGGATGCGGCGGGTCGAGGAGTTGCTGGGCCGTTCGCTGGACGACACGGACGTGCGGATGGAGCTCTGGCTGGCGCTCCGCTCCGGCGAGGAGTAACACCGGCTCCAGCGGGAAGCGGCCCGGCCATCCGACCCCGGCCCCCTGCTACCCCGCTCCGGCGGGCCCGCGCCCGCCCCGGCCCACCCCCGCCGGCCCGTCCGGCTGGACGCTGTGGAGTGCGCGCGGGGGCGAACGCTACTCCGTGGCCAATCCGGGTCGGTGCGCCACCGCCCTACCCTCGGTTTCAGGTTCCACGTCCGTGGGGCCGTGAGGATGACGAGGAGAGGGCCGGTACCACGGTGACCACCACGTACGAATTCTGGCTGGCCGGCCGCCGGGCGAGCGGCGACGCCGACTTCGAGGTGCACAACAGCTGGGACGGCCGCCTGGTCGGCAAGGTCAGCGTGCCGACCGAGGCCCAGGTCGAGGAGGCGCTGGACGCCGCCGTGGCCGCGCTTCCGGTGTTCGCCGCGACCCCCGCGCACGTGCGTGCCGCCGCGCTGGACCACGTGGCCAAGCGCCTGGCCGAGCGCACCGAGGAGATCGCCCGGCTGATCACTGCCGAGAACGGCAAGCCGATCAAGTGGGCCCGCGGTGAGGTCGGCCGTGCCGTCTCCGTCTTCCGTTGGGCGGCCGAGGAGGCCCGCCGGACCAACGGCGAGACCATGCGGCTGGACACCGACCCGGGCGGCGTCGGCCGTTTCGCGGTGGTGCGCAAGTTCCCGCGCGGCGTGGTGCTGGGCATCGCCCCGTTCAACTTCCCGCTGAACCTGGTCGCCCACAAGGTCGCCCCGGCGATCGCGGTCGGCGCCCCGATCATCCTCAAGCCGGCTCCGGCCACCCCGCTCTCGGCGATGGTGCTGGGCGAGATCCTGGCCGAGACGGACCTGCCGGCCGGCTCCTGGAGCGTCCTGCCGGTGCCGAACGACCGGATGCCCGCCCTGGTGCAGGACCCGCGCCTGCCGGTGATCTCCTTCACCGGTTCGGACAAGGTCGGCTACCAGATCATGGACTCGGTGCCGCGCAAGCACACCACTCTGGAGCTGGGCGGAAACGCCGCGGCCGTGGTGCTCGCCGACTGGTCCTCCGAGGCCGACCTGGACTGGGCCGCCACCCGGATCGCGATGTTCGCCAACTACCAGGGCGGCCAGTCGTGCATCTCGGTGCAGCGCGTGATCGCCGACGCGTCCGTCTACGACGTGCTGGTGGAGAAGGTCGTGGCCAAGGTCCGCGCCCAGGTCACCGGTGACCCCAACGACGACGCCACCGATGTCGGCCCGCTGGTCGACGAGAACGCCGCCAAGCGGGTGGAGTCCTGGGTGGACGACGCCGTCGCCAAGGGCGCCAAGGTGCTCACCGGTGGTACCCGCGAGGGTGCGACCTACGCGCCGACCGTGCTGGCCGACCTGCCGGCCGACGCGATCCTGGCCAAGGCCGAGGTGTTCGGCCCGGTCCTGTCGCTGCACAAGGTGGACGGTACCGACGAGGCGTTCGCCGCCGTCAACGACTCGGCCTTCGGCCTGCAGGCGGGCGTCTTCACCCGTGACCTGCAGACCGCATTCCGCGCCCAGCGGGAGCTGGAGGTCGGCGGCGTGATCATCGGTGACGCCCCGTCCTACCGCGCCGACCAGATGCCGTACGGCGGCGTCAAGGACTCCGGCGTCGGCCGCGAGGGCGTCAAGTACGCGATGGACGACTACACCGTCGAGAAGGTCCTGGTCCTCACCGGCCTGGACCTCTAGGACGACACACCGAGGGGCCCGGTACCGCGCGGAAGCGGTGCCGGGCCCCTCGGCATGCCGTCGGCCGGGCCGGTCAGACGTGCCCGGCGGCGGCCGCGACGGCCTCCGCGACGGTGGCGTTGCCGGAGACCAGTTCCAGGGTCTGCCCGGAGGTGCCCGGTTCGTGCAGCAGCGCGGCCAGGACGGCGGCCACGTCGGCCCGGTCCACCGCGCCGCGCCCGACGGACGGGGCGAGGCGGACCAGGCCGGTGCCGGGTCCGTCGGTGAGCCGGCCGGGGCGCAGCACCGTCCAGTCCAGCGTGGTGCGGGCCCGGACGGCGTCGTCGGCGGCGCCCTTGGCCTGCAGGTAGGTCTCGAAGACCGGGTCGGCGGGGTGGTGGGCGTCGGCGGCGGCGCCCATCGAGGAGATGATCAGGTAGCGCCGTACGCCGGCGAGCTCGGCGGCGTCGGCGAGCAGCACGGCCGCGTCGCGGTCGACGGTGTTCTTGCGGTCGGCGCCGCTGCCCGGGCCGGCGCCGGCGGCGAAGACCACGGCGTCGGCGCCGGTGAGCAGCTGGGCGAGTTCGGGGGCGGTGGAGTGCTCCAGGTCGAGCAATAGCGGCTCGGCTCCGGCGTCCACCAGGTCCTCGGCCTGTTCAGGGCGGCGGATGATCCCGGCGGGCCGGTCGCCGCGCTCGGCGAGCAGCCGTTCCAGCTTGAGCGCGATCTGTCCGTGGCCTCCGGCGATGACGGTACGCATGGCTTCGACGGTAGCCGGGGCGCCTGGCGGCGTCCTGTGGAGGAGGGGCGTCCCGGGGAGGCCGGCGGGCAGGACACAATGGGCGCATGACTTCGCTCGCCCACCCGCAGCTGCGCTTCACCCCCGCGGTGAAGGACCCTTCCGCTCCCCGGGAGCTGGTGATCCTCGGCTCCACCGGTTCGATCGGCACCCAGGCCATCGACGTGGTGCGCCGCAACCCGCACCGGTTCCGTGTGGTCGCCCTGTCGGCGGCCGGCGGCCGGGTGGAGCTGCTCGCCGAGCAGGCCCTGGAGCTGGGCGTGCACACGGTGGCGGTCGCCGACCCGGCGGCCGAGCCGGCGCTGCGCGAGGCGCTGGCGGCGAAGGCGGCCGGCCGGGCGCTGCCCGCCGTGCTGGCGGGCCCGGACGCGGCCACCGAGCTGGCCGCGATGGAGTGCCACTCGGTGCTGAACGGCATCACCGGTTCGATCGGCCTGCGTCCGACGCTGGCCGCGCTGGAGGCGGGCCGGGTGCTGGTGCTGGCCAACAAGGAGTCGCTGATCGTCGGTGGTCCGCTGGTGAAGGCGGTCGCGAAGCCCGGGCAGATCGTGCCGGTGGACTCGGAGCACGCCGCGCTGTTCCAGGCGCTGGCCGGCGGTACCCGGGCGGAGGTCCGCAAGCTGGTGGTGACCGCCAGTGGCGGCCCGTTCCGCAACCGGACGCGTGAGCAGCTGGCCGGCGTCACCCCGAAGGACGCGCTGGCGCACCCGACCTGGGCGATGGGCCCGGTGGTGACGATCAACTCGGCCACCCTGGTCAACAAGGGCCTTGAGGTGATCGAGGCGCACCTGCTCTACGACGTGCCGTTCGAGCGGATCGAGGTCGTGGTCCATCCGCAGTCGGTCGTGCACTCGATGGTGGAGTTCACGGACGGGTCGACGCTGGCGCAGGCCAGCCCGCCGGACATGCGGATGCCGATCGCGCTGGGCATCGGCTGGCCGGACCGGGTCCCGGACGCGGCGCCCGCCTGCGACTGGACCAAGGCGGCCACCTGGGAGTTCTTCCCGCTGGACAACGAGGCCTTCCCGGCGGTCGAGCTGGCCCGTGAGGCGGGGTCGCTGGGCGGCACCGTCCCGGCCGTCTTCAACGCGGCGAACGAGGAGTGTGTGGAGGCGTTCCTGAACGGCCGCCTCGCCTTCACGGGAATCGTGGACACTGTTGCCAAGGTCGTGGCCGAGCACGGGGCGCCGGCGTCGGGAACTTCTCTGACCGTCGAGGACGTCCTGCACGCGGAGGACTGGGCCCGCGCCCGGGCCCGCGAGCTGGCGGCGGGCTGACGGCTCCGGGCGTGGTACCGCGGCACGACTGGCCGTCGTACGGTAGGTCGCCCCTGCCGTACGACGCTCTACGGCACGATGCGGTACGACAAGACGACGAGCGGAGCGGCATGACGGAGGGCCAGTGGTGGCAACGGTTTTGACGGTGGTCGGCATCCTGGTCTTCGCGGTCGGGTTGCTGATCTCGATCGCCTGGCACGAGCTCGGCCACCTCTCCACGGCCAAGCTGTTCGGCATCAGGGTGCCGCAGTACATGGTCGGCTTCGGCCCGACGGTCTGGTCCCGGAAGAAGGGCGAGACCGAGTACGGCATCAAGGCGATCCCGCTGGGCGGGTACATCCGCATGATCGGGATGTTCCCGCCCGGCGAGGACGGGCGGATCACCAAGCGCAGCAGCTCGCCGTTCCGGACGATGATCGAGGACGCCCGGGAGGCCTCCTACGAGGAGCTCCAGGAGGGTGACGAGAACCGGCTCTTCTACACCCGCAAGCCGTGGAAGCGCGTCATCGTCATGTTCGCCGGGCCGTTCATGAACCTGGTCCTGGCCTTCGGGCTGTTCCTGACGGTGAACATGGGCTTCGGTCAGCCCACCTCGCTGCCGACCATCGGCTCGGTCTCCCAGTGCATCGTCAAGGCCGGGCAGCCCACCGACGTCTGCCCCACCGACGCGCCGCCGACGCCGGCCTTCCAGGTGGGGCTGAAGCAGGGCGACAAGGTGCTCTCCTTCGACGGCGACCGGATCCGTGACTACGAGCAGCTCCAGGCGGACATCCGCAAGTCGGCCGGCCGCGAGGTGCCGATCGTGGTCGAGCGAGACGGGAAGCAGCTCACGCTCACCCCCACGATCGCCGTCAACTCCGTGCAGAAGTTCGACGGCAACAACATGCCGGTCAAGGGCGAGACCGTGCAGGCGGGCTTCCTCGGCTTCACCCCGCAGCGCGCGATCGTCCAGCAGACCTTCGGGCAGTCCCTCGACCGGATGTACGACATGGGCGAGAACGGGGTGAAGTCGCTGGTGGCCCTGCCCGGCAAGATTCCGGGGCTGTGGAACGCCGTCGTCGGCGACGCCCCGCGCGACGTCGACTCGCCGATCGGCATGGTCGGTGCCGCCCGGGTCAGCGGCGAGATCTTCTCGAACGACGGGATCTCCGGCAGCCAGCGGATCGCGATCTCCGTGAACGTGCTGGCCGGCGTCAACCTGTCGCTCTTCCTGTTCAACATGCTGCCGCTGCTCCCACTGGACGGCGGCCACATCGCCGGCGCGGTCTGGGAGGCGGTCCGCCGCCGCTTCGCACAGCTGTTCAAGCGGCCCGACCCCGGCCCGTTCGACGTCGCCCGGCTGATGCCGCTGGCCTACGTGGTGGCCAGCATCTTCATCGGCTTCACCCTGCTGGTGCTGGTCGCCGACCTGGTGAACCCGGTCAAGATCAGCTGACGGTGCGGGTACGGCTGGTGTGCCCGGGGCCACCACCGTGCCGTACCGTTGGAGGCCGGGTGCGCGTTCATCGGCGCGCCCGGCCCCGGCCTTCCCGAACGGCCGGACCGACCTCACCTCAACCCCGGGGAACCCTGCGCACATGACCGCGATCTCGCTCGGTATTCCGTCCCTGCCGCTCAAGCCGCTCGCCAAGCGCCGTTTCTCCCGGCAGATCATGGTCGGCAACGTGCCGGTAGGCGGCGACGCCCCCGTCTCCGTGCAGTCCATGACCACCACGGTGACCGCGGACATCAACGCCACGCTGCAGCAGATCGCGGAGCTGACCGCGTCCGGCTGCCAGATCGTCCGGGTGGCCTGCCCGTCGCAGGACGACGCCGACGCGCTGCCGATCATCGCCAAGAAGTCGAAGATCCCGGTCATCGCGGACATCCACTTCCAGCCGAAGTACGTCTTCGCCGCGATCGACGCCGGCTGCGCCGCCGTCCGTGTCAACCCGGGCAACATCAAGGCCTTCGACGACAAGGTCGGCGAGATCGCCAAGGCCGCCAAGGACGCCGGGGTCCCGATCCGGATCGGCGTCAACGCCGGCTCGCTCGACAAGCGCCTCCTGGAGAAGTACGGCCGGGCCACCCCCGAGGCGCTGGTCGAGTCCGCGCTCTGGGAGTGCTCGCTGTTCGAGGAGCACGACTTCCGCGACATCAAGATCTCGGTCAAGCACAACGACCCGGTCGTGATGATCAACGCCTACCGCCAGCTCGCGGCCGCCTGCGACTACCCGCTGCACCTCGGCGTCACCGAGGCCGGGCCGGCGTTCCAGGGCACCATCAAGTCCGCGGTCGCCTTCGGCGCGCTGCTCGCCGAGGGCATCGGCGACACCATCCGGGTCTCGCTCTCCGCCCCGCCGGCCGAGGAGATCAAGGTCGGCAACCAGATCCTGGAGTCGCTCGGCCTGCGCGAGCGGGGCCTGGAGATCGTCTCCTGCCCGTCCTGCGGCCGCGCCCAGGTCGACGTCTACAAGCTCGCCGAGGAGGTCACCGCCGGCCTGGAGGGCATGGAGGTGCCGCTGCGCGTCGCCGTCATGGGCTGCGTCGTCAACGGTCCGGGCGAGGCCCGTGAGGCCGACCTCGGCGTCGCCTCCGGCAACGGCAAGGGCCAGATCTTCGTCAAGGGCGAGGTCATCAAGACCGTCCCCGAGTCGAAGATCGTCGAGACGCTGATCGAGGAGGCCCTCAAGCTCGCCGAGCAGATGCAGGCCGAGGGCGTCGAGTCGGGTGCCCCGACCGTGACCGCTGCGGAGTGACCAGCGGACAGTAGTCTTCCGGAAGCGGGGGGGGGCGGTGTGGGGCGACCCCGGGGGAATAGGCCGGTGGGGGCAGGGAGGGGGGTGGGGTCAGCGTCGTGCCAATGCGGTGCTTTCTTTCCGCTTCC
>NZ_JBVJCO010000048.1:27698-37544 GCF_055588525.1 Kitasatospora sp. NPDC041988
GTACCCCCCCCCTCCGCCCCCCCCCCCCCCCCCCCCCCCCCCCCCCCCCCCCCCCCCCCCCCCCCCCCCCCCCCCCCCCCCCCCCCCCCCCCCCCCCCCGCGGCCGTAGCCGGGTGGGGCCACGGAGTAGGGTGCGGTCAGAGTCGTCTCAGTGAGGTGCTGTCTCGATGCTCGATCGAGGTGTGATGCTCCCCAGCTCGTTCCAGGCCGCCCGCGCCCTGGTGACCACGCGCGTCCTGGAGGCCCCCGACCTCGCGGACACCCTGGAGGTGCTGCACCGCGACCCGGTCGCCAACGCCTTCGTCGCCACCCGGGTCGAGGCCGTCGGACTGGACCCCTGGCGCCTCGGCGGCGAGATGTGGGGCTGGTACGACGAGCACGGCGAACTGGACGCGCTCTGTTACGCCGGCGCCAACCTCGTCCTGGTCAACGCCGGGCCGCAGGCCGTCCAGGCCTTCGCCGAACGGGCCCGCCGCCAGGGCCGCCGCTGCTCCTCGATCGTCGGCCCCGCCGAGCCCACCGCGGCCCTGTGGGCGCTGCTGGAGCGCAGTTGGGGCCCGGCCCGCGAGGTCCGCGGCCACCAGCCGTTGATGGCCACCACCGTGCCGTCCGCCGAGATCGCCCCCGACCCGCTGGTGCGGCGGGTGGGGCGCAGCGAGGTCGAGATGCTGATGCCGGCCTGCGTGGCGATGTTCACCGAGGAGGTCGGGGTCTCCCCGCTGGCCGGTGACGGCGGCCTGCTCTACCAGGCCCGGGTCGCCGAACTGGTCGCCGCCGGGCGCTCGTTCGCCCGGTTCGCCGAGGACGGTCAGGTGGTCTTCAAGGCCGAGATCGGCGCCGTCACCGAGGGCGCCTGCCAGATCCAGGGCGTCTGGGTCGACCCGGCCCACCGCGGCCAGGGGCTCTCCGAGACCGGCATGGCCGCCGTCCTCGACATCGCCCTGCGCGAGGTCGCCCCGGTGGTCTCGCTCTACGTCAACGACTACAACCTGCGCGCCCGCGCGGCCTACCGCCGGGTCGGCTTCCGCGAGGTCGGCGCGTTCATGAGCGTCCTTTTCTGAGGCGTGCGCCGCGGAGGCAGCCGGTTCCGGTCCCAGGGCCGCACCGGGCCGTCGCCGGTAGTAACGTCCGGGGCATGGATCAGCTGACCGGGGTGACGATCGAGGCCATCGACCTTGCGGAGTGGGCGCCGCAGGCGCTCGATGTCCAGGCGGTGGCGTTCGGGCTGACGCCCGAGGAGGTCATGGTCCGGCTGCACATCGTCGGGCGGCACGCGCAGCAGCCCGGGGTGATCGCGCTGGGCGCGCTCAGCGGCGGACGGCTGGTCGGCTTCGGGTACGGCATGCCCAACCGCCGGGAGCACTGGTGGAGCACCGTGATCCAGCCCTACCTGGAGGCCTACGGGTACGGGGAGTGGCTGGACGACGTCTTCGCGATCACCGAGCTGCACGTGCTGCCCGACCACCAGGGCCGGGGCATCGGCTCCGCCCTGATCCGGACCCTCTGTGAGCGGTCCGGCCTGCGCCGCAGCATCCTGTCCGCGATCGATGCCGAGACCCCGGCCCGCCGCCTCTACCGCTCCCTCGGCTACCGGGACCTCGCCCGCGCGGTGCACTTCCCCAACACCGACCGCCTCTACGCCGTCATGGGCGCCCAGCTGCCGCTGCTGAAGCCGCCGGCTCCTCAGAGCGCGCCCGCGAACTCCAGGTAGAGCTCGGCGTCCTCGCGGCGGCCTGCCGCCAGCGCGCGCAGGCCGAGGTCGGCGGCGCGGAACAGCGTCCAGCCGCGCAGCCGCTCCCGGTCCACCTCCAGGGCGTCGGAGAGCTGGTGCAGACGGCGGCGGACGGCGGCCGGCACGCCTGGCGAGCCGACCAGCGTGTCCGCCCGGTCCAGCGCCAGCCGGGCCAGGTCGTAGGCGCGTTCGCCGGTCAGCGGCCGGGGGTCGATCGCCAGCCAGGGCGCGCGGTCGGCGGCCAGCACGTTGCCGTGGTGGAAGTCGCCGTGCAGCAGGAACACCTCGGTGGCGGAGTCGAGCAGCCCCTCGGCGGTCTCCACGGCCTCGGCCACCAGGGTGGACGCCTCGGTGGCGCCGGGCAGTTCGCGATGGTGGCGCAGCCGGTCGGCGGTGGCGGCGACCCGGTCGGCGAGCGGGGGGAACGGGTGGCCCTCGGACGGCTCCACCCAGAGCCGGTGCAGCAGGCTGGTGGCCTCCACCATCGCCTTCGGCTCGGCCAGCGACCGCAGCGGGATGTCGCCGTGCAGCCGCTCCAGCAGCAGCACCCCCCGGGCCGGGTCGGCGGCCAGCAGCAGCACGGCCCCGCGGCCGGCCCAGTGGGCGAGCGCGGCGTGCTCCTGGGCGGTCTCGGGGGTGACCAGCCCGGCCTTGAGGACGGCGGGGCTGAGGTCGTCGCGGTGGACGTAGCCGACCAGGCTCAGGCTGCCGCCGGGGTCGAGCACCCGTTCCAGGGTGAGCTCCCAGTGGGCCAGCTCGGCGGCGACCAGGCCGGGCAGCTCCGCCAGCCAGCTGAGCCCTTCCTCGTCCGTGCCGACGCTTCGCGTCAGCCACTCGGGGATGGTGATCTGCCCTGGTGCTGCCGACATGCTGGCCTTCCGGTTGGCGCTTCCCCCGTGGTGCTACCCGTCCATTGTCGGCCATGGCGGCGAAACCGCAGGTCAGCGACGCAGGGAGTGGGGAGGGATGGGGCGGTATCCGCAGGTCAGGGTGGGAGCGGGACGCCGGTGGGGCCGACGCCCGGCGCGGGGCACCGGATCCTGTGCGGCCGCGGCGTCAGCCGGTGCCGGTGCCGGTCGGGGTCGGCGTGGGGGCGCCGGGGGCGGGGGTGGTGGCGGGGTCGGGAAGGCCCGGGAAGGCGGTGGGGGCGGCGCCCCAGCGGCGGGCGCGCAGGGCGCACTCACGGAGCGCGTCGGCGGCGGTGGTGCGCTGGGTGCCGGTGACGGCGGCGACCAGGTCGGCGTAGACGGCGGTGAGCCGGCTCTCGATGTGGGCGGCGAGCCGGCCCGCGCCCGCGGCGTCGCTGACCGCGAACGGCAGCTGGTACCCGGCGGCGGCCGCGTTCGGGGTGGCGCCGACCCCGCCGAGCAGCCGCTGCCAGGCGTCCCGCCGGGTCTGGTGGGCGGCGTAGGCGGCGCGGGCGTCGGCGCGCTGCTGGTCGTCGGGGAAGCGGGCGCCCACCACGCCGTAGCCGTAGATCGCGGCGTGCTCGGCGCTCAGGGCGCCCTGGAACGCCGCGATGGCGTCGGGGCCGACGGTCGCCGCACTGCCCGGACCGGACGGGGGCGCGGACGGGGACATGGACGGGGAGGCGGAGGCGCCGGCCGGCTCGGTCGGCGGGGCGGCGTCGCCGAGGGCGACCGCGTGCAGCACTCCGGAGGTGGAGACCGAGGCGAGCAGCCGGGCCAGCTGCGGCGAGGCGGCGCCGAGGTCGGCGAGCCGGGCCTGCGCGGTCTGCCGTTCCAGCGAGGCGAGCGCGGCGGTGGTGGTGACCGCCGAAGCGGCCCCGCCGGTGGCGGAGCCCGAGGCACCGGTGGCAGAGGCCGAAGGGGAGCCGGCACCCGGGGTGGTGGCGGACGGCGACGCCCCCGGCAGGCCGGCCGCCAGCGCGGCCCGGTGCCGGACCACCTCGGCGCGCAGCGGCTGGAGCTGTGCGGCCTGCCCCGCACCGGGCCCGGCCAGCAGGGCGTCGTACCCGGCGAGCAGCGTGTCGGTGGCGGTGACGGCGCGCAGCCGGACCGGCTCGTCCGGGTCGGGGCGGCGCCGCTCGCCCTCGGCGGCGTCGTGCTTGTCGTCGTGCGAGTCGGTGCACGCGGTGAGGGCGCCGCCCGTGGTGAGGAACAGCCCGAGGGCCAGGAAGGTCCGTCGGCTGGGCGGCTGCATCGTCGTCACTCCGGGGCGTGTACGGGAGGACGGCCTGCCCGCCTGCCCTCGTAGGCGTGAATGATTACAGAATCCCCACGTCTGTGGGGGTGTATTGGGTCCGCCGGCATCCGGCCCGGCCGGTGTGACCTTGCTCGCAGTGGGTGTCGCGCGGGCGGCCGTGCGCCGTCCGGAATCGGTGGTTGGCGGCTTCACCGGATAGGCTTTGGGCCGAGCTGCCGCGACCCGGTCTGCGCCGTACCCGGCGCCAGGGGGCGCGGTACCCCCTCCTGACAACAGCAGACGCGGCCGAGGAGTCCACCCGGATGAGCACCACCCACATCGACCGGCTGCGTGCGTTGCTGGAGCCGCTGGCGGCCCGGGAGGGCCTGGACCTGGAGGACGTGAAGGTCACCCAGGCGGGCAGCCGCCGGCAGGTGCAGATCGACGTGGACGCCGACGGCGGCGTGGACCTGGACGCCATCGCGGAGTTCAGCCGCGTGGTCGGCGAGGCCCTGGACGAGTCCGACGTGATGGGCGCCGGCGCGTACGTGCTGGAGGTCGGTTCGCCGGGCGCCGAGCGTCCGCTGAGCGAGCCCCGCCACTGGCGCCGGGCCGAGGGCCGGCTGGCCAAGATCCACCTGGTCGACGGCGGGGAGATCGTCGCCCGCGTGCTGGAGGCGGACGAGGACGGCGCGCTGGTCGAGGTGCAGCCGGTGAAGGGCCGCGGTCGCGCCAAGGAGCGCCGTCTGGAGTACACCGAGGTGGCCCGGGCGCGCGTCCAGGTGGAGTTCAACCGCAAGGACGAGAAGCTCCTCGACGAGACCCCGGACTTCGCCGACGACGCCGACGATGCCTCGGACGACACGTCCGACGAGGGGGACGACGGTGCCGAGTGAAGCTCTGCGCACCGACCGGGGGGCCGCTCAGACCATGAGCCGCAGCAACACGAACGTGACGAAAGACGAGGAGGCGTAGCCGTGGACATCGACATGAGTGCCCTGCGCACGCTGGTCAACGAGAAGAACATCCCCTTCGACCTGCTGGTCGAGTCCATCGAGTCGGCCCTCCTCACCGCGTACCACCGCACCGAGGGCTCGCGCCGCCGCGCCCGGGTCGAGCTGGACCGCAAGTCCGGCCACGTCACCGTGTGGGCGACGGAGGACCCGGCGGAGCTGGACGAGGGCGTCGAGCCGAAGGAGTTCGACGACACCCCGAGCGGCTTCGGCCGGATCGCGTCCAGCATCGGCATCCAGGTGATGATGCAGCGCCTGCGTGACGCCGCCGACGACCAGACGTTCGGCGAGTACGCGGGCAAGGAGGGCGACATCGTCACCGGTGTCGTCCAGCAGGGCAACGACCCGAAGAACGTGCTGGTCGACATCGGCAAGCTGGAGGCCATCCTGCCGCCGCAGGAGCAGGTCCCGGGCGAGGACTACCGGCACGGCACCCGTCTCAAGTGCTACGTGGTGGCGGTGCGCCGGGGTGTTCGCGGCGCTTCGGTGACGCTCTCGCGCACCCACCCCAGCCTGGTGAAGAAGCTCTTCGCGCTGGAGGTCCCGGAGATCGCGGACGGCAGCGTGGAGATCGCGGCGATCGCCCGCGAGGCCGGCCACCGCACCAAGATCGCGGTCTGGTCGCGCCGGGCCGGGCTGAACGCCAAGGGTGCCTGCATCGGCCCGATGGGCAGCCGGGTGCGCGCGGTGATGGGCGAGCTGCACGGCGAGAAGATCGACATCGTCGACTGGTCGGAGGACCCGCGCGAGATGGTCGCCGCGGCACTGTCCCCCGCACGGGTGACGAGCGTGGAGATCGTGGACTTCAACCAGCGCTCCGCACGGGTGATCGTGCCCGACTACCAGCTGTCGCTGGCGATCGGCAAGGAGGGGCAGAACGCCCGCCTGGCCGCCCGCCTCACCGGCTGGCGGATCGACATCCGGCCCGACACCGAGGGCCAGTCCGAGGGGCAGCCCGAGGGTCGCCCCGAGAACGGCGGCCGGGCCAGTGACAATTAACAGCGGCTTCGCCCAGTAATAAGCGTTGTCACAGGCCCCCCGCCGTTCCACCTCGGATCGGCGGGGCGGCGCCATGTCCCTTCGGAGGGGTAGACTTGCCTTCGTCTGGCCGGACGCATGTCCGAGCACGCCCGGAACGCACCTGCGTGGGCTGCCGCAAGCGAGCGGCCAAGCACCAGCTGTTGCGTGTCACGGCGGTC
This sequence comes from Kitasatospora sp. NPDC041988, assembly GCF_055588525.1. NCBI lineage: Bacteria > Bacillati > Actinomycetota > Actinomycetes > Kitasatosporales > Streptomycetaceae > Kitasatospora > Kitasatospora sp. NPDC041988. Next base: position 33,788 of record NZ_JBVJCO010000048.1, read on the forward strand.
GAGGGCGTCTGCGTCCCTGATCCCCGTGGCGCACTGCCGGGCCGGGGCGCGCACCTGCACCCCGATCCGGCCTGCCTCGACCTCGCGGTCCGCCGCCGGGCGTTCCCCCGGGCCTTCCGGCTCCAGGGCACACTCGACACGGAGCGGATCCGCGGGTACATCGAGGAGCGGGCAGGCGACACCCCGGCGCCCTGAGCTTCCTCAGGCCGCCCGGCGGGCACCTCCCCGTTACGGCCGCCGCTCCACGCGGCGGAGAACCACCGCAACAAGCACAGTGCGCGGGCAGCCGCGCGCCGTGCCACCAGTCAGGTACCTCGCGATGTGGAAGTAGGTCGAGATTGCGATGAGCACTCGATGAGTACGCGATGAGTACGCGATGGGTACGCCCATGAAGTAGCGACAGTCCGGCGGACGAGACCCCCCGGACTCATAGACAGGAGTGAAGTGGCTAAGGTCCGGGTTTATGAACTCGCCAAGGAGCTTGGCTTGGAGAGCAAGGCCGTCATGGCCAAGCTCACCGAGCTCGGCGAGTTCGTCCGTTCGGCGTCCTCGACGATCGAGGCGCCGGTCGTGCGCAAGTTGACTGACGCTCTGGGAGTGGCCCCCACCGCTGGTGGTTCCGCTGCCAAGCCGGGCCCGCGGAAGCCCGCGGCGCCCCAGCCCGCCGGTGGTTCCGCCGCCGGTGCGGCCGCACCCAAGCCGGGTGCCCCGACCCCGGGTCCGCGCCCTGCCGCGGCGCCGGGCCCCCGTCCCGTATCGCCCGCAGGGCCCGCAGCCGGATCGGCGCCCGCCGCCCCGGCTGCTGCTGCCGCCCCGCGTCCCGCGGGCGCGCCGACCCCGGGCCCGCGCCCGGCGGCCCGCCCCGCCGCTCCGGCGGCTCCGGCTGCTCCGGCGGCCGAGTTCTCCTCGCCGGCTCCGGCCGAGGCGCCCACCGAGCGTCCGGCCGCCCAGGCCGCGCGTCCGGCGGCGGCCGGCCCCGCCGGTGGCGGTGCCCGTCCGGGCCCGCGTCCGGCCGGTCCGCGTCCGGGTAACAACCCGTTCACCTCGGGCAGTGCCACGGGCATGGCCCGTCCCGGTGACCGCCGTCCGGCCGCGCCGGGTGCGCGTCCGGGTGCCGGCGCTCCCGCCGGTGACCGTCCGCGTCCCGGTGGCGACCGCGGCCCGCGCCCCGAGGGCCTGGCCGGTGGACGTCCGGGTGGCGACCGTGGCGCCCCGCGCCCCGGTGGCGACCGTCCGCGTCCCGCCGGTGCTCCCGGTGCCGACCGTGGCGCCCCGCGTCCCGGTGGCGACCGTCCGCGTCCGGCCGGTGGCCCCGGTGCCCCGGGTGCCGGCGCCCCCCGTCCGGGTGGTGCCCCGCGTCCCGACGGCATGCCCCGTCCGGCCGGTCCGCGTCCCGGCGGCCCGACCCCGTCCGGCATGCCGCGTCCGAACCCCGGCATGATGCCGCAGCGTCCGGCTCCGGGCCCGCGTCCGGGCCCCGGCGGCCGTGGCCCCGGTGGCCCCGGCGGCCGTCCCGGTGGTCCGGGTGGCGCCGGTGGCGCCCGTCCGGGCTTCGCCGGTCGTCCGGCCGGTCCGGGCTCGCGTCCGGCCGGTGGCGGCTTCGGCGGCCCCCGTCCCGGTGGCGGTGCCCCCGGTGGCGGTGGCGGCTTCGGTCCGCGTCCGGGTGGCTTCGGCGGCCGTCCCGGTGGCCCGGGTGCCCGTGGTGGCACGCAGGGTGCCTTCGGCCGTGGCCCCGGTGGCCGTCCGGCCCGTGGTCGCAAGTCGAAGCGGGCGAAGCGCCAGGAGTACGAGGCCATGCAGGCCCCGTCCGTCGGCGGTGTGATGCTGCCTCGCGGCAACGGCCAGACCGTTCGCCTGTCGAGCGGCGCCTCGCTGATGGACTTCGCGGAGAAGATCAACGCCAACCCGGCCGCGCTCGTCTCCGTCATGTTCAACCTCGGTGAGATGGTCACCGCGACCCAGTCGGTCTCCGACGCGACCCTCGAGCTGCTGGCCGGCGAGATGGGCTTCATCCTGGAGATCGTCAGCCGCGACGACGAGGACCGCGAGCTGCTGGAGTCGTTCGACATCGACTTCGGCGCCAACGAGGGCGACGAGGACCAGCTGGCCCCGCGCCCGCCGGTCGTCACCGTCATGGGTCACGTCGACCACGGTAAGACCCGCCTGCTGGACGCCATTCGCAAGTCGAACGTGGTGGCCGGCGAGGCCGGTGGCATCACCCAGCACATCGGTGCCTACCAGGTGGCCACGATCGTGAACGGCGAAGAGCGCCCGATCACCTTCCTGGACACCCCGGGTCACGAGGCGTTCTCCGCCATGCGTGCCCGTGGTGCCAAGTCCACCGACATCGCGATCCTGGTGGTCGCGGCCAACGACGGTGTCATGCCGCAGACGGTCGAGGCGTTGAACCACGCCAAGGCCGCGGGTGTGCCGATCGTGGTCGCCGTCAACAAGATCGACGTCGAGGGCGCCGACCCGACCAAGGTCCGCGGTCAGCTGACCGAGTTCGGCCTGGTGGCCGAGGAGTACGGCGGCGACACCATGTTCGTCGACATCTCCGCGCGCCAGGGTCTCAACATCGACCAGCTGCTGGAGGCCGTGGTCCTGACCGCGGACGCCTCGCTGGACCTGCGGGCCAACCCGGAGCAGGACGCGCAGGGTATCGCCATCGAGGCCCACCTCGACAAGGGCCGCGGCGCCATGGCGACCGTGCTCGTGCAGCGCGGTACCCTCCGCGTCGGCGACTCGATCGTGGTCGGCGACGCCTACGGCCGCGTCCGCGCGATGCTGGACGAGAACGGCAACAGCCTCGCCGAGGCCGGCCCGTCCCGTCCGGTGCTGCTGCTCGGTCTGACCTCGGTGCCCCGCGCCGGCGACAGCTTCATCGTCGTCGACGAGGACCGCACCGCCCGTCAGATCGCCGAGAAGCGCTCGGCCCGCGACCGCAACGCCGCCTTCGCGCAGCGTCGGGTCCGGGTGTCCCTCGAGGACCTCGACAAGGCCATCGCCGCAGGCGAGATCGAGCAGCTCAACCTCATCATCAAGGGTGACGTCTCCGGTTCGGTCGAAGCCCTCGAGGACGCCCTCGTCAAGCTGGACGTGGGCGAGGAGGTCGAGCTCCGCATCCTGCACCGCGGTGTGGGTGCGATCACCGAGTCCGACGTCAACCTGGCGATGGGTTCGGACGCCATCATCATCGGCTTCAACGTGCGCGCCGAAGGCCGTGCGCGTACCGCGGCCGACAAGGAAGGCGTGGACGTCCGGTACTACTCGGTCATCTACCAGGCGATCGAGGAGATCGAGAACGCCCTCAAGGGCATGCTCAAGCCCGAGTACGAGGAGGTGCGCCTCGGCTCCGCGGAGATCCGCGAGGTGTTCCGTTCCTCCAAGTTCGGCAACATCGCGGGTGTCATCGTCCGCGAGGGCCTGCTGCGCCGCAACGCCAAGGCCCGCCTCATCCGCGACGGCAAGGTCGTGGCGGAGAGCCTCAACATCGAGGGTCTGCGCCGCTTCAAGGACGACGCGACCGAGGTCCGCGAGGGCTTCGAGGCCGGTGTGACCCTGGGGTCGTTCAACGACATCAAGGTCGAGGACATCATCGAGACCTACGAGATGCGCGAGAAGCCGCGCGCGTAAGCGAGTGGTGTCCGGGGGCGGGGGGGGGGGGGGGGGGTCCCTTTCCTGCCCCCCCCCCTCCCTTTCTCTTGTCTCGTGCGCCCCCCACCTACCCCCCCCCCCCACCCCCCCACCTCCCCCC
>NZ_JBVJCO010000048.1:37554-53713 GCF_055588525.1 Kitasatospora sp. NPDC041988
GGGGGAAAAGGGAGGGGGGGAGGGAACACGGGAGAGCGGGAGGGGAGGGGGGGGAGGGGGGGGGGGGGGGGGGGGGGTGGGGGGGGGGGGGGGGGGGGGGCCCCCCCCCCCCCCCGGCCCCGGTCTCGCTGTGTAAGGTCCGGGAGTAGTCAGACACGGCAGTACCAGCCCGGTTCAAGGGCTGTCCCCGAGGCCTCCAGGTCGGCTAGACCTGTCATACATGTTCGTGGGAACACTCACCTTCGACCTGCTGCTGGGCGACGTCCACTCGCTCAAGGAGAAGCGTTCGATCGTGCGGCCCATCGTGGCCGAACTGCAGCGCAAGTACAGCGTGTGCGCTGCCGAGACCGGGAACCAGGAGCTGCACCGCAGGGCCGAGATCGGCCTCGCGGTGGTGTCCGGCGAAGCCGGGTACGTCACCGAGATCCTGGACAGCTGTGAGCGGTTGGTCGCCGGCCGCCCCGAGGTAGAGCTGCTCTCCGCCAGGAGGCGCTACCACAACGACGACGATGAATGAGGTCTGCGGAACGGACCGGCGCGAGTCGCCGTTCTCACACAGATCAGGACCGAGAGCGCCCACAAGGCTGGGCGCGGGCCGGTACTTTGGGGCTTGGGCCCCGACGGGCAGGCAGTACGCCCGGGTACCCGGCCCACTGCACGAGGAGGCAACGTGACCGACACCGCAAGGGCGCGCAAGCTCGCCGACCGCATCCAGGTGGTCGTCGCCCAGACCCTGGAACGGCGGATCAAGGACCCCCGGCTGGGGTTCGTGACCATCACCGACACCCGGGTCACCGGCGATCTGCGCGAGGCCACCGTCTTCTACACCGTCTTCGGTGACGAAGCCGAGCGTGAGGCCTCGGCCGCCGCGCTGGAGAGCGCCAAGGGCGTGATCCGCTCCGAGGTCGGCAAGATCGGGGTGCGCTTCACCCCGACGCTGACCTTCGTCGCGGACGCCCTGCCGGAGAACGCCCGGAACATCGACGACCTGCTCGACCGGGCCCGGGCCATCGACGCCGCGGTGCGCACCACCGCGGCGGGCGCGGCCTATGCCGGCGACGCCGACCCCTACAAGGTCCCGGCGTCCGAGCGTGACGACGAGGACGAGTAGTCATGGCGGGTGAGCCGGCGACGGCCGGTTCGACAGCGGGAACAACCACGGGGGCGTCCTCCACCACCACGGTGGAGGGTGCCCTCGCGGTGCTTCCGGGGCCGCGCGCCGAGGCGCCCGGCTTCGAGCTGGTCTGGCAGCAGGTGGTGGCGGAGATCGGCCGGGCCCGCTCGATCGACGTGATCTGCCACATCTGCCCCGACGGCGACGCGCTCGGCTCGGCCCTGGCGGCCGCGCTGGCGCTGCGCGGGCTCGGCCACGAGGTCCGGGTCTCGTTCGGCGACGACCCGCAGATCGTGCCCGAGTCGCTGGCCTTCCTGCCCGGCCAGGAGCTGATCGTGCCGGCATCCGAGGTGCCCGACACCCCCGAGCTGGTGCTCTGCTTCGACGTCGCCGCCCAGAGCCGGCTCGGCCTGCTGCACGACAAGGCCTTCGCCGCGCCCGTGCTGGTGGTCATCGACCACCACGCCTCCAACCCGGGCTTCGGCACCCACCAGCTGATCGACCCGACCGCCCCGGCCACCGCCGTCCTGGTGGACGAGCTGCTGCGCCGGCTCGGCGTCGAGCTCGACCAGTCGCTGGCCACCTGCCTCTACACCGGGGTCGCCACCGACACCGGCTCCTTCAAGTACCGGGCCACCACGCCCGCGACCCACGAACTCGCCGGGCGGCTGCTGGCCACCGGCATCCGGCACGACCTGATCTCCCGGCAGCTGTGGGACACCTCCTCCTTCGGCTACCTCAAGGTGCTTGCCGCCGCGCTCGACCGGGCCGTCTACGAGCCCGACGCGGCCGGCGGCCTGGGCCTGGTGTGGACCTGGGTGCCGTACCAGGACCTCGTGCTGTTCAGCGTCACCGTCGAGGAGATCGAGGGCCTGATCGACATCGTCCGCCGCCCGGCCGAGGCCGAGGTCGCGCTGGTGCTCAAGCAGGACCCGGACGGCACGCTGCGCGGTTCCTCGCGTTCCAAGGGCGCGGTGGACGTCGCGGCCGCCTGCGCCGAGCTCGGCGGCGGCGGGCACACCTTCGCGGCCGGGTTCAGCGCCCGGGAGGGCGTGGAGGCCGTGGTCGAGCGGTTCCGGGCCGCGCTGCGGCCCGTCAGTTGATCATCTTTAGAGAAAGAACTTGATGAAGCGCAAAGGCACCGGTCCCGACGGCCTGGTCATCGTCGACAAGCCGGAGGGCATCACCTCGCACGGGGTGGTCGCCAAGCTGCGGTGGCTGGCCGGGACGCGGAAGGTCGGCCACGCCGGCACGCTCGACCCGATGGCCACCGGCGTGCTGGTGATCGGCGTGGAGCGGGCCACCCGGCTGCTCGGGCACCTGATGCTCACCGCCAAGACGTACGAGGCGACCATCCGGCTCGGCCAGACCACCGTCACCGACGACCGGGAGGGCGAGGTCACCTCGTCCACGGCGGCGGACGGCGTGGGCCGGGAGGCCGTCGAGGCCGGGATCGCCGCGCTCACCGGCGAGATCATGCAGGTGCCGTCGAAGGTCAGCGCGATCAAGATCGACGGCAAGCGGTCGTACGCGCGGGTGCGCGAGGGCGAGGAGTTCGAGCTGGCGGCCCGGCCGACCACGATCCACTCCTTCACCGTGCACGCGTACCGGGAGGCCGTCGCCGAGGACGGCACGCCGGTGCTGGACCTGGACGTCACGGTGGAGTGCTCCTCCGGCACCTACATCCGGGCGCTGGCCCGTGACCTCGGCGCCGGGCTCGGCGTCGGCGGCCACCTGACCGCGCTGCGGCGGACCAAGGTCGGCCCGTACGGGGTGGAGTCGGCGCGGACGCTGGAGCAGCTGGAGGCCGCGGTCACCGGCGGCTCCGGTGCGGGGCTTGAGGTGCTGCCGATCGGGGAGGCCGCCGCGGCGGCGTTCCCGCGCTGGGACCTCGACGCCGAGCAGGCCAAGCTGCTCTCGCACGGCGCCCGGCTGAAGGCGCCCGGGCTGGGGGTGGACGGGCCGATCGCGGTGTTCGGGCCGGACGACCGGTTCCTCGCGCTGGTGGAGGAGCAGGGCGGCCAGGCGAAGCCGGTCGCGGTCTTCGTCGGCTGAGTCGTTCCGCTGCACGAGCCCCCTGGCGCCCCCGCGGGCGGCAGGGGGCTCTCTGCTGCCCGGGTACGGCGGCGGGACGCGCCCGCCGGAACCACTCGTGGGGAGCATGCGCGGGCCGGTGCAGAGGTTCACCCGCACGGGGGAGCGCGCGAGGTGAACCGCGGTGGTGAGCGGCGTGGGCGGGGTCGGGGCGCGCCGACGGCGGGCAGGCTCCCGGGCGGCGAGCAGGTCGCCGCGACGAGTCCGCTCCCGGGCCGGCGGGCCCTGCGGGGAGGGCTGCGCGAATGCCGGGAATCCTGGACGGCGACGAGGTGGCGGACGATCCGGGGCGGTACCTGCTGCGGATCCGCGATCTGGACGGACGGCTGCACGGGCTGGGGTTCGTCGCCGACCCGCAGGGCACCGTCCTCACCGCCCACGAGAGCGTCGCGGGCCTCGACCGGATCGTCCTGCACACCCCCGGAGGGCAGACCCGCGTCCTGGGCCCCGAGAGCGTCCTGCCGCTGCCCGGGCACGGGCTCGCCCTGCTGCGGACCGACGGCGTCGGCGGGCTGCCGGTGCCGCCGCTGCCGGTCGCGCGCCCGGACGGCGTGCTCGGCGGCCGCGACGTGGTGCTGCCCGCGCTGACCGGCGAGGACGAGCGGGTGGTGGCGCTTGCCTGCGGCCTCCTCGGCGCCACCGGGGCGGTCTACGTGCCCTCGCCGCCGGCCGGCGGGCCGGACCGCTTCCACCTGCTCGGCGGCGTGCTGCTGCTCGATCCGCCGGCCGGCGGCGGTGCCGTGGCCGTGCCCGCCGGGGCACCCGTGCTGGACGCCCGCAGCGGCGCGGTCATCGGCGTCGCCGCGCCGGCCGTCCACGCGCCCGAGCAGGCGGGCGCGCTCGCCGCCGTCCCCGCGTACGGCGGCGGGGCTGGGGAGCGCGCGCCGGAGCTGGCCGAGGCGCTGGCGCGCAACGCCGCCGGTGTCCCGGCCTATGGGCCGGCGCTCAACCTGGCGGGTGTCCTGCGGCTCGCCGCCGCCCAGGTGGCGTCCGCCGGCGCGGGTCCGGACCGGGTCGGGGCCCTGGCCGCCGACCGGGTCGACCGCCCGGACGGCCTGGCCGGGGACGAGCCGGCCGCGACGGTCACCGCCCTGGTGGGCGCGCCCGGCTCGGGCCGGAGCACCGAACTCGCCGCTCTCGCCGTCCGCCGCGGTGGCGGCGACCATCCGCTGCCCACCCTCTGGCTGCGCGGCGCCGACCTGCGGGCGGAGTCCGCCGCGCTCGCCGACGCGGTGGAGCGCGTGCTGGCGGCGGCCGCTGCCGCGCTGGGCAGCCGGCCGGTGCCCGGGCCGGACATTGTGGCCGGCCTCTGCACGGCGGCGGGGCGGCCGCTGCTGGTGATCCTGGACGGGCCCGAGGAGGCGCCCGTCCCGCTCGACGCGGCCTGGTTGCGGGCGGCCGGGGAGTGGCTGACGGCCACCGGCGCGCGGCTGCTCACGGCCTGCGGGGAGGAGGCCTGGGAGCGGCTGGCGCCGGACGGGGACGGGGGCGACGGCGGCGCGACCCCCGGGGAGCGGTATGCATGGCGTGGTGTCGAGGCCGGGGCGATGGGTTGTGGCGGCCTGGCCGGTGGCCGGTGTGTGCGGGACGGGGGCGACGGCGCTCAGGCTCCGGGGGAGCGCCATCCGTCGGATGCTGCCTGGGGCGGAGCGGCGGAGCGTGTGGCGCCGGCCGGTGGCCGGTCCGGCCCGGACGGGGGCGGCGCCGGCTCGGCGGCCGGGGAACGCCATGCGCTGGGTGATGTCGTGGACGGGCCGGCGGGTACGGGCGGCGCCTTACCGGACGGCACGGGCTGTCGCTGCCGCAAGGCCCTCGCCGTCCACCGGCTCGGGCCGCTGCCGGCCGAGGCGGCGGACCGGGTGCGGCGCCGGTACGGACTGCCGCCGGGGTGGCCGGCACCGGCGGACGCCCGGCATCCGTTGGCGGTGCGGCTGGCCGGGGAGCTGTGGGCCGAGGGGGTGCGTGGGGAGCCGCCGGGCCGGGGCGAGCTGTTCGCGGCGCAGCTGGACCTGCGCTGTCTGCGGGTGGCCCAGCGGCTCGCCTCCGACGGGCGGCCCCGGCGGCCGGGGGCCCACCGGCGGGGCGCCGGTCGGCCGGCGGGGCTGTCGCACGGCCGGGTGCGGCGGATGGCGGCCGCGGTGGCGGGCCGGGTGCACGAGGCGGCCCGGCGGATGCTGGGGGCGGAGCAGGGCGGGCTCGGCCGGGCGGTGTTCGAGGAGCTGTTCCCGGTGGCGGGCGGCTGGGCGACCGCCGTCCTGGCGGAGGGCCTGTTCGTGCCGGCCGGGCCGGGTTACCGGTTCGCGCACAGCGAGTTCTCCGACTGGCTGCAGGGCCTGCACCTGGACCTCGACGCGGCACTGCGGCTGCTGCTCGGCGAGGCCGAGGACACGCGGCCGCCGGGGGAGGCCCGCTCGGTGGCCCGGCACCGGGTCGGCCCGGTGGCGGCCGCGCTGCGGCGGCTGGCGGAGACCTGGGGCGCGCCCGCCCTGGACCCTTGGCTGCACCGGATCTGGCGGGCCCTGGACCTGCGCCCGTCGGGCAGCGAACCCGGCTGGTGGGCGGGCCGGCTGCTGGTGGCCGGGCTGGCGGCCAGCCCGGACCTCGGCGAACACCGCGCACTGCTCGGCCAGTTGGCCGTCCGGATCGCCGAAGTCGCCCCGGCGGCAGGGGGTTTCGAGCGGCTGCCGGCCGATGGCCTGGGCCGCTTCGGCCCGGCGTTCTGGACCGGTCTCGGCCTGCCCGCGGCGCAGGAACTGGAGCTGTTGCGCCGCCTGGTGACCGCCGACGGTCCCGGGCAGCCGTTCCTCGCCGCCGCGGCCGGCCGACTGCGCGCCGACCCGGCCGGTGTACTGCCGCTGCTCTGCGGCTGGTTCGACGATCCGCGTGGCCTGCCCGGCCGCCCCGGCACCACCGTCGCCGACCTCGCCCACGACCTGCTGTACGCCCACCGGGCGCTGGCCCTGGACGAGTTGACGGAAGCGCTGGCCGACGCCGCGCACCCGAGGGCGGACGCGCTGCTCACCGTGCTCGCCGCCGAGGAGCCCTCCGCGCTCTGCCGGGCGGTGGACCGCTGGAGTCACGACCGGCGGCCCGAGCGTCATGTCGCCGCCGCCGTCCACGCGTTGCGGGCCGCCCCGTACGCGCGCGGCGCCGGTGCGGAGCTGCTGGGGTTCACCGCGCTGGCCCTGCTCGCGCGGGAGGAGGAGCCCGGCCTGCACGGTGCCGCCCTGGCCCTGCTGGTCCTGGACGGGCGGACCAGGGCCGCCCACCTGCCGGCGGCGCTCGCCGTCTACCGGCGCGGCGAGGACGGCTTCCTCACCGCGCGGGCGCTGGCCCCGGCGCTGGAGAGCGACCCGGAGCCGGTGCTCGCCGCGTTCGCGGACCGGCTGGAGCGGCCGGGTGCCCAGGTCGCCGAGATCCTGCGGGTGCTGGCCGATGCCGGTCCGCCGTCGGCCGGCCGGCGGGGCGCCGAGCTGGCCGCCCGGCTGCTGCGGGCGCAGCCGGCGTCGGCCGGCATGGTCGCCGTCGACTACCTGGGCCGCCGGCTGCGGCACGGGCCGGCCGAGGAGCCGGCCGTTCGGCTGGAGCTGAGGCTGCTGCTCGGCAGCGCCCTGGCGGCCCGGGCGGCGGCCGTCCGCCGGCCTTTCGCGGAGGTGCTGGCGGTGCCGGTGGCGTCGGCCGCGGCGGACGCCCTGCGGTGTGATCTGCTCGACACCCTGCTGGCCGCCGAGGGCGACCCGGAGGTGCTCGGCGCCGTCGTCGAGCGGCTGGCCGGGCACTGCGCGGCCGAGCGGCCGGCCCGGGCCCGGGCGGTGCTGGCCCGGGCGGTGGCCGGCCTGCCGGACGCGGACGAGCTGCTGGTGCGCTGCGCCGTCCGCTGGGCGGAGTTCGCGCTGCTGCTGGCGCAGTGGCCCGAGGACGGCTGGCCGCTCCCGCCGCGCGGGCCCCGGCTGGACCGGCTGCGGGCCCTGGCGGCTGCCGGGCGCGACCCGCAGTACGCCGCCGCCGGCGCCGAACGGGGCGAACGGCCCGGCGAAGGGCCCGAAACCGGGCGCCGTGCAGGGCAGGAGGACGCCCGGGAGGACGAGCAGGTGACCGTTCGCACACCGGTAGGCCCGGCCCCGTGCCCGGCGGTGCGCCCAACCCGCCTTCCGGTGCCGAAGCAGGGGCAGGCGCATGGCACGCTATAGGGGTTCGGGTTTTGAGCGTTTGAGCGTACAGAAGGTACGCGCCGTACGGAACAAGGAGCGGTCAGGGTGCAGCGCTGGCGTGGCCTGGAGGAGATCCCCGGTGACTGGGGACGCAGCGTCGTCACCATCGGTTCGTTCGACGGTGTGCACCGCGGACACCAGCTGATCATCAACCGGGTGGTCGAGCGCGCCCGCGAACACGGTGTCCGCTCGGTCGTCGTCACCTTCGACCCGCACCCGAGCGAGGTGGTCCGCCCGGGCAGCCACCCGCCGCTGCTGGCCCCGCAGCCGCGCCGCGCCGAGCTGATCGAGGCGCTCGGCGTGGACGCCGTCCTGGTGCTGCCGTTCACCGCCGAGTTCTCGAAGGAGTCCCCGGAGACCTTCTTCCGGCAGGTGCTGGTGGACGCGCTGCACGCGTGCCTGGTCATCGAGGGGCCCAACTTCCGCTTCGGGCACCGGGCGGCCGGCGACGTCCGGCTCCTCACCGAGCTGGGCCGGGCCGCCGACTGCGGCGTCGAGGTCGTCGACCTCCAGGTGCGCGGGGCGGCCGGGGACGGCGAGCCGTTCTCGTCCACGCTGACCCGGCGGCTGGTCGCGGCCGGCGACATGGCCGGCGCCGGCGAGGTGCTGGGCCGCCCGCACCGGGTCGAGGGCGTGGTGGTGCGCGGCGCGCAGCGCGGCCGCGAGCTGGGCTTCCCGACCGCCAACGTGGAGACGGTGCCGCACAGCGCGGTCCCGGCCGACGGCGTCTACGCGGGCTGGCTGACGGCCGACGGCGAGAGGATGCCGGCGGCGATCTCGGTCGGCACCAACCCGACCTTCGACGGCACCGCCCGCACGGTCGAGGCGTACGCGATCGACCGGGTCGGCCTGGACCTCTACGGGCTGCACGTCGCCGTCGACTTCCTGGCGTACCTGCGCGGCATGGAGAAGTTCGATTCCATCGACGCGCTGCTGGACCGGATGGCCGACGACGTCAAGCAGGCCCGCGAACTCACCGACGCCGCCTGACGTCCGCGCCCGCGGACACCGAAGGGCCCGCCGGCCGGTCTCGATCCCGAGACGGCCGGCGGGCCCTTCCGCGTTGCTACTGCTGCTGGGGCGGCTGCGGGTAGCCGTACCCGGCGGGCGGCTGCGCACCGGGCTGGGGCTGGCCCTGGGGCTGCTGCCCCTGGGGGTAGCCGTAGCCGGCCGGCGGCTGGGGCTGCTGCTGCCAGTCCTGCTGCGGCGGCTGGGCGCCCGGCTGCGGCTGGGCCTGCGGGTAGCCGTAGCCCGGCGGGGGCGGCGGGGTCTGCCCCGGCTGCGGGGACCACGGCGCGCCGGGCGCGGGCTGGTTCGCCGGGTAGCCGCCCTGGCCCGGCTGCGCCGGCTGCGGATAGGGCTGCGGCTGTGCCTGCTGCGGGTAGCCCTGCTGCTGCGGGTCCGCGTACGGCTGCGGCTGGCCCGGGTACGGCGCGGCGGCCTGCGGGGGCTGCTGTGCCTGCTGCTGCCAGCCGGACTGCTGGGCGGCCTGCTGGGCGCGGATGATGTCGTCACCGACCAGGGTGGCCAGATCGAAGTACGCCTCGCGGACCTTGGGCCGCATCATGTCGAGGTTGACCTCGGCGCCGGCCGCCAGGCTCTCGTCGAACGGCACCACGATGACGCCGCGGCAGCGGGTCTGGAAGTGCGCGACGATGTCCTCGACCTTGATCATCTTGCTGGTCTCGCGGACCCCGGAGACCACCGTGATGCTGCGCTGCACCAGGTCCGCGTAGCCGTGTGCGGAGAGCCAGTCCAGCGTGGTGGAGGCCGAGGAGGCGCCGTCCACGCTCGGCGTGGAGACGATGATCAGCTGGTCGGCGAGGTCCAGCACCCCGCGCATCGCGCTGTACAGCAGGCCGGTGCCGGAGTCGGTCAGGATGATCGGGTACTGGCGGCCCAGCACGTCGATCACCTGGCGGTAGTCCGAGTCGTTGAACGTCGTCGAGACGGCCGGGTCGACGTCGTTCGCCAGGATCTCCAGGCCCGAGTGCAGGTCCTGCGAGGTGAACTGGCGGATGTCCATGTAGCTGCGCAGGTGCGGGATGGCCGTCACCAGGTCGCGGATGGTCGCGCCGGTCTGGCGCTTGACCCGGCGGCCGAGGGTGCCCGCGTCCGGGTTGGCGTCGATCGCGATGACCTTGTCCTGGCGCTCACTGGCCAGGGTCGCGCCGAGCGCGGTGGTGGTCGTGGTCTTGCCGACGCCGCCCTTGAGGCTGATGACGGCGATCCGGTAGCAGCTCATCACCGGGGTGCGGATGACCTCCAGCTTGCGGGCCTTCTCGGCCGCGGCGGCCTTGCCGCCGAACTGGAAACGCGGCTGCTGGCGCTGCTGCTTCGGCTGGCTGCGCAGCAGGCGGTCCGAGGACAGTTCGACCGCGGCGGTGTAGCCGAGCGGGGCGCCGTGCGCGGTCTGCTGCGGGGTGGCGGCCTGCTGGAACGCGGCCGGCGCCTGCTGCTGGGGCTGCTGCTGCGCGGCCTGCTGCCACGGCTGGGCCGGGCCCGGCTGCTGGGCCTGCTGGGGCTGAGCCTGCTGGGCCTGCGGGGGCTGCTGAGCCTGCTGCGGCTGTGCCTGGGGCTGGGCCTGCTGCGGGGGCTGCTGGTAGGTGTTCGGCTGCGGCCAGCCGGCCTGCCGCGGGTCGACCGGCGGGGTCTGCGGGCCCGGCGCCTGCGGGGCTGCGGTCCAGGCTGCCTGCGGGTCCTGCGGCGGCACGGGCTGGGCGTACGGGTGCGCCTGCTGCGGGACCTGCGGCGGCTGCACCTGCGGGACCGCCTGCTGGGGCAGCTGCTGCTGTGCGGGCTGCTGCGGGTCGGCGTACGGCTGGGGCTGCTGCTGCGGCTCGGCGTACGGCCCGGGCTGCTGGGGCGCCGTGGGGGCGGCCGGCGGCCAGGACTGTGCGGCGGCCTGCGGCTGCTCCGGGCCGGGGCCGGGGACCGGCGTGGCCGCGGCCGCGTCGGCCGACGGAACGGCGAACGGCACGTGCTGCGCCTCGACGTGGGTGGCGGGCGCGGTGGCCGCGGCCGTCTCCGGGGCCGGGACGGGGGCCGGCGCGGGGACCGCCTGCGGCGGCACCGCAGGCCCGTCCGCCGCCGGAACGACGGGCGGCATGGCCAGAACGGTCGGCACAGGCTCCGGCGCGGCCACAGGAGCGGGCGCAGGCGTCGCGACCGGTGCCGCCTCCGACGCGGGCACGGGCGCAGGGGCCGGCACGGGCGCGGGACCAGGCGCGGGCAGCGGCGCAGCCGCCGTCCCCGAAACCGCCCCCGGCGCACCGGCCGTCGTCGCCGGAGCACTCACCGCACCCGGTGGCCCGCCCGCCGCACCGGCCGCAGGCCCGGGCGCCACCGGCGCGGCCGGAGCCGCGGCGGCCTCCGTCTGCACATACCAGGACGGGGGAGAGTAGTCGGGCGCGTCGGACCAGTCGTCGTCGTCCTCCGCCGCGTTGTCGCCGACGTAGACGCCGTCCCGATCGCTGCTCACCTAGGGCTCCCTCGTGTTCGCCGCCGCTGTTCGCGGTGCCGTTGCCGCATCAAAGACTAGGCCGTACACCAGCCCCCGTTGAAGGCGGAGTCTCATCTCGCCGGGCAACCGGCGGGTGATCACCGGGTCGGAACCGGGGGAATCCGGGCGGGCACCGGGGTGGCACCGGCGGAGCGGCGGGGGCGCGGCCGGAAGCACGGCCGGGGAGCACCGGGGCACCGGCGGGGGCGCGCACCACGGTCAGTCGATCCGGCGCGGACCGCCCAGGACCTGCTGCTCGGCCTGCCCGGCGATGGCCCGGACGTACTGGCGGCGCATCCGGGTAGTCCAGAGCGTCATGTCGTCGCCGAGGGTGGGCAGCGAGGCGACGTCCTGAGGGCCGAGCGACAGCACCCGGCCGATCAGCTCGGCCTCCTGCGGCGAGACCCGCTGCACCCCGACCAGGTCGGCCGCGTTCAGCACCCGGGCCGCGTTCGGGCCCAGGTAGGGCAGCAGGGTCAGGGTGGTCTGCCAGGGCGCGGCAGAGAGCCGGCTGCGCGGCGGGCGGACACCGAGGTCGCGCACCACCAGCACCGGCGAGTTCACCGAGGCGCCCTGCGGGCCGAGCCGGCCGACCTGGTGGATGGTCACGCACGGCTGGCCGCCGCCGGCGGCCTGCGCCATCGGGCCCCAGAGCTGTGCGCGGGCGGTCTCGACGGCGATCCGGGCGCCGGTGGCGGCCGCCCGCAGCGCGATGACCTGGGCGGTCCAGACGCCGCCGACCAGGACGAGGTCGTAGGCGCTGGGCCGGAACAGGCCGAGGACGGCGGGCTGCTGCTGCACGTCCTCGCCGATCAGCACGCCGTCGTCGCCGACCGGGAAGGAGAGCGCGCCGAGGTCCTCGACGGTCAGCACGTGCTTCTCCCGGCGCGGGCCGCGCAGCCCGAAGCCGGGCAGGATGCGCGGCCGGACCCGGGGCTGTTCGGCGCCGGGCTGCGGGCCGGGGGCCGGATAGGTCTGGTAAGCCATCAGGAAACACCTCCCAGGGGCAGGGTGGCGAGCATGCCGGGGGCCTGCTCCAGGTCGAGCCGGGTCAGGCCGAGGCCGGCGCTCTGGGCCCGGGCCTCCACCTGGCGGCCGACCTGGACCACCTCGCTCTCGCTGCGCCCGGTCACCCGGACGTGGCCGCTGATCGTCACCGAGCCGCCGGTGCCGTGACCGGCGGTCAGGCTGAAGGTGCTGGCCAGCGCGGGCGAGCCGGTGACCAGGTTGACGAGGTCCGGTGCGGCGATCCGCCCGGGGGAGCCGCCGGGGCGGCTGAGCTGCGGCCACCGGGAGACCCAGTAGGTGCTGTGCCAGCGGTCGTCGATCCGCCAGAACCGGTTGCTCTCCTGGGTGCGGCGCCCGCTGCCGCCGCCGCTGCCGGTGCCCTGACGGCCGGCCACGGCGAGCGGGTTGGCGCAGCTGGAGATGGCGAGTGCGGCGATCAGCTCCCGCTCGTCCAGCACGGTGGCGTTGAAGCCGGCGCTGTTGAGCCGCCCGGCCAGCTGGTCGGTGACCCGCTGGAGCGCCTTGCGGGCGCCCTCCTCGCCGCCGCCGCGGGCGAGGACGGCGGTGGCGGCGCGCTCCGGGTCGAGCTTGAGCGCGACCCAGGTCAGCCGCAGGCCGGGGGTGGCGGTGCCGTCCGGCAGCTCCCGGTAGGCGCGGGAGGCCAGCGACTGCTCGGGCAGGTGCGGGGCGGGCGCCGGCTGGGTGTGCTGGACGACCTGGATCGACTCCAGGGTGATGTCGTCGACCTGCAGCGCCGAGCAGACCACGTCCAGCGGCAGCGGCAGCGCGGTGCGGACCGGGCGCAGCGGCTGGTCCTTGGCCTGGACGAGCAGGACCGAGCTGAGGAACGTGCCGTCGCCGACCATGCCGGTCTCGCGGCGCATCGGGCGGCCGCCGAAGTCGGTCTCGGTGGCGTGGGTGTACGTGCGCAGGGCGGGTTCGAGTTCCAGCGCGGGGGCGAGGGCCGGGTCGGTGCCGGCCGGCGGCACGTTGGTCCGGGCCTGCTTGCGACGGGCCTTCAGGGTCGAGCGCACCAGCAGCAGCTCGGGAATGGTCCGGCCGCGCAGCGGGATCACGGCGAGGACGACCAGCGTCAGCGCGACCGCGCCGAAGGCGCCGGCCATCGCCTTGCTGATGGTCCAGCCGACCGCCACCAGGGCCACCGCGACCTCGACCAGCACGAGTTGCTGGAGCCTCAGCCGGCCGCCGAGCAGCCCGGGCCGGGGGTGGACGCGCACCGGGACGGCGGAGCCGGGGCCGCCGGTGGGCGTGGGCAGTGGCGCGGAGCCGGAGCCCGGGTCGTGCTGCGCCCGCCGGCCGGACCGGCGCGACCCCCTGCCCTGTGCCGTGCTGCGGCGCCCTTGAGCGGTCTGGCTTGGCATCCCCCGAGTGGCCCTCTCTGATCAGTTGTCGCGGCCCGGTTGGCCGGTTCGCGAACCGTACCCGTACCGTACTCACCGTCTGCTGCCGCATCGTAGAGGGTTCGAGGTTGCTCTCGCCCGGCGGGTGCGGACTCACGGGGCAGGTCGGTCGGACAGGGGAGACGACGAGGATGGCATCACGCCGGGACGAGCTGAACGCCTACACGTTCGCCCGCAAGCGCACAGTCGGGGCTTTTCTGCTGCCCGGCGGCGGGGGCAGTGACGAGGACGCGCCGCGTCCGGTCAAGGCGATCCTGCCGAGTGTGGTGGTGGGCGCGCTGGTGGTCGGCGGGTTCGGGCTCTGGGGCGTGTTCAAGCCGAGCGCGCCGGTGGGCTGGGACGACGGCAAGAACATCATCCAGGGCAAGCAGAGCACCACCCGCTACGTGGTACTGACGGACCCTGACAGCAAGATCAAGCGGTTGCACCAGGTGCTCAACATGGCCTCGGCGCGGCTGGTGCTGCCGGCCGGCGCCAAGGTGGTGGTGGTCGCCGACGACGTGCTCGACAAGTACCCCAACCACGGCCCGACGATCGGCATCCCGTACGCGCCGGACAAGCTGCCGACCAAGGACAACGTCACCAAGGCGATGAAGTGGTCGGTCTGCGACCGCCCCGGCTCGGACGACAAGCAGGAGACCGTCAACCAGGCGGTGTTCGTGGCGGGCGGCGCCGACGCCAAGGCGCTGGAGGCCAAGGACCGGGTGCTCGACGTCGACCAGGCGCTGCTGGTGCAGCAGAAGGACGACCAGCAGGTGACCGTGCAGCCGGGCGCGGGCCAGCCGGCGGCCGGCCAGAGCAAGCTGAAGCTCTTCCTGATCGACGCGAAGGGCCGCAAGCACGCCATCGCCCCGAACGATCCGGACGACACCAAGACGCAGCTGATGGGCGCGATCTTCGGGACGATGGCGACCTCCCAGCCGGTCAAGAAGGAGTGGCTGGACACCCTGGTGAACGGCAGCGACATCGTCTTCCCGAAGATCGACGGGCTGGTCCCGGACGCCAAGGCCCCCAACTCCTCGGTGGCGCTGCAGAACGCGGAGGACCGCAAGGTCGGCCGGCTGGTCAAGGCCGGCGACCGCTTCTACGTGGTGGGCAAGGACAAGCTGTACCTGATCACCCAGTTCCAGGCCGAGTTGATCCGTCAGAACCCGGCGCTGCAGCCGCTGTACAACCAGGACGCGAACAAGAACCCCCGGATCGACGACATCACGCCGGCGGAGCACGCCGCGCTCAAGAGCGACGTCCCGCTGATGGGGGAGGGCGGCAAGGACTGGCCCACCAGGACGGGTGCGCCCGCCAACAACTGGCAGGCGCAGAAGGACGCGAAGATGGTGCTCTGCAGCACCTTCGACGGCGTGGCGGAGGACGGCAAGACCCCCCGTCGCAGCGTCTGGGCGGGCCCCGACTACCCGGTGAAGTACGGCGCCGGTGCGGCCGTCTCGGCCCATGTGACGCCCGGTCTGGGCCTGTACTACCGGGCGCTGGACAACGGCGTGGACGGCTCCGGCAGCGACTACCTGATCACCGAGACCGGCCTTCGGTACGCGGTGCCGGCCAACAGCACCGGCGGCAAGGGCGGTTCCGCGACGGCGCCGCCCGGGCAGCCGAGCCCCAGCGCCACCAAGACCCCGTCGGCCCAGCCCACCGACCCGGCCGCGCCGCCGCAGCAGGAGGAGGCCGGCGGGAACCAGGCCCGGCTCGGCTACCAGGGACTTCAGCCCGTACCGGTGCCGCAGCAGTGGTCGAACCTGGTGCCGGCCGGTCCGGCGCTCAACTCCAAGAGCGCGGCGCAGCAGCAGAACGCCTGACCGTCCCTGTCCGGTAAAGGAATTGGTCCCAGTGTCATGGTCTCGTAACTAGCAGTTGCCCGGTGTTGGGTCGGCTGCGTGTGCCGACTACAGTTCTGCAGGACATCACACCGTGATGCGCGGAGTGGCCGGAAACGGCTGCCCGGACACAATGTCTGTCTCATGGGGGACGGTAGAGCATGGGTCAGTTCACGACGACCGCTCAGGAGATGCTGGCTTTCGCCAAGCACATGGACGAGGTCATCGGCAAGATTGACGGCGAGATCAAGAGCCTCAACGCGCTGGTCGACTCGGTCAAGGGCGGCTGGAAGGGCCAGGCGGCTGCGGCCTACGGCAACCTCCAGACCGAGTTCAACCAGGACGCGGCCAAGCTGAACGAGTCGCTGCGGGCCATCAAGGGCGCGATCGAGATCACGACCAAGCAGTACTCGCAGACCGACGCGGACCAGCAGACCGCGTTCAAGGCCTGATCCCTGCTTTCTGCCAGGTCAGTCATCGACGTCCCCGGCTGAGGGTCGACGTCGCCATCTCGACAAGGAGACACTGTGTCCGACGGCCAGATTCTGGTGAACTTCGAGACCGTCCGAGGTGCCGGTACTCAGGTTCGCAACACCGCCAACACGATCAAGAACCAGCTCGACGAGCTCAAGAGCGGCGTCAACAAGATCGCCCAGAGCTGGCAGGGTGCCGCGCAGGAGGGCTACCGCGCCCACCAGGCGCAGTGGGACCAGCGCGCCGCCCACCTGCAGGAGACGCTGGCGAAGATCGCCACCGCTCTGGACCAGGCGGCCGAGAGCTACAACAACACCGAGAACAGCAACAAGAAGCTCTGGACCTGACGGAGCTTGAGCCCCTCTCAGGGGCGTGAGTGACTCCGCCGAAGGGGGGGGGGGGGGGGGGGGGGGGACCCCCCCCCGCAGCGAAAACACAAGGGGGGAGAAAAGGGGGGGGGGGGGGGGGGTGTGGCTAGAGAGACGGAGAGAGACCCTAAAATGGCG
>NZ_JBVJCO010000048.1:53723-66346 GCF_055588525.1 Kitasatospora sp. NPDC041988
GAGAAAAACAAAAAAAAAAAACAGAACTCTCGGGCCTGGACGGGGTTGAACCCCCCTCAGGGGGGGGGGGGGGCCCCCGGGGGGGGCGGGTGCCCCCCCCCCCCCCCCCCCGCCCCTGACGCGCAACCACGGGGTGGAAGACATGAGGGGTGGCAGGGTGTCCGTAGTCAGGTACCGGAAGGCGGCCGCGACGGCGGCGGCGCTCGCGGTGCTCGGCGGCCCGCTGGCCGCCCCGGCGTACGCGGACGGCCCCGCCATCGCCGCCGCCGGTGACTGCTCCAAGTCCGCCCAGAACGTGATGGCCGTCCCGTGGTCGCTCCAGCGCATGGTGCTCGACGAGCTCTGGCAGGGCGGCCGGACCACCGGCGCGGGCGTGACCGTCGCCGTCATCGACACCGGGGTGGACGACACCAACCCGCAGCTCGCCGACAAGGTCGTCGACGGTGGCTCGCTGCTGAAGGAGAAGGACGGGCAGAAGCCCGAGGGCGGGGGCAAGGTCGACCCGGTCGGCCACGGCACCAAGGTGGCCGGCATCGTCGCCGCCGCCGCCCGCAGCGAGGTGACCGGCTTCGTCGGGCTCGCCCCGAGCGCCCGCATCCTGTCGATCCGCCAGAACGACGCGGAGGGCAGCGGGGACGTCCACACCCTGGCCGCCGCGATCAGCCAGGCGGTCCAGCAGGGCGCCAAGGTCATCAACATCTCCCAGGACGTGCGCGGAGCCGGCAACACCGCCTTCGCCGGCTACCCGGAGCTGAAGGCCGCGATCGACGCCGCCGAGGCCAAGGACATCGTGGTGGTCGCCTCCAGCGGCAACGACGGGCAGAAGGGCGACACCTACCCGGCGGCCTTCCCCACCGTGCTCGCCGTCGGCGCCTCCGACCGCAACAACGAGCGCGCCCCGTTCTCCCAGTACGGCGACTTCGTGGACGTCGCGGCGCCCGGCGTCGACATGCTCTCCACCGTTCCCCACGGGGGCCAGTGCGTGGACAACGGCACCAGCTTCGCCGCGCCCTACGTCTCCGGTCTGGCGGCGCTGCTGGTCGGCGCCCACCCCAAGTGGAAGGCGCGGCAGGTCCGCGCCTGGATCGAGCAGACCGCGCAGCGCACCGACCGCAAGGCCAACGAGTACGTCGGCTGGGGTGTGGTCGACCCGGTCAAGGCCGTCACCAAGGCACCCGAGGCGCCGCCGGAGGACCCCAAGGAGGACCCGCCGGTCGAGCTGGCCGCCGCCCCGATCGTGCCGCAGCCGGTCGGTCTCGGCGAGACCCAGGCCGACCGTGACGGGCGCACCGCGACCTACGTGCTGGGCATCGGCGGCCTGCTCGTCGCGCTCCTCGTCGGTGGCGGCATCGTGCTGCGCGATCACCGCCGCCGCCCCTCGAACTGAACCGGAGACTTTTCCGCCTGACTGCTCACGCCGCCCACGGAGAACGGCAGTGCCCCGGGCCTGGGGGAGCCCGGGGCACTGCCGTGTGGGGGAGGGGTGGGGGTCCTGCCGGGCCGTTCTCAGGCCTGCTGGTCCTCGGGGAGGGTGATCACCCAGCGGGTGTCCTGCCGGGGGCGCAGGTAGAACAGCCAGTAGAGGGTGGCGACGGCGGTGATGCCGCCGGTCCAGAGCAGCGGCACGGTGTCCAGCTGGGTGATGACGTAGACCAGCACGACGATCAGGACGGCCGGGACGGCCGGCCAGAGCGGCATCCGCCAGGCGGCG
Source organism: Kitasatospora sp. NPDC041988 (assembly GCF_055588525.1). Taxonomy (NCBI): domain Bacteria; kingdom Bacillati; phylum Actinomycetota; class Actinomycetes; order Kitasatosporales; family Streptomycetaceae; genus Kitasatospora; species Kitasatospora sp. NPDC041988. Next base: position 55,435 of record NZ_JBVJCO010000048.1, read on the forward strand.
GCGTGCTTGTGGTGGTTGCGGCGCGAGAGCAGCGCGGCGATCGCGACCAGCAGGTACATCCCGGTGACGGCGACGCCGGTGATCTCGCTCAGCAGCTCGCCCTTGACGAAGCAGAGCGCGGCGCCGGGCAGGCCCACGGCCAGGGTGGCGACCCAGGGGGAGCCGAACCGGCCCAGGGTGGAGAAGGCCTTGTTGACCGGCTCCGGCCAGGCCTTGTCACGGGCGGAGGCGAACAGCACCCGCGAGTTCTGGATGACCATGACGATGCCGGCGTTGATGATGGCCAGCGCGACGCAGAGGCTGATGAAGGTGCCGACGGCGGAGTTGCTCCAGGCGGTGACCATGCCGGAGATGTCGCCGGAGGTCAGCGTCTCCAGGTCGGGGGCGCCCATGGTGATGGCGGCGACCGGGATCAGGATGACGGCGGCGGAGATGGCCAGCGTCCAGAGCACGGTGCGCGAGACGTTGCGGCGCGGGTTCTCCAGCTCCTCGGAGAGGTAGACCGCGGTGGAGAAGCCCTGGGTGATGAAGAGCGCGATGCCGAGCGCGCCGACGATGGCGCCGATGCTCACCGTGGTGGCGGCGCCGCCGTCACCGGCGACCACGCCGTGCAGCATGCTCGGCGCGTTGCCGTTGGCGTGGGCGAAGCCGAGCACCGAGACGACACCGGCGGCTATGACCTCCAGCACCAGGAAGATGCCGGTGATCCAGGCGTTGGCCCGCAGGTCCAGCAGACCGGCCAGGGTGGCGGCGAGCATGACCGCGGCGCCCGCGATCGGCTTGTCGACGTGCATCACCGGTGCGAGGTAGTCGGCGGTGCCGAGGGCGATCACCGAGGGGACGATCATGACCACGATCAGCGAGAGTACGAAGACCAGCCAGCCGGCCAGTCGTCCGGCCAGGGTGCCGACCATCGCGTACTCGCCGCCGGCGCTGGGGATCAGGGTGCCGAGCTCGGAGTAACAGAAGGCGACGGCGATACAGAGCACCGAGCCGATGGCGATGGCCAGCGCGGTGGCGCTGCCGATGCTGGAGAACAGCTCCGGGACGATCACGAAGAGCGTGGAGGCCGGGGTGACGCAGGACAGCGTGAGCAAGGTGCCGCCCACGACGCCGATCGAGCGCTTGAGCGTCTGGGGGGAGGCGGCGCCCTCGGCGGCCGCAGCGGGGGCTACGGCGTGTGGCGGGCGAAGCGTGTCGGTCATGTGGCTTCCGATCGGCTCTGAGCGGTCCTGGAGAGGGAGCGGTATCGCCTCCGCTGGCTGGCTGCTCTGGGTCTTGGTCCTGACGCTCCCGGGCCGCCATGGAACCTTGGGCGTATTGATCGCGTCAATGCCGGAATTGCTTCGGAATCCGTTGCGATGGAAGGCATAAACATGCGATCCAATGATCACGCGCGGTCATTATCACGTATGTCCGACTTGTTACCTTGCCCGGATCGCACTTGAATCCAAGGTGAACGGAGCGTTGCGCGCTCTCATTCAAAGGCTACTGCTGGGTGTGAGGGTGACTCGCCAGGCGGCCCTTCGCCGTCCGGCCCCCGTCCGGCAGGGTGCGGGAACCGCAGCGGCAGGCCGGAAAGATCTAGGTAACGTTTCAGCACCTGGGATGCGAAAGGGGTCGGGCTCCTGGGAACCCGACCCCTCGATCACTTTCCGTGACCACCGCCGACGGCGGCCGCGCATACTATGCCGACGGCAGCCAGCCCGTCTGGACCATCTGCCCGCTGGTCACCCGGCGCGAGACGAACACCCCGCGGCCCGGCGGCAGCGGCTGCGGCTTGACCGTCCCGAGCAGCGCGCCCTCGTCCTTGTTGCCGGACAGGATCACGCCCTGGCCGCCCAGCTCGCGCATCCGCTGCATCACCGGCTCGTACAGCGAACGCCCCGCGCCACCCGCGCTGCGCGCGATGATCACACGCAGGCCGATGTCCCGGGCGAACGGCAGGAACTCGGCCAGCGGCGACAGCGGGTTGCCCGAACTCGTCGCCACCAGCTCGTAGTCGTCCACGATCACGAACATGTCCTTGCCGCTGTACCAGCTGCGGTTGCGCAGCTGCTCGGCGGTCACGTCCGGGCCCGGCAGACGGCGCGAGCAGGCCCCGCGCAGCATCTCCACGATGCTGGTCATGGTCGGCTGCGCGGCCGCGTACTCCACCAGGTACTCCTGGGGCACCGCGCCGAGCAGCGCGCGCCGGTAGTCGCCGACCACGATGCCGGCCTGGTCCGGGGTGTACCGCTCGGTGATCTGCTTGATCAGCAGCCGCAGCAGCGCCGACTTACCGGACTCGGTGTCACCGAAGACGATGAACAGCGGGTCGGTCTCGAAGTTGACGAACGCCGGCGCCAGCTCCAGCTCGTCCACGCCGAACGCGACCCCGCGCTCCGGGTGCTCGAAGCCCTTCGGCAGCGCGAACCCGTCCAGCACCGTCGGCAGCATCCGGACCTGCGGGGCGCGCGGGCCCGTCCAGGCCGCGTTGACCGCCGCCACCAGCCCGGCCACGCCCTGCTGCAGGTCGTCCGCCGAGCGGGAGCCGTCCAGCCGCGGCAGGCCCGTCAGGAAGTGCAGCCGCTCCGCCGTGATACCGCGCCCCGGAGTGGACGGCACGTTCTGCGCCACCCGGCGGTCCACCTCGGACTCCATCGAGTCACCGAGCTTCAGCTCGGTCCGGTTCTGCAAGAGGTCCTTCAGGGCCGGGCGGACCTCCGCGTACCGGGCCGCCGTGATGATCAGGTGGACGCCGTAGCCGAGGCCGCGCTGGGCGATGTCCCCGATCACGCCCTCCAGCATCTCGAACTCCTGCTTGAAGGTGTTCCAGCCGTCGACGACCAGGAAGACGTCGCCGAACTGCTCGTCCGGCAGCTGGCCGGCCGCCCGACGGGCCCGGTACGTCGCGATCGTGTCGATCCCGGTCTGCCGGAACAGCTCCTCGCGCCGGTTCAGCACCCCGTGCACCTCGCTGATCATCCGGCGCACCTTCTCGGCGTCCAGCCGCCCGGCCACCCCGCCGACGTGCGGCAGGTCCTGGAGCGACTGGAAACCGCCACCGCCGAAGTCCAGCAGGTAGAACTGCGCCTCCAGCGGGGTGTGGGTGAGCGCGAACGCGGCCACCGTGGTGCGGATCATCGTCGACTTGCCCGACAGCGGACCGCCCACCACCAGACCGTGGCCGCCCGCACCCGAGTAGTCGTGCTCCAGCACGTCGCGCTTCTGCTCGCGCGGCCGGTCCACGATGCCGACCGGCACCTTCAGCCGGCCCAGGCTGCCGGACCCGGGCGAGGTCAGCCCGCGCTCCGCCGTCGCCTGCAACGGCAGCATCAGCTCGTCCATGCTCGGCGGCTCGTCCAGCGGCGGCAGCCACACCTGGTGCGCGGCCGGGCCCTGGCCCGCCATCCGCTGCACGAAGACGTCCAGCACGGTGTCGACCAGCGCGTCGTCCAGCTCCTCGACCTCCGGCTCCACCTCCTGGACCTCCGGCTCCACCACCGGTACCTCGGCCGCCGAGAACAGCACGGGCTGCGCCGTCAGCAGCCGCCCGCCGGTCGACCGCTGCTGCCCGGGCGCGCGGTACGGGCCCGAGACGTACGCGGCCTTGAACCGCTCCATCACGTCGGTGCCGAACTTCAGGTAGCCGACACCCGGCACCGGCGGCAGGTGGTACGCGTCCGGCACACCGATCGCCGCCCGCGACTCGGCCGCCGAGAAGGTGCGCAGACCGATCCGGTACGAGAGGTAGGTGTCCAGACCGCGCAGCTTGCCCTCCTCCAGGCGCTGCGAGGCCAGCAGCAGGTGCACACCCAGCGAACGGCCGATCCGGCCGATCTGGATGAACATGTCGATGAAGTCCGGCTTCGCGGTCAGCAGCTCGGAGAACTCGTCGATGATCAGCACCAGCGACGGCAGCGGGTCCAGTGCCGCACCCGCCGCGCGGGCCCGCTCGTACTCGTTCACGTTGGCGTAGTTGCCCGACCGGTGCAGCAGCTCCTGGCGGCGGACCATCTCACCGTCGATCGCGTCGCGCATGCGGTCGACCAGGGTGAGCTCGCCCTCCAGGTTGGTGATCACCGCGGAGGTGTGCGGCATGTCCGCCATGCCGGAGAAGGTCGCACCACCCTTGAAGTCCGCCAGGACGAAGTTCAGCGTCTCCGAGGAGTGCGTCATCGCCAGGCCCAGCACCAGGGTGCGCAGCAGCTCCGACTTGCCGGAGCCGGTCGCGCCGACGCACAGGCCGTGCGGGCCCATGCCCTCCAGCGCGGCTTCCTTGATGTCGAGGTAGACGTGCTCACCGCCGGCCCCGACCCCGATCGGCACCCGCAGCTTCTCGTGCTGCGCCCGCGTCCGCCAGCTGCGCGACACCTCGAAGGAGCCCGGGTCGCCCGAGTTCATCAGGTCGGTGAAGTCCAGGTTGGACAGCAGCGGCTCGTCGTCACCGCCGGCCGAGGCCCGGTACGGCGCCAACTGCCGGGCCAGCGCCTCGGACTGCCAGGTGGAGAGGGTGTCCGGCTTGCCGGAGTAGGTCGCGCCCGACGCCGAGCGGAGCACCAGCTCATCCGGCGTCACCGTCACGATCAGGTGGCCGGTCGGCTCGTCGAGGTCGCCCGGGACCACCTCGACGATGGTCACCCCCTGGACACCCTCCGCGCCGGCCAGCATCGAGTCGTGCGGCACCGACGCGCCGTCCATGACGACGATGATGTGCGGCTGGTCCGAGGACGGCGTCGCGTCCCGCACGAACCGCTGGCGGCCCGCCAGTTCGTCCTGGAGCAGGAACTCCAGCTCACCGAGGCCGGTCGCGATCAGGCGGCGCGAACCCGCGCCGTCGCTCTCCTTGCGGTGCTGGTTGTGCGGGAGCCACTTGGTCCACTCCCACTCCTCCGCCGCCCCGGGCGCCGCGGCCACCGTCACCAGCAGGTCGTCCGGCGAGTGCAGCGTCGTCAACTGGGCGATCATCGCCCGCACGTTGCCGTACACGGTGTCCGGGTCCCCGCACACCGTGATGTGGTAGAAGGCGCGCAGCGAGACCGCCAACGGCAGGTCCTGCAGGGTGCCGTGGGCCTTGAGGAAGGTGTGCATCGCCGCCGCGGAGAGCGGCTCCAGCTCCTCCATGGGCGCCGTCTGCGGCGCCACCAGCGGCGTCGACAGCTGCACCGGCCCGCGGCCGACCCGGATCTGCGCGAAGTCGGCGTCCCCGGTGCGGCGTTCCCACAGCCGGCGGCCGTCCGCGACGATCGACCAGAGCTGGTCCGGCTCCGGGTTGAGGAACAGCTGCGCGCCGCGCTGGCGCTCGGCGGTCCGGCGCACCTGGCGGCGCATCTGCTGCAGGTACTTCAGGTAGTCGCGGCGCTCGTCGGCGGTGGCGGTCGAACCGCCCTTGCGCGCCCGCACGATCTGGGCCAGTGCCATGCCGACCGTCGAGACGATCATCAGGCCACCCATGATCTTCATCGGGGCCTGCGCGCCGGGCGAGAAGAAGAACACCGCGGAGCCGCCCATGCCGAGCATCGGCAGGAGGCTCATCATCCAGTCCTCGCCGCCGGACCTCGGCAGCTCGGGCGGGGTGACCAACTCGACCGGCTCGTCCGGCACCGCCGGCGGATAGGCCCGCGCGGGTCGCTTGACCGTGATCACACTCATGCGCCCACCTCAATGCGCCCGGCGGTCGCTTCGCGAGACGCGCACCTTCCGACGACTCTCCCCCAGCCTCCGGCCGGGGGGACCCCCATGCTCCGCTCACTCATGTGCGCACCACACCCCACGGCCTCGAACGGCTCGCTCAATCACTTCGGCATCAGCCCTCACGCAACTGGATACGTACGGGTGAGGGCGCCCCGTGTGACGCCGCCCCCGCTCCGCCGACCGCAGGCACCCGGGGAGGAACGCGGCCCCTTCCCCCGTCGCCTTGCGCAGGGGCCGATCCTACTGGGCGCCCGTCCGGCAGCTCAGCCCGGGCCCGCGGCACCCTCGCGGCCCGTACCTGCACCACCTCCTCACCCCTGCGCGCCGGCGACCACGAACGGAGCGGGTAGGGTAACGCCGCGCCAACTCATGGCCGGATCGAGCCAGTTCCACCCGGCCGGCGCCGCGCAGCAGCCAGACCGATCGCCGCCGGCAGAGCGGCACCGTCTACAAGGGGGAGCGCCCAGTGCGTCGAGTGATGGGTGTCAGCGAGGTAGGGGCATGAGTACCTCCGCCACGACCGGTTTCTGCCGGGTCACCGTCGTCGCCCCGGACAGCCGGATCGACGTCGCCCTGCCCGAGGACGTTCCGCTCGCGGACGTCTATCCCGAGGTGCTGCGCCTGTCCGGGCAGACCCAGCCGGACGGTGCCCCGACCGGCTTCCACCTCGTCCGCCGCGACGGCACCGTGCTCGACAGCGGGTTGCCGCTCGCCGCCCAGCAGGTCCGCGACGGCGACCTGCTGAGCCTGCGTCCCTTCGCCGAGTCGCTGCCGCCGGCCGTCTACGACGACGTGGCCGACGCCATCGCCAGCGCCGTCGAGGCCGACCGCCGGTTCTGGAGCCCCGAACTGATGCGGGCCTTCGGCCTGATCGGCGCCGGCGTGCTGCTCACCCTGCTCGGCTTCGCGCTCTGGTTCTCCGACCTGCGCCACGACATGCACGGCCTGCCCGGCATCCTCTCCGGCGTCACCGCCGTCCTGCTGACGGCCCTGGCCGGCGTCCGCGCCCGGGTCTACCAGGACGCCTGGGCCGCCCTCGCGCTCGGCCTCGGCGCGCTGCCGCACGCCCTGATCGGCGGCAGCGGCATCATCGCCCCCGCCCACGCGTGGGACGGCCCGGGCCGGCTCCAGTTCCTCACCGGCTGCGTCGCCGCCCTGGTCGTCGCCGTGCTGCTGGTGGGCCTGCTGCCCGAGAAGGACTCGCTGTTCGTCGCCGCCGCCTTCATGGCCGCCGCCGGCGCGCTCGCCACCTTCGCCGCCGTGCTGCTGCCCGGTACCCCGGCCGGCCACATCGCCGCCGTCACCGGCGTCGCCGCCACCGCCGTGATCGGCTTCCTGCCCGGCCTCTCGGCCCGCTTCGCCCGGCTGCCCGTCGGCTTCAGCGCCCCCGGCCAGGCCCGGACCCGCAGCCGCGACTACGACGAGGAGGCCGGCCGCGCCGAGGCCGTCCAGTACGAGCGGATCGCCCACCAGGCCCGGCGTGGCCACGAGGTGCTGGTCGGCCTGGTCGGCGGCTGCGCCGCGGTGATCGTCGGGGCCTGTGCCGTGCTCGGCTTCACCGACGAGCTCTTCCCCGAGCTGCTCGCGCTGACCCTGGGCATCGCCACCATGCTGCGCGCCCGGCTGTTCCGCTACACCGCGCAGGTCTTCAGCCTCACCATCGCCGGCCTGCTCGGCCTGTCGCTGCTGATCGTCGGCCTCTCGCTGCACACCCCGCTGTTCATCCTGAAGGCCGCCAACGCGACCGAGGTCGACCTGCGCACCATCTGGCTGGCCGCCTCGATCGCGTTCGGCGCCGCGATCCTCACCGCGATCGCCCTGGTCGTGCCGCGGCTCGGGGTCTCCCCGTTCTGGGGGCGCATCCTGGACCTGGTCGACAGCCTCACCCTGATCGCCCTCGTCCCGCTGGCACTCGGCGTGCTCGACATCTACAGCCTGGTACGCGGCGGCATCACCGGCTGACCCGGTCCGACGGCCCGGCGGCAGGCCGGACGGGCGGCACTGGTACGCTTGCCTTTCGAGTGCACCAGTGTGTCCGCCCCACGCGGGTCGCAGACCGCCGGCCGCGCTCGCAGACGACACCGAGTTCTCACAGAGTCCTGTGCCGTAGACCAGGACCGCTCGGTATCACCTCGAAGGAGTTGCAGTGGCTCTCGCCTCTGACGTCAAGAAGCAGATCATCGCCGAGTTCGGCCAGAAGGAGGGCGACACCGGCTCCCCCGAGGTCCAGGTGGCCATGCTCTCCCGCCGTATCTCGGACCTGACCGAGCACCTGAAGGCCCACAAGCACGACCACCACTCGCGTCGTGGCCTGCTGATCCTGGTCGGCCAGCGTCGCCGCCTGCTGCAGTACCTGGCCAAGAAGGACATCGAGCGCTTCCGTACGCTCGTCGACCGCCTGGGCATCCGCCGCGGTGCCGCCGGTGGCGCCCGCTAAGACCGCCGCTCGGGGCGGCTCCCCACACCGGGGAGCCGCCCCTCGCGCGTATGCCGCGGCCGGTGCCCCGCGGCGCCCCGGACACCACGCCGGACATAACAACCGCGCATAACAACTCGCGCGCACCTCCCCAGGTGCCCGAGGATTGCACCGTAGGGTTGTGGGCATGCCGGGTGATGGCGCGACACCGCGCCACCCAGGCGGAAAGACCCCAACCCCCGCGGGACGAAGGCTTCAAACGGAAGCCGCCCGCATCCGAGAGAGCGTCCAGACGCGGACCGCCCGTCCAGGCCTGGCAGCCGAGAGGCGCCGGTCCTCGGTAGTGGCCGCCGGAAGCCCCGCAGACCGAGCGGGGCCCACCGGAGGCTTCGATCGAAGACCGGCCCGGACTGCCTTCCTCTGTGAAAGAGGGCCCCGGGCCACCGGCAGGCGATGCGCGGGGACGCTCTCCCGGAGACGTACGAAAGAGGAGATCTTCCAGGTGGAAGAGAACGTGTTCTACGCCGAGGCCGTTATCGACAACGGTTCCTTCGGCACCCGTACCATCCGCTTCGAGACCGGCCGTCTGGCCCGTCAGGCCGCCGGCTCCGCCGTGGCCTACCTGGACGACGACACCATGGTGCTGTCGGCCACCAGCGCGTCCAAGCAGCCGAAGGAGCACTTCGACTTCTTCCCGCTGACCGTGGACGTCGAGGAGCGGATGTACGCCGCGGGCCGTATCCCCGGCTCGTTCTTCCGTCGCGAGGGCCGGCCCTCCGAGGACGCGATCCTCACCTGCCGCCTGATCGACCGCCCGCTGCGCCCGTCCTTCGTCAAGGGCCTGCGCAACGAGATCCAGGTCGTCGTCACCGTGATGGCGCTCAACCCGGACCACCTGTACGACGTGGTGGCCATCAACGCCGCCTCCGCCTCCACCCAGCTGGCGGGCCTGCCGTTCTCCGGCCCGATCGGCGGCGTCCGCGTCGCGCTGATCAAGGGCCAGTGGGTGGCCTTCCCGACCCACAGCGAGCTCGAGGACGCCGTCTTCGACATGGTCGTCGCCGGCCGCGCGCTGCCGGACGGCGATGTCGCGATCATGATGGTCGAGGCCGAGGCCACCACCAAGACCATCAAGCTGGTCGCCGACGGCGCCGAGGCCCCGACCGAGGACGTCGTCGCCGCCGGTCTGGACGCCGCCAAGCCGTTCATCAAGGTGCTCTGCGCCGCCCAGTCGAACCTGGCCGCCCAGGCCGCCAAGCCGACCGGTGAGTTCCCGGTCTTCCTGGACTACCAGGACGACGTGCTCGCCGCGCTCACCGCCGCCGTCAAGGACGAGCTGGCCCAGGCCCTCACCATCCCGGGCAAGCAGGAGCGCAACAACGAGCTGGACCGCGTCAAGGCGATCGCCGCCGAGAAGCTCCTGCCGGAGTTCGAGGGTCGCGAGAAGGAGATCAGCGCCGCGTACAACGCGCTGACCAAGAAGGTCGTGCGCGAGCGCGTCATCAAGGACAAGGTCCGCATCGACGGCCGCGGTGTCACCGACATCCGCACCCTGGCCGCCGAGGTCGAGGCCATCCCGCGCGTCCACGGCTCGGCCCTGTTCGAGCGCGGCGAGACCCAGATCCTGGGTGTCACCACGCTGAACATGCTGCGCATGGAGCAGCAGCTCGACACGCTCTCCCCGGAGACGCGTCGCCGCTACATGCACAACTACAACTTCCCGCCGTACTCGGTCGGCGAGACCGGCCGCGTGGGCTCGCCCAAGCGCCGCGAGATCGGCCACGGCGCGCTGGCCGAGCGGGCGATCCTGCCCGTGCTGCCGACCCGCGAGGAGTTCCCCTACGCGATCCGCCAGGTCTCCGAGGCGCTGAGCTCCAACGGCTCCACCTCGATGGGCTCGGTCTGCGCCTCCACCATGTCGCTGCTGAACGCCGGTGTGCCGCTGAAGGCCGCCGTCGCCGGTATCGCCATGGGCCTGATCTCGCAGGAGATCGACGGCGAGACCCACTACGTCGCGCTGACCGACATCCTGGGTGCCGAGGACGCGTACGGCGACATGGACTTCAAGGTCGCCGGTACCCGCAACTTCATCACCGCGCTGCAGCTGGACACCAAGCTCAACGGCATCCCGGCGTCGGTGCTGGCCGCCGCGCTGAAGCAGGCCAAGGACGCCCGTCTGCACATCCTCGACGTGATGAACGAGGCCATCGACGCGCCCGACGAGATGTCGCCGAACGCGCCGCGCATCATCACCATCAAGATCCCGGTGGACAAGATCGGTGAGGTCATCGGCCCCAAGGGCAAGATGATCAACCAGATCCAGGAGGACACCGGCGCGGACATCACCATCGAGGACGACGGCACCATCTACATCGGTGCGGTCGACGGTCCCTCGGCGGAGGCTGCCCGTACGACGATCAACCAGATCGCCAACCCGACCATGCCGGAGGTCGGCGAGCGCTACCTGGGCACCGTGGTGAAGACCACGACGTTCGGCGCGTTCGTCTCGCTCATGCCGGGCAAGGACGGCCTGCTGCACATCTCGCAGATCCGCAAGCTGGCCGGTGGCAAGCGCGTCGAGAACGTCGAGGACGTCCTCGGTGTCGGCGCCAAGGTCCAGGTCGAGATCGCCGAGATCGACCCGCGCGGCAAGCTCTCCCTCATCCCGGTCGTCGAGGGCGAGGAGGGTGGCGAGGCCGCTTCCGAGTGAAGCGCCGCTAGCCTCCCCATTCAATAAACGCGGTCGCGGGGGGGGGGGGGGGGGGGGGGGGGGGGGGGGGGGGGGGGGGGGGGGGGGGGGGTGTGGTGGGGTGGGGGGGT
>NZ_JBVJCO010000048.1:66356-73109 GCF_055588525.1 Kitasatospora sp. NPDC041988
CCCACGCCACCCCCCCCCCCCCCCCCCCCCCCACCCCCCCCCCCCCCCCCCCCCCCCCCCCCCCCCCCCCCCCCCCCCACCCCGTTGTTCCCCCATGCTTTCTACGGAGGTACCCCCGTGGCCCAGGCCTCGGCGGCGAAGCAGCGCCCCGGCTCCACCCGGACCCTGCTCAAGGGCGCGGACGGCGCCGGCACGGTGCGCCGCACCGTGCTCCCCGGCGGCCTGCGGGTCGTCACCGAGACCCTGCCGACGGTGCGCTCCGCCACCTTCGGCATCTGGGTCGGCGTCGGCTCGCGCGACGAGACCCCGCAGCTCAACGGGGCCACCCACTACCTGGAGCACCTGCTCTTCAAGGGCACCGAGCGGCGCAGCGCGCTGGACATCTCGGCGGCTCTGGACGCGGTCGGCGGCGAGATGAACGCCTTCACCGCGAAGGAGAACACCTGCTACTACGCCCGGGTGCTGGACACCGACCTGCCGCTGGCCATCGACGTGGTCTGCGACATGCTCACCGGCTCGCTGATCCGCCCCGAGGACGTCGAGGCCGAACGCGGCGTCATCCTCGAGGAGATGGCGATGGCCGAGGACGACCCGGGCGACGTGGTGCACGACCTCTTCGCCAAGGCGATCTTCGGCAGCGGCCCGCTCGGCCGCCCGATCCTCGGCACCCAGGAGACCGTCCAGGCCCTCACCCGGGACCAGATCGCCGGCTTCTTCCACCGCCGCTACAAGCCCGAGCACCTGGTGGTCGCGGCAGCCGGAAACCTGGACCACCGCAAGGTCGTCAAGCAGGTCGAGCAGGCCTTCGCGCCGCTGCTCGCCAAGTCGGAGGCGGCCCCGGCGGTGGCCCGCCGCGGCGTCAAGGCGTTGCGCACGGCCGGCCGGGTCGAGGTGCTCAACCGTTCCACCGAGCAGGCCCACCTGGTGCTGGGCGTGCCCGGCGTGCCTCGGCACGACGAGCGCCGCTGGGCGATGGGCGTGCTCAACGCGGCCCTCGGCGGCGGGATGAGCTCCCGGCTGTTCCAGGAGGTCCGGGAGAAGCGCGGCCTGGCCTACTCGGTGTACTCGTACTCCTCGTCGTACGCGGACAGCGGCCTGTTCGGCATCTACGCCGGCTGCCAGCCCAAGCGGGTCGAGGAGGTGCTGCGGATCTGCCGCGAGGAGCTCGCCAAGGTGGTCGCCGACGGCATCACCGAGGAGGAGCTGCAGCGGGCGATCGGCCAGATCTCCGGTTCCACCGTGCTCGGCATGGAGGACACCGGCTCGCTGATGAACCGCATCGGCAAGGCCGAGCTCAGCTACGGCCACCACCTCTCGGTGGACGAGATGCTGGCGAAGATAGCGGCCGTGACCCTCGACGACGTCCACGCGGTGGCCCGTGATGTGCTGGGCGCGTACCGGCCGTCGCTCGCGCTGATCGGCCCGATCAACGACAAGCGGGCCGCCAGGCTCGCCGACCTGCTGGTCTGAAGGGACTTTTCGCTATGACGCTGCGTGTCGCCGTGATCGGCGCCAAGGGTCGGATCGGCTCCGAGGCCGTCAAGGCCGTCGAGGCCGCCCCGGACCTGGAGCTGGTCGCCACGCTCGGCCGCGAATCGAAGCTGGAGGAGCTCACCGACGCCGGGGTGCAGGTCGTCGTCGAGCTGACCCACCCCGACTCGGTGATGCCCAACCTCGACTACTGCCTGCACCATGGCATCCACGTGGTCACCGGCACCACCGGCTGGACGGACGAGCGGCTGGCCACCGTCCGCGGCTGGCTGGACGAGGCGCCCGGGCTGGGCCTGCTGATCGCGCCGAACTTCTCGATCGGCGCCGTGCTCGGCATGAAGTTCGCCCAGACCGCCGCCAAGTACTTCGAGTCGGTCGAGGTGGTCGAGCTGCACCACGACCGCAAGGCCGACGCGCCCAGCGGCACCGCCACCCGCACCGCCCAGCTGATCGCGGCCGCCCGTGCCGAGGCCGGCCGGCCGCCGCAGCAGGACCCGACCACCCACAGCCTGCCCGGCGCCCGTGGCGCCGACGTGGACGGGGTGCCGGTGCACGCCGTCCGGCTGCGCGGCCTGCTCGCCCACCAGCAGGTGATGTTCGGCGACACCGGTGAGACCCTCACCATTCGGCACGACTCGCTGCACCACAGCAGCTTCATGCCGGGCATCCTGCTCGGCGTCCGCAAGGTCGTCGAGACCCCCGGGCTCACCCTGGGCCTCGAACACTTCCTGGACCTGTGAGCCTGTCATGACGTCCCGTACCGGCTTCTTCGTCCTGTCCGGCGTGCTGCTGCTGGTGGCCCTGGTCTGCATCGGCGAGGGCGTCCAGCTGATCGCCACCGGCAAGCCGCTCGGCATCGGCATGGGCGTCTGCGCCTTCGTCATCCCGCTGATCGGCGTCTGGTTCCTGCGCCAGACCGTCCGCTTCGGCCGGGCCGGCGAGCGGCTCGCCCGCGAGCTGGAGGCCGAGGGCGGGCTGCCGGTGGACGAGCTCAGGCGCACCGCGGGCGGCCGGATCGACCGGGCCTCGGCCGACGAGGTGTTCGCCCGCCGCCGGGCGGAGGCGGAGGAGTCGCCGGGCGACTGGCGGGTCTTCTTCCGCCTCGCGGTGGCGTACGCCGACGCCGGCGACACCCCGCGCGCCCGCAAGACCATGCAGCACGCGATCCGGCTGCACAGCACGACCAGCATCACCGGCACCACCGGCACCACCGAAACCGCGAGGAGTAACGCGTGACCGACGACACCACGGCCCCCCAGTTCCGCAGCGACGTCACCGTCGAGCTGGTCCGCAGCGCCGCCGCCGACTCGGACGTCATCTGGGCGGCCCGGGTCTCGACGGCCGGGGAGCAGTCCCTGGAGGCGCTCCAGCAGGACCCGGAGAAGTCCAAGGGCCTGATCAACTTCCTGATGCGGGACCGGCACGGCACGCCGTTCGAGCACAACTCGATGACCTTCTTCATCAGCGCGCCGATCTTCGTGTTCCGCGAGTTCCACCGGCACCGCAGCGGCTGGTCGTACAACGAGGAGTCCGGCCGCTACCGTCAGCTGGAGCCGGTCTTCTACGTGCCCGGTGAGGACCGCAAGCTGGTCCAGGAGGGCCGCCCGGGCCGCTACGAGTTCCTCGACGGCACCCCGGAGCAGCACAAGACCGTCACCGAGGCGATGGAGGCGGCCTACCGCGAGGCGTACGGCCGCTACCAGGAGATGCTGGCGGCCGGTGTCGCCCGTGAGGTGGCCCGGGCCGTGCTGCCGGTCGGCCTCTTCTCCTCGATGTACGCGACCTGCAACGCGCGCTCGCTGATGCACTTCCTGTCGCTGCGGACCAAGAAGGAGAACGCCGCCGTGCCGTCCTTCCCGCAGCGCGAGATCGAGATGGTCGCCGAGCGGATGGAGGAGCAGTGGGCACAGCTCATGCCGCTCACCCATGCGGCCTTCGAGAAGCACGGCCGAGTCGCCCCCTGACCTGGGGTGATAGGCATATGGGCGGCTTGCCGGGCATGTCTGGATTGCGGCTTTTCTAGCCGCTCCCTACGCTCGTGACACGGATTCCGGTGCTGCTTGAACCCCCGAGCATGCAGCACCGGAATCCCATTGTTTCCGCCGCCCCGCGTGCCGCACCCGCGTGCTACACCTGTCCGAACCCTGGACCGGCCTGGGTACCGCCCCACCGCCTACGAGTAGCTTTGGACGCATGGCTCCGACCTCCACCCCCCAGACGCCTTTCGGCCGGGTCCTGACCGCGATGGTGACGCCGTTCACCGCTGACGGCGGGCTCGACCTCGAGGGCGCCCAGCGCCTCGCCGCACACCTCGTCGACTCCGGCAACGACGGCCTCGTCGTCAACGGAACCACCGGCGAATCCCCGACCACCAGCGACGCCGAGAAGGCCGAGCTCGTCCGCGCCGTGGTGGAGGCGGTGGGGGACCGCGCCCACGTGGTGGCCGGTGTCGGCACCAACGACACGCACCACAGCGCCGAGCTGGCCCGCCAGGCCGAGGCCGCCGGAGCGCACGGCCTGCTGGTCGTCACGCCGTACTACAGCAAGCCCCCGCAGGAGGGCCTGTACCGGCACACCACGTACATCGCCGACGCCACCGGGCTGCCGGTCATGCTCTACGACATCCCCGGCCGCAGCGGCGTCGCGCTGAGCCACGAGACGCTGGTCAGGCTCGGCGAGCACCCGCGGATCGTCGCCAACAAGGACGCCAAGGGCGACCTCGGCGCCGCCGCCTGGGCGATCGCCCGCTCCGGCCTGGCCTGGTACTCCGGGGACGACATCCTCAACCTGCCGCTGCTGTCCGTCGGAGCCGCCGGCGTGGTCAGCGTGGTCGGGCACGTGGTCGCCGGCGAACTGCGCAGCATGATCGAGGCCTACCAGGGCGGCGATGTGGCCAAGGCCACGGCGATCCACCAGAGCCTGCTGCCCGTCTTCAGCGGTATGTTCCGCACGCAGGGTGTCATCCTCACCAAGGCCGCCCTGGAGCTCCAGGGCCTGCCTGCCGGCCCGCTCCGGCTGCCGCTGGTCGGCGCGACTCCCGAGGAGATCGCGCAATTGAAGAAGGATCTCGCCGCAGGCGGGGTACACCTGTAACAGACACAGACGTGCGCGCCCCGGCTCGCCGGACCTCCCCGAGGTCTGCCGCTGAACCGGACGAAGGCGCGAGAGCACCGACCCAGTAGGAAACCGACACTGAGTACGCACGCCATATGTCTCTTGGGGGAGGACCCCGGGCATATGGCGTGCGTCGTGAGGAGAGTCTTTTGAGCCACCCGCATCCCGAACTCGGCGCGCCCCCTGCACTGAAGGAGGGCGCCCTCCGCATCACTCCGCTCGGCGGCCTCGGCGAGATCGGCCGCAACATGACGGTCTTCGAATACGGGGACCGCATTCTCATCGTCGACTGCGGCGTC
This sequence comes from Kitasatospora sp. NPDC041988, assembly GCF_055588525.1. NCBI lineage: Bacteria > Bacillati > Actinomycetota > Actinomycetes > Kitasatosporales > Streptomycetaceae > Kitasatospora > Kitasatospora sp. NPDC041988. Next base: position 71,261 of record NZ_JBVJCO010000048.1, read on the forward strand.
CTCTTCCCCGAGGACGAGCAGCCCGGCGTCGACCTGATCCTGCCGGACTTCAGCTACATCCGGGACCGCCTCGACAAGATCGACGGCATCGTCCTGACCCACGGGCACGAGGACCACATCGGCGCCGTCCCGTTCCTGCTCCGGGAGAACCCGGACATCCCGCTGATCGGTTCGAAGCTCACCCTCGCGCTGATCGAGGCCAAGCTGGCCGAGCACCGCATCCGCCCGTACGTGCTGGAGGTCAAGGAGGGCGACCGCGAGCGGATCGGCCCCTTCGACTGCCAGTTCATCGCGGTCAACCACTCCATCCCGGACGCGCTGGCCGTCGCCGTGCGCACGCCGGCCGGCATGGTCGTCGCCACCGGTGACTTCAAGATGGACCAGCTGCCGCTGGACGGCCGCCTCACCGACCTGCCGGCCTTCGCCAAGCTGGCCGAGGAAGGCATGGACCTGCTGCTGGTGGACTCCACCAACGCCGAGGTCCCCGGCTTCATCCCGCACGAGCGGGACATCTCGGCCGCGCTGCGAAACGTTTTCGCCAACGCCGACAAGCGCATCATCGTGGCCTCTTTCGCCAGCCACGTGCACCGCATTCAGCAGGTGCTGGACGCCGCGCACGAGTACAAGCGCAAGGTCGCCTTCGTCGGCCGCTCGATGGTCCGCAACATGGGCATCGCCCGCGACCTCGGCTACCTGAAGGTCCCCGGCAACATGGTCGTGGACGTCAAGCAGCTGGACGACCTGCCGGACAAGGACGTCGTGCTGATCTGCACCGGTTCGCAGGGCGAGCCGATGGCCGCGCTGTCCCGGATGGCCAACCGCGACCACCAGATCCGCATCGTCGAGGGCGACACCGTCGTCCTGGCGTCGTCGCTCATCCCGGGCAACGAGAACGCCGTCTACCGGGTGATCAACGGCCTGACCCGCTGGGGCGCCAAGGTCGTGCACAAGGGCAACGCCAAGGTGCACGTCTCCGGTCACGCCTCGGCCGGTGAGCTGCTGTACTTCTTCAACATCTGCAAGCCGCGCAACCTGATGCCGGTCCACGGTGAATGGCGCCACCTGCGGGCCGCCGCCGACCTGGGCATCGCGACCGGTGTGCCGAAGCACCGCACGGTCATCGCCGAGGACGGCGTCTGCGTCGACCTGGAGAACGGCGTCGCCCGGATCGTCGGCAAGGTGCAGGCCGGCTACGTCTACGTCGACGGCTCGTCGGTCGGCGACATCACCGAGGCCTCGCTCAAGGACCGCAGGATCCTCGGCGAGGAGGGCTTCATCTCGGTCTTCGTGGTGGTCGACTCCACCAACGGCAAGATCGTGGGCGGTCCGACCATCCAGGCCCGCGGCTCCGGCATCGACGACAACGCGTTCGTCCCGGTGGCCGCCAAGCTGCAGGAGGCGCTGGACCGCTCGGCCGGCGACGGCGTCCTGGAGGTCCGCCAGGTCCAGCAGCTGGTCCGCCGGACCATCGGCAAGTGGGTGGCGGACAACTACCGACGCCGTCCGATGATCCTGCCGGTCGTCGTCGAGGTCTGAGCCTCCCGCTGGTCGGTTTGACGTGGGGCAGCCCGGTGCGTAATGTTCTCCGGGTTGCCCCACGGGACGGCCCCTGCAGGAGTTCTCGAAATGAAATTCGAGAACGGAGCGGGAAAACGGCCCGAAAAACTCTGATAGAGTTCGGGAGCGCCGAAAGGCCAGAGTAAATCTGATGAATGAAACTCCGGAAAACGGAGCGGAAAACATCTGATAAGCTTGAAACACGAAAGAACGAAGCGCCCGGAGGGCCCGCTGGAAGGCGGTCCGAAGGAAGTGTCCGTTCCTTGAGAACTCAACAGCGTGCCAAAAGTCA
>NZ_JBVJCO010000049.1:0-10541 GCF_055588525.1 Kitasatospora sp. NPDC041988
CCCCGAAGGCCATCGAACCAGATCGTGACGTATGACTGGAGTACTGGAGGGTTCCCTTTTACGGCCCCGCTGCGTGCCGGTGAGCACGCACCGCGGGGGCGTCCCCCCCCCCCCGCCCGGCGGGGCGCCCCCCCCCGCTCGGCCGGGCACTCGGGGGGCTCAGCCCCGGCGGACCGCGCGCGAGCGGGTGGTCCTGCCGAAGCTTGCGGCGGCGCTGTGCAGCAGCGCGGCGCCCCCGGCTCCGACCAGGTACCAGAGCAGGTCCGGCGGGTTGAAGGTGGAGCCGAGGACCAACCGGGCGAGCGCGCTCCGGCGGCCCAGTTCGTCCGGCACACCGGTGAGCTGGAACAGCTCCACCGCCCAGCTCAGCACGGCGGCCGCCGACGCGGCCGTGAGCGGGCGCAGCCGCGGGGCGGCCAGCAGCACCAGCGCGTACACCAGCACCGTGTACAGCGCGTCCCCCGCGTACTTGGCGAACTCGCCGCCGAGCACCCCCCGGACGCCGAGCCCGGCCGCCACCGTCAGGACCGAGGCCACCACGGCCGCCGCGCGAACGGCCCGGTCGGCCCGCTTCCCCCGAAGATCATCCACGCCGGTCAGCCTAGACACACCCGCCGCGGCGATCACCAACGGCTCCGGATCGCGGGGGCACACACACGCCGTCCGGGGGCGAGACCCCCACCGCCCGCTCCTCGGACAGGCCCCGGCCCGCGGAGCGCACCATACTGGGGAGATGGCGCAGAACACTCCCCCGCCGCATCGTCCGCCGACCGTCACGGTCAAGGGACGCGACGTGCGGCTGCGTACGATCGGGGTCACCGTCCTCGCGGTGCTCGCCGTCTGGTTCATCGCGGCCAACACCGAATCGGTGTCCATCACCCTGTGGGTCGCCACCGTCACACTGCCGCTCTGGGTCGTCCTCACCGGGACGCTCGCGACAGGAATGGTCATCGGCTACTTCGTCGCCCGCCGCCGGGCCAAGGCCTGAGCGCCGGCGGAGGGAGGAGGCAAGCCGCCGCCTCGATGTATCGGCTCGATTCATCGGTCCAGGTGCCGGACGTCCTGGTCGGCACCGCCCGCCCTGCCCGTCCTGCTTGTCCTGCTTGTCCTGCCCGGGGCGGCCGCCCACCCGCGCCCTCCCCGCAGCGGGCCCGCGGATCTGTCACGACCCACCCCCGGAACCGCCACCACCCGCTCGGCGTCCCTCCCTCCCGACAGGCCGGACCCGCAGGCCGGTCCGAACGCGGCCCCGGCACCGGGTAGCCTGCTGCCCGGCCCGCCGAGGGGCCGGGTCCGCGCAGGTCGCGGGCGGGAACGACAGACAGACGGGGGCGGGGCGCAGTGACGCAGCTGACCGAAGCGGTGGAGGGGTCCGGCCTGCGGGCGGACGCGATGGAGGACGGCCCGGGGCCGGAGCGGCGGTTCGCCGTGGACGGGTTCGCGCCGCGCCACGACGGCCGCGCCCGCGAGCGCGGCAAGGCGCTGCGCGAGCGCACCCCGCGCGAGCGGCACGCCGAGTTCGCGCCCGCCGCCGACCGGCCGACCGCCGTCGAGGCGATCGAGGCGTCCAATGCCGGCCGCCTCACCGACCTGGTGCCGATCCGGCTCGGCCGGATGGCGGCCACCCCGTTCGCCTTCCTGCGCGGCGCGGCCGGCCTGATGGCCGCCGACCTCGCCACCACCCCGGCCACCGGGATCACCGCCCAGCTCTGCGGCGACGCGCACGCCGCGAACTTCGGCCTCTACGGCGACGCCCGCGGCCGGCTGGTCATGGACATCAACGACTTCGACGAGACCGTGCCCGGCCCGTGGGAGTGGGACCTCAAGCGGCTCGCCGCCAGCCTGGTGCTGGCCGGCCGTGAGATCGGCGCCGACGAGACGACCGCACGCCGGGCCGCCTTCGACGCGGCGGGCTCCTACCGCCGGACCATGCGCACGCTGGCCAAGCTGCCCGCGCTGGACGCCTGGAACGCCGTCGCCGACGACCAGTTGGTCTCCTTCGCCCAGGCGCACGACCTGGCCGAGGCGCTGCAGAAGGTCGGCGCCAAGGCGCTCGGCAACACCAGCGCCAGGTTCGCCGCCAAGTCCACCGTCCGGACGGAGGAGGGGGGTTGGCGGTTCACCGCCGCTCCCCCGGTCCTCAGCGAGGTGTCGGACGCGACCGCCGGCGCGGTCGCCGCGTCGCTCGGCCTGTACGTGCAGACCGTGCCCGCCGAGCTGCACCCGCTGCTCTCCCGCCACTACGTGCAGGACGTGGCGTTCCGCGTGGTCGGCACCGGCAGCGTCGGCACCCGCTCGTACGTCGTCCTGCTCACCGACCACCGCGAACAGCCACTGGTGCTCCAGGTGAAGGAGGCGCGCCCGTCGGTGCTGCTGCCCCACCTGGCCCGTGCGGGCTTCCCGGTGGCGCCGGCCTCCGACGCCCACGAGGGCCGCCGAGTGGTGCTCGGCCAGAAGCGCATGCAGGTGGTCAGCGACACCCTGCTCGGCTGGACCACCGTGGACGGACTGCCCTACCAGGTCCGGCAGTTCCGCAACCGCAAGGGCAGCGTGGACCCGGCGGCGCTGCTCCCCGGCCAGCTCGACGACTACGCCCGGATCACCGGCGCCCTGCTGGCCCGGGCCCACGCGCACACCGCCGACCCGGGCGTGATCACCGGCTACTGCGGCAAGAACGAGGCACTGGACGAGGCGGTCTCCGCCTTCGCGGTGGCCTACGCCGACCGCACCGAGGCCGACCACGCCGACCTGCTCGCGGCCATACGGGCGGGCCGCCTCCCGGCCGAGCACGGCGTCTGACGGTACGTCAGCCACGGCCGGCGGGGTTCAGGAACGGCGCGACCGCCGCGACGAACTCCGCCGGCCGCAGGTGGTGCACCAGGTGCCCGGCCTCGATGGTGACCACCCGGCAGTCCGGGATCCGGTCGGCCATCTCGGCGATCCGGTCCTGGGGCACGTGGCTGGCCGGACCGCCGGCCACCACCAGGGTGGGCGCCGTGATGGCCACCATCCGCTCCAGCCAGACCGGTTCCGGGGTGTCGACCTGCCTCTTGATCGCCTTCACCACCGCCCAGTCGAAGCCCACCGGCTCGGCAGGCGCGTCGGCCACCGGGGTCGCCGGGCGCGGGTAGGGCGCCGGGATGTCCTCCAACACCAGCCGGCCGATCCGCCCGGGGTGTTCCTGCGCGAGCAGGTAGGCGACCACACCGCCCATCGAGTGGCCGACCAGGTCGATCCGGTCCAGCCCGAGCGCGTCCAGGAAGCCGAGGACGTCGTCCCGCATCAGCTCGAAGCTGTACCGGCCGGGCCGGCCGCTGTCACCGTGGCCGCGCAGGTCGAGCGCGTGGACGTGGTGGTGCGGGGCAAGGCCGGGCAGGACGCCGTCCCAGTCGGTGGCCCGCTCGCCGAGCGCGTGCAGCAGGACGAGCGGCGGGGCGCCGGGAGTGCCGTGCTCGCGGTAGGCGAGGGTGACCTCGGGAAGCTCTACGATCCGATGACCAGTCATGGCGCTCACCGTATGTCGCGGCTGCCGCACCCGGGCCGTCCGTTCGCCCACCGCTCAACAGTGCGCTGCCGGTGGCCGCTACTGCTGTGCCCGTACGTCTGGCGGGCCGAGCACGGCCTCCTGAGCCTCCGCTCCGCGAACCGCCTCCTCGTGAACCGGCTCCTCCTCCTCGCGAACCGACTCCTCGCGAACCGCCGCTCCTTCGGCCACAGCTCCTTCGGCCGCCGCCTCGGCCTCCCGCGCCGCCGACGCCCGGCCCGCGCACACCGACGCCAGGACCGCCAGCCCGGCCACCGCCGCACACACGGTGCTCGCGTACGTGTACGCCGCCCGGTGCCCGCCGCCGCCCCCGGTCGCCCGCAGGTAGACGCCGGAGAGCGCCGAGACGCTGACCGCCGCCGCGATCCGCTGAGTCATCTGCAGGATCGCCCCGCTCACCCCGGCCGCCTCGGCGGGCGCGTGCCGCAGCACGTACGCCTGGTTGGTGGCCCCCATCAGGCCCACGGCGGCGCCGCCGAGCAGCTGCAGCGCGGCGAGCAGCCAGGGCAGCACACCCGCCGGCCCCCAGTGGACCACCAACCCGCCGGTGAGCATCACCAGGGCCGAGCCGGTCATACCCACGGTGACGGTCCGCCGGCCGAACCGCTGCACCACCCGCCAGGCGAGCGCGGAGGCGACCCCCATGGACACCGCCGAGGGCAGCGAGACCAGCGCCGCACCCATCGGGGAGAGCCCGAGGCCGTCCTGCAGGAACATGGTCAGCACCAGCCCTGCCGCGAGCGAGGAGCCGAACTGGGCCATCGCCACCGCCGTCCCCAGCGCAAACGGCGCGGAGCGGGTCAGCGCCGGATGGATCAGCGGGTGGCCGCCGGCCCGGGCGTAGCGGCGCTGCCACCAGACCAGCGCGCCGAGCAACAGGCAGGCGCCGGCCGCGAAGGCGAGCCAGCCGGTCCAGGCGGGCGGCTGGACGAAGGGCAGCATCAGGGTCAGGGTCAGCGCGCCGACCAGCAGCAGCCCGACCAGGTCGAGGTCGGCGTGCCGGGCGCTCGGGCGCGGCCGCGGCAGGTAACGGGCGGCCAGGGCGACGGTGGCCAGCCCGAACGGCACGTTGAGCAGGAAGGTCAGCCGCCAGCCGTGCTCGGGCCCGACGGCGGCCAGCACCGCGCCGCCGACCGGCGGGCCGAGCGCGAACGCGAGCCCGCCGGTCACGGCGTACATGCCGAGCGCCCGGGCCCGCAGCTGCCCGCTGAACACGTCCTGGATGGTTCCGATCATCTGCGAGTTGACCAGCCCGGCCCCCGCCCCCTGGAGCAGCCGGGCGGCCACCAGGACCCACGGCTCGGTGGCGGTCGCCGAGAGCAGGCTCACCGCGGTGAACAGCGCGAGGCCGGTGACGAAGAACCACTTGCGGCCCCGGACGTCCCCGAGCCGCCCGCCGGGCACCAGCGCCAGCCCGAAGGCGAGCGAGTACCCGGCCACGATCCACTGCAGGTGGGCGGGCTGGGCGTGCAGGCTCTCGCGCAGTGCGGGGATCGAGGTGTTGAGCACGGACTGGTCGAGCAGGGTGGTGAACCCGCCCGCGACACAGACCAGCAGCACCCGGCGCCCCGCAGCGTCGAACCGCTCCCGGGGCGCCGCGGCTATCGCACCGGCGGAGGACGGCTTCACGGTACGACCACCACCAGCACGTAGCGGGCCTCGCCCGGGCCCGGACACCGGAACCGGGTGGTCTCGGCGACGAATCGCAGGCAGTCACCGGCCGCGAGCAACTGCGGCTCCCCGTCGACCGTCAGCTCCAACCCGCCCTCCAGCAGCCAGAGATGATGCTCCAGCCCGGGGACGGACGGACGGTCGTACGCGATGTCGGCCCCCGCCGGCAGCCGACCCTCGACGACCTCCGCCCGCAGCGACGCGTGCGGCGGCGACACCGCCCGCCGTACGAACCCGGTCGCCTCGTCGCGCCACACCGCCTGCTCCCCGGCCCGCACCAACCGCGCCGGCGCCGACTCGACCTCGGCCAGCAGCCGCGACATCGTCCGCCCGTACACCGAGCAGAGCCGCCCCAGCAACGCCGCCGTCGGGCTCACCTCCGCCCGCTCCACCCGCGACAGCGTCGACCGGCTCACATCCGCTCGCCGCGCCAACTCCTCCAAGGTCCACCCGCGTTCAAGCCGCAGCTCGGCAAGGCGGACAGCCAGCCGCTCGTCGGCGGCCGTGTCGATTCCCATATCCGCGATGCTATCCCGGATGTGAGATCGACCGCAGGGGCTCGTCCCGCTGCTGTCGTGGTCAATGCCGGGGCACCCTCCACGGCAACGCGGTCCCCCTGCGCCCTGCGGCCCCTGGCGACGTGCCGGCCCACGCGACCATCCCCGCCCGGACCGCCCGCCACCGCCCACCACAGCCCGTTGCCCACCCGATTGACGAAGCTCGCGACGATCAGGGCGCGCTGGGGACCGCTTGGCGCCAGCACATTGGATATTCGCGGCCCGGCGCTCTTCCCGATCACGCGAAACAGGCTAGCCGCGCCCCCGCAGGCACCCTCGGCATGGCCCGGGCCGCCTCTTCGACCCGTCAGTTCGCCGTGCCTGAGTGCGGTTCCCCGAACCGCGGACGTGACCCACCGAGCGTGTGAGGTGTCCCGTGGTCGTCCGGTCCTCGACGGCTACTACTGTCCCGCCGCCGGCGGCGTCCCCGTGGACACCACCGGCGGAGGGCCGGCCGGCCCGGTCAGCCGCGGCCGGCTGCGGGCCGTCAGTGGCGGGCGGGGCGTGCGGTCATCGCCGCGGCCGCCGTCGCCGTCGCGGCCAGGATCACCGCGGCCGCGCAGAGGGCATGCTGGGCCGCGGTGCGCGCGCTGCCGCCCGCCCCCAGGTAGACGCCGCCGACGACGGCGACGCCGAGGGTGCCGCCGAGTTGCTGGACGGCGTTGAGCAGGCCCGCGGCCGAGCCGGTCTCCTGCGGGCCGACGCCGCTCAGCGCGGTGCTGAAGAACGGCGGGGTGAACAGGCCGGTGCCCAGCCCGGCGACGGCGAGGGCCGCGGGCAGCGCCGCCGGGTAGCTGCCGGGGCCCGCGGTGCGGTACGCGAGGACGGCGGCCGCCAGGCCGACCGCGAGAACGACGATGCCGGTGTGCAAGACGCGCGTCCCGTACCGGGGGACGAGGTGGGCGCCGGCCGCCCAGGAGCCGACCGCCAGTCCGGCGGACCACGGCAGCAGGGTGAGTCCCGCGGTGAGCGGGCCGTCGTGGAGGCCGAGTTCGAGGTGCAGCACGACGGTGATCATGACGCCGTTCATGACCGCGAAGAACAGCGTCGAGGTGGCCAGCGCGGCGGGGAACGCCCGGCCGCGCAGCAGGGCCGGTTCGATCAGCGGCGCGTGGCCGCGGCGGGCGGTGCGGCGCTGGTGGGCGACGAACACCCCCAGGACCGCGGTGCCCGCGGCGGCGACGGCCCACGCGGCGGGCGAGGGGCCGCCGGTGGCCAGCGGGCACACGACCAGGGCGGTGCCGAGCATCGCGAGGACGGTACCGACCGGGTCGAGGCGGGGCGGGGTCGGTGCGCGGTCCTCGGTCAGGTGCGGGCTGGCGGCCAGGACGGCGGCGGCCAGGGGGAGGTTGACGAGGAAGACGGCGCGCCACGAGGAGCCGAGCAGGTCGGCGTGGGTCAGGACGCCGCCGAGGACCGGGCCCAGCACCGCGGACAGGCCCATGACGGGGCCGATCATGCCGAGCGCCCGGGTGAGTTCGTCACCGTCGTACATCGCGCGGATCAACCCGAACGTCTGCGGGATGATCACGGCCGCGGCCCCGCCCTGCACGGCACGCACCGCGATCAGCGTCGCGGCGCCGGGTGCGAGCGCGCAGGCCAGGGAGGTGGCGGCGAACGCGATGACACCGATGCGGAAGACCCGCTTGCGGCCGGCGATGTCGCCGAGCCGGGCGCCGGTCAGCAGGCCGAGGGCGAACGCGAGGGTGTAGGCGGCGCTGAACCACGGATGGTGGCCGCTGCCCCGCCGAGGTCGGCGTGGATGACGGGGCCGGCGACCTGGACGATCGTGGCGTCGAGGAGGTTCATCGCCTCGGCGGTGAGCACCGCGGCCAGGGCGAACCCGCGGCGGCGCGACCCGGGTGGGGTGGGCCGGGTGCGGTCGGCGGTGCGGTTCGTGGTGTGGGACACGGGTCTCCCCAGGGGACGGCGCGGGTGTGTCGGTGGTGGCCGGGGCCGCGGACGGCGGGCTCGCGGTGCGGCACGGTCGCCGTGCCGCGGGCTCGCGGTGCGGCGGGCGGCCGGTGACCACCGTGCCGCCCGACCCGGACGAACTTCCATCTCTTCGACCGTCATGGGTGATTACTTCCACCAAGGTCGGCTAGTTTGGCGATTGTGCTCGAACTGGATGATCTGGACCGGGGCCTGATCCACGCCCTGCAGGTGGACGCGCGGGCGCCGTTCACGCTCATCGCCGACGTCCTCGGCTCCTCGACGCAGACGGTGGTCCGCCGCTACCGCCGCCTGCACGCGCAGGCCGGGCTGCGCGTGGTCGCCCTGCCCACACCCCGCAGCTCCGGCATGCACCAGTGGTTCGTGCGGCTGACCGCCGCGACGCGCAGCGCGCACGACATCGCGCTGGCGCTCGCCCGCCGCCCTGACACCTCCTGGGTACGGCTGACCTCCGGCGGCACCGAGATCGTCGCGATCATCCACACCGCGCCCACGGGCCCGGACGCGCACACGCTGCTGCTGCGCGACATCCCCCGCACAGCGGGGATCACCGCCGTCTCCGCGCACTACCTGCTCCACACCTACCTCGGCGGGCCGACCGCGTGGCGCGGGCGGATCGACGCCCTGGACGCGGACCAGGAGGCGCGGCTGAGCGCCGGGAACGGAGGCCCGCACGATCCGGACGCCACGACCCCCGACGCCCCCGACGCCCCCGCGTACCTCCTGACGGACGCGGACCGCCTGCTGCTGTCGGCGCTGCGCGAGGACGCGCGCCTCAACTACGCGGACCTGGCCGCCGCGACCGGCACCACCGCGGCCACGGTGGCCCGCCGGCTGGCCGAACTGCGGGCGCGCGAAGCGCTGTTCTTCGATGTGGACATCGATCCGGGGCTGCTGGGCGTGACGGTGTCCGCGCTGCTGTGGATGCAGGTGGCACCCGCGCACCTGGATGCGGTGGCGACCGCGCTGGCCGGGCACGAGGAGCTCGCAGTGGTCGCGGCGACGACCGGCCCGACGAACCTGGTCGCGCACGCGCTGTGCCGGGACGCGGAGGCCCTGCACCACTACCTGACGCGGCGGGTGGCGTGGGATGCGGTCACGCGGATCGAGACGGCGCCCGTGCTGCGCACCTACAAGGCGGCGACGACGCTGCGCTCGGGCTGAGCCCGCACGCCGCCAACCGGGCCGCCGCGCCACCGGACCGCCGCGCCACCGGACCTCACGCCACCGAGCGCGCCGTCGCCTCTCGCACCCCCTCGGGACCCCGGCCAGCTGGTCATATGATGTCCGCGACCAGGGGCCGGTCAAGGCCCAGGCAGTCAAGGGGGATCATGTTCGGCATCATCAGGCCGTGTCGCCACCGGCTCTCCGAGCGGTTGCAGAGCTCGTGGATGGCGCACCTGTGCGGGCTCTGCCTCGCCCTTCGGGACGACCACGGACAGCTGGCGCGGACCGCGACCAACTACGACGGTCTGATCATCTCGGTGCTGGTCGAGGCACAGAGCGCGAAGGACGACGCCTCCTGGCGCCGCACGGCCGGGCCGTGCCCGCTGCGGGGGATGCGGACGGCGTCGGTCGCCAAGGGCGAGGGCGCGCGACTGGCGGCGGCGGTCTCGCTGGCGCTCGCCTCGGTGAAGATCCGTGACCATGTCGAGGACGGGGACGGCGTGTTCGCCCGCCGGCCGGTCGCGGCCGGGGCACGCGCCGTGACCAGGCGCTGGGACCGGAAGAGCGCGGGCAGCGCCTCGGTGGTCGGCTTCGACACCGCCGTGCTGCTCGACGCCGCCGCCCGCCAGGGCGAGTTGGAGCGCGGGCTGGGGCCGGGTGGGTCCGTCCTGCTGGTCACCGAGCCCACCGAGAGCGCCACCTCGGCCGCCTTCGCGCACACCGCCGTGCTGGCCGGGCGGCCCGGCAACGCCGCGCCGCTGGCCGAGGCGGGGCGGCTGTTCGGCCGGCTCGCCCACCTGCTGGACGCCGCCGAGGACCAGGCCGAGGACACCGCGGCCGGCGCCTGGAACCCGCTCACCGCGACCGGCACCGACCGGGCGGAGGCCGAGCGCCTCTGCCGCGACGCCGTCCACGGCATCCGGCTCGCGCTGCGCGAGGTGGAGCTGACCGACCGGGCGCTGGTGCACGTCCTGCTGGCGCACGAGACCGAGCGCGCGATCGAGCGGGTCTTCGGCCCGGCCTCGCACGCCGCCGCCTGCAAGACCCGGACGGTGCCGGGGGCGGCGCCGGACGCCTCCAACCCCTACCAGACGCCGCCCGGGTACGACCCGAACCAGGCGCCTCCGACCGGTCCGGGCGCGCCCGTCCCACCGTGGGTGCCGCAGGGTCCGGGCTTCGACCCGCCCGGCGCCCGGCCGCCGCACCGCCGCAACCTCCTGGCGGGCTGCGCGGTCTGGGCGCTGATGGCCTGCACGTGCCAGCTGATGTGCTGCGACCACAACGACCCGTTCTCGCGCGAGCACCGCCAGGGCTGGTGCGTCCGGAACGACTGCGACTGCAACTGCGGGGACTGCAGCGGGTGCGGGGACTGCTGCCAGTGCTGTGGCGACGGCGGCTGCTGTGACGGCTGCGGGTGTGACGGCTGCGACTGCGGCTGCGACTGCTGAGCCCCGCCCGTACGCCTTCCCCGGGAACTCCCCGAGTTTGAAAGGCAGCTGCCGCGACCACAGGCGGAGCCGGGCTCGTCCGAGCGCCGAGCCCGCCCGCGTGGGGGGGGGGGGGGGGGGGGGGGGGGGGGGGGGGGGGGGGGGGGGGAGGGGGGGGGGAGAAGGGGGGGGGGGGGGGGGGGGGGGGGGGGGGGGGGGGGA
>NZ_JBVJCO010000049.1:10551-14627 GCF_055588525.1 Kitasatospora sp. NPDC041988
TCCCCCCCCCCCCCCCCCCCCCCCCCCCCCCCCCCCCCCCCCCCCCCCCCCCCCGGCACCGGGTGCGCACGACCTGGCGTGGCGTCATGCCGAGAACTCCCCGGCGCCGTACCGCCGACTCCCCTACCGCCGCCACCCGTACCGCCGACTCCCGGGCCCCCGTCCACCGGGCGGCCGCCACCGGGACCCGGGCCTACCTCGGTGCCTTCTTCGACCGGCACCTGCTCGGCCGCCCGGCCCCGCTGCTGAACCACCCCCCGGCGACCTACCCGGAGGCGACCTTCATGAAGTAGCCCGAGCATTCGTCCGGTTCGGCCCGCTCCGGCCCGGGACCGGGAGCACCGTCACCGGCCCACGGCGGCGAGGCCGGGGCGTGTGCCGGCAGCAGCCCCGGCACCCGCGCCGGGCCACGCTCCCACAGTGGCAGCACCTCGACCCCCCGCAGACCGCCGGCTCTCGCCGGGTCGGTCTCAGACATCGGAGCCCGTCTCCGCCGCCCGCCGGTCGGCCATCAGCGAGCTCTCCAGGCGGGCCAGCAACACCCGGAACCTTTCCGTGTCCTGCTCCGTCATCCGCCCCTCGGACAGCACCCGCACGCTCTGCACCTCGGTCGTTCCCTCGTTCATGTCCCCGACGTTAGGCGTCGCCGATCAACACCTGATAAACAAGGAGCCGCTGGTCGACCGCACCGCCGGGGCCGAGCGGAATGCACCGGCCCATGACCGAGCCGCCCATGACCGAGCCACATTCACCCGGACACCTTTCGCCGGGAACGCATCCAGTGGAACGCATCCAGTGGGACAGGCCCGCCGAGACAGGAGTCAGGAGTACGGTGTGCGCTTCCTACTGAACCGTCATGCCAGGAAGGAGACCGAGAGCCTGCGGGAGGTCACCTCGGACCGGAAGGTCTACGTCTCGAACTCGGTGGCGGCCGGAGAGCCCGTCGTGAGTATCTGCCGCGACCGGGACGGTTCGTGGCAGTTCTTCTCCGAGCGGGACAAGGCCGGCCCGGACGGCCCGGTCATCCTGCATTTCGGCCATGTCCCCGGCCTCGCCCACCTGCAGACCGCCCCCGCCCTCAGAAAGGGCTACTGGGCGCTCCACTCCCCCGACGGCACCTGGGAGATCGTCAAGGACGGCGGCTGACGGACGGCGAACCCACCGACCCGGGGACCGACCCACGAAGCCGCCGCCCGATTCGACGAGGAGGCGCCGGCCGCGCCGGTCATGGCGATCGCCTCCGTCAGCGCCTGGAACCGGGTCACCGTGGCCACCCGCCGGCCGGCTCGGCTCCTTCCGTTGACGGTCACCAGCCCGCAGGCAGGGGCGCGGCCCCGACCGCCCCCGCCCTACGCGCGGCCGAGCACCCGGTCGACGGTGATCTCGATGACCACCCGGTCCGGGTTCACCCGCGGCTCGCGGTACCGCTCGGTGTACCGGCGGACGGCCTCGGCCACCGCCTCCGGCTCGTCCCGCACCACGGCGACGCCCTCCAGCGTCGACCAGCGGGCCCGGTCCACCTGGCAGACCGCCACCCGCATGCCGGCCGGGCCTGCCGCGAGGACGTTGCGGACCTTGCGGCTGGTCCGGCTGCTGATCACCCGCGCGGTCGCGGTCTCCGGCTGGTACGTCACCCCGACCGGCACCACGTGCGGCGAACCGTCCGGCCGCCGCGTGGTCAGCGTGGAGATGTGCCGCTCCTGCCAGAAGGCGAGGAACGCTTCGTCGAGTTCGCGTGGATCATGGGCCATGCCCGCGATCGTACGACGCCCGGCCCGGTGCGGAGGCACCGGGCCGGGCGGGGTCTGGGTCGGGCGGCGTCTGGGCCGGGCAAGGGCCGGGTCAGGCCGGGTCGGGCGTCCGAGGGCGTCGCGCCGTCAGTGGCCGCGCGCGATCCACTCCGGCAGCGCAGGGGCCTCGGCGCCGATGGTGGTGGGGTCGCCATGGCCGGTGCGGACCACCGTCTCCGGCGGGAGGGAGAGCAGCCGGTCCCGGATCGAGTCGATGATCGTCGGGAAGTGCGAGAACGACCGGCCGGTGGCCCCGGGGCCGCCCTGGAAGAGGGTGTCCCCGGTGAAGACCGTCCCCAGCCCGGGCGCGTGGAGGCAGACCGCGCCCGGCGCGTGGCCGGGGGTGTGCAGCACGGTCAGCGCGGTGCCCGCCACCTCGATCCGCTGCCCGTCGGCGAGCTCGCCGTCCGGCAGCCGGTCGGGGTGGGTGAGCTTCCAGAGCGGAAGGTCGTCCGGGTGCAGCAGGATCGGCGCGCCGGTGCGGGCGGCGAGCGCCGGGGCCGCGTCGATGTGGTCGTTGTGCGCGTGGGTGGAGACGATCGCCACCAGCCGGCGCCCACCGAGCGCCGCCTCGATGGCCTCGGCGTCGTGAGCCGCGTCGATCACCAGGGCCTCGGTGTCGTCGCCGACGATCCAGACGTTGTTCTCGACCTCCCAGCTGCCGCCGTCGAGGTCGAAGGTGCCGGCGGTGACCAGCCGGTCGATCCGGGCGGTGGTCCGCTCGCTCACAGGACCACCACCGAGCGGAGCACGTCACCCTCGTGCATGCGCGTGAACGCCTGCTCCACGGCGTCGAGTTCGATGGTCTCGGTGACGAAGGCCCCGAGGTCCAGGCGGCCCTGGAGGTAGAGGTCGATCAGCATCGGGAAGTCCCGCGAGGGCAGGCAGTCGCCGTACCAGGAGGACTTCAGCGCGCCGCCGCGGCCGAACACGTCGAGCAGCGGCAGTTCCAGCCTCATCTCCGGCGTCGGCACGCCGACCAGGACGACGGTGCCGGCCAGGTCGCGGGCGTAGAACGCCTGCTGGTACGTCTCCGGACGGCCGACCGCCTCCACGACCACGTCCGCGCCGTGGCCGCCGGTCAGCTCCCGGATCGCCTCGACCGGGTCGGTGGTACGGGAGTTGACGGTGTGGGTGGCGCCAAGCTTCTGGGCGGTGGCGAGCTTGCGGTCGTCGATGTCCACCGCGATGATCTTCGCCGCGCCGGCCAGCCGCGAGCCGAGGACGGCCGCGCCGCCGACGCCGCCGCAGCCGATCACCGCGACCGAGTCGCCACGGCCAACGTTGCCGGTGTTGATCGCGGCACCGATGCCCGCCATCACACCGCAGCCCAGCAGGCCCGCGACGGCCGGCTCGGCCGCAGGGTCGACCTTGGTGCACTGGCCGGCCGCGACCAGCGTCTTCTCCGCGAACGCGCCGATGCCCAGGGCCGGCGACAGCTCGGTTCCGTCCAGCAGGGTCATCTTCTGCTTGGCATTGTGGGTGTTGAAACAGTACTGCGGACGCCCGCGCTTGCAGGCGCGGCACTGGCCACAGACCGCACGCCAGTTGAGGATCACGAAGTCACCGGGCTCGACCTCGGTCACCCCGGCGCCGACCGACTCCACGATGCCCGCCGCCTCGTGGCCCAGCAGGAACGGGAACTCGTCGTTGATGCCGCCCTCCCGGTAGTGGAGGTCGGTGTGGCAGACACCGCAGGCCTGGATCCGGACCACCGCCTCGCCCGGCCCCGGGTCGGGCACGACGATCGTCGTGACCTCCACGGGCGCGCCCTTGGCACGCGCGATGACTGCCTTGACCTGCTGGGCCATCCGATTCCACCTCCGTCGGCCGATGCGGCTCTGCACCGGCATGACCTGCTCAAACGACTTGCCCACGAAGCGTATCGTCCGCGCCGGTCCGTGCCCGGCGAACGGCTCCGGCGAACGGCCCCGGGTGATCCGGCTCACCCGCTCCGCCCGCCCCACCCGACCCCACCCGACCCGGCGGGGCCACCGGGCCGGCTGACGGCCAGCCTGGGGCGCGCGGCCGCTGCCGAGCGCCCGTCATCACCCCCTCGACCACCCGGCGTTGGCTGGAATCGTTGCTGACTGTCGCGTGCCGCCCACGTACGGTCGTACCGAACCCGACCCGTCCGACCCACCCGTCCCGCCGGCTCCGCCCCTGCACCTGCACACGCCCCGCCCGAGACCGTTCCGCGCCGTCCCCGCGCACCTCCCCGGATCCGGAAGAAAGGGGGGGGGGGGGGGGGGGGGGGGGGGGGGGGGGGGGGGGGGGGGGGGGGGG
>NZ_JBVJCO010000049.1:14636-16490 GCF_055588525.1 Kitasatospora sp. NPDC041988
TGGACTCCACGAGCGTCGACGCCACCCTGCCTGCCACCAAATCCCTCCTCGACACCCCCCCCCCCCCCCCCCCCTCCCTCCCCCCCCCCTCCCCCCCCCCCCCCCCCCCCCCCCCCCCCCCCCCCCGCCGGGCCGCCACGCGCCGCCCACCGCCCTGGAGTCTGGAGTACGGATGTCCGCCGAGAACAGTGCCCCCCGCGCCGGCACCGGTAGCGCCCAAGCCGCCATCGCAACCGACACCGCCGAGCCCCCGCTCCCCCCGCTGCACTGCGTGCGCCGCCTGGCCCCTGGCCCGCCGCGGCTCGGCACGCTCCCCACCGGCACCCCGGTCTGGCTGGTCAGCCGCCACGCCGACGTCCGGCAGGTGCTGACCGACCCTCGGCTGGGCCGCGCACCGCTGCTCGCCCCCGACGCGCCCCCGGTCTCGCTGGTCCCGAACCTCCTGGACGACCCGCAGGGCCTGCTCAGCCTCGACGGCGCCGAGCACCAGCGGCTGCGCCGCACCGTGCAGCGGGCGTTCACCCCGCGCGCGATCGCCCGGTGGCGGCCATGGGTGGCCTCGGTGGTCGAGGGCCTGCTCGACGAGCTGATCGACCAGGGCTCGCCCACCGACATCGTCGCCGCCTACACCCGCCCGCTGCCGACGGCCGTCATCAGCCGGCTGATGGGGCTGGACGGCCTGGACGGCAAGCGCCTCGGGCACTGGAGCGACCACGCGCTCGCCACCACCGCGTACTCCGCCGAGGCGATCCGGACGGCGCTGGCGGAGTTCGCCGACTTCAGCGTCGAGCTGATCGCCGAGCGCCGCGCCGCCCCGGGCGAGGACCTGGTCAGCAGCCTGCTGGAGGCGGCCGGGGAGAACGGCGACATCACCGAGCCGCAGCTCGTCTCGCTGGTGATCGGCCTGGTGGTGGCCGGGCACGAGACCACCATGACCGCGCTCGGCAACGCCCTGGTCTACCTGCTCGGCGACGGCCGCGAGGCCTGGCAGCGGCTCGCCTCCGACGAACAGAGCGCGGCGGCCGCCACCGAACAACTGCTGCGCGCCATCCCGCTCGTGGACACCGCCCACCTCCCCGGACTGCTGCGGCGCAGCACCGAGGACGTGGAGATCGGCGGTGTGGTGATCCCGGCCGGCAGCGTCGTCGCCGCCGATACCGGCACGGCCAACCAGGACCCGGAGGTCTTCACCGGTGACCTGCTGACCGAGCTGTTCTCCCCGCCGGCCGCGCCGATGCTGACCTTCGGCGCCGGACCGCACCACTGCCTGGGCGCCTGGCTGGCCCGGATGGAACTGGAGCTGGCCCTGCACCGGTTGGCCCGCCGGCTGCCCGCGCTGCGGCTCACCGCGCCGACGGACGCCATCGACTGGCGGCGCGGCCTGGTGACCCGCAGTCCGCACACCCTCCAGGTCACCTGGTGACGGCCGACGCGGCGCGGCCCGCGGGGCCGGCGGTCACCGACCCGGTGGTGGTCCGCGTCGACCACGGGCGCTGCGTCGGCTCGGGCATGTGCGCACTCGCCGTGCCCGGGTCGCTGGTGCTCGGCGCCGACGGACTGGCCCACCCGGTGCGGGCGCCGCGGCCGGCCGGCGCGCACCCTGTCGGGGAGCCGCTGACGGCGAAGCTGGCCGAGGCGGTCGACTTCTGCCCGGTCGAGGCGCTCGCCCTCTACTCCGCCCGCGACGGCCGCCGGATCGCGCCCGCCGGGTGAGGCCCGCGTCGACGCGCCCCGGGTGAGGCCCGCCCGCCGTCGGGGGGGGGGGGGGAAGGAGGGGGGGGGGGGAAGGGGGGGGGGGGGGGGGGGGGGGGGGGGGGGGGGGGGGGGGGGGGGGGGGGGGGGGGGGGGGGGGAA
>NZ_JBVJCO010000049.1:16500-59134 GCF_055588525.1 Kitasatospora sp. NPDC041988
ACCCCCCCCCCCCCCCGCGCCCCCCCCCCCCCCCCCCCCCCCCCCCCCCCCCCCCCCCCCCCCCCCCCCCCCCCCAGGGCGGTGCCGAGGTGGTGCGGCGCCGACGGCAGGGCGGTGCGTCGCGTGGCGGCGCGCACCCCACCCCGGCCGACGGGGCCGTCAGACCCGGTCCGCGCAGGCCAGCGCCGCCCGCAGCTCGCTCACCGGGTCGCCCTCGTGGTACGGCCGCTCGCTGGCCTCGATGTGGTCCAGGAACTCCTGGTACCGCACCGCGTACGCGAGGTGGTACAGCGGCTCGACCAGCTCCAGCGCTCGCTCCGGCGACGACCCTGGGACGTGCTCCCGCCACGCCCGCGCCCACACCTCGGCGGTCTGCGCCCACCGTTCCTCGTCGACGTACTGGCGCGGGCGCAGCCCGTCCAGGGCCGGGTGGCCGAGGCAGGAGTCGGCGTAGTCGACGACCACCGACCGGGTGCCGTCAGAGCGCCAGTTGCCGGGGTGGAAGTCGCCGTGCACCAGCGTCTCCGGCAGCCCGCAGGCGGCCAGCTCCGCCACCAGCGCGGGCAGCCGCGCGGCGAGCGCCCGGGCCGCGTCGAGTTCACCGGCCGTCAGCTCGGGGCCTGGATCAGCCGCGAGCCGGTCGAGCAGTTCGTTCACCTGGACGACCAGCGTGGGCAGGGTGCGGTCGCGCAGTCCGGCCGCGGCGGCCCGGCCGTCGGCGGCCAGCGCCGCCTGGGCGGCGACCAGCCGGGGTACCACGTCGGCGACCTCCTCGGCGGACGGCCCCCAGCAGTCCTCCCCGGGCACGTGGTCGAGCAGCAGGCGCCCGCGCTCCGGGTCGGATCCGAGCACCGGCGGCACCAGGGTGGGGTCGACGGAGCCGAGGAGCGCGATCACCTCGCCCTCGCGGGCGTTGAAGGTGGGGTTGGTCGCCTTCAGCCAGGCGTCGCCGCCGGTGGCGGTGCGGTAGCGGAACAGCCCGGAGAGGTTCCACGTCCGGATCTGCTCGGCCCGGCCGGTCGCGGGTCGGCCGGCCCGGTCGAGCGCCTGCTCCGCCCAGTCGAACGACTCCCGCAGCCCGGCGGGCGTGGCCCAGCCGGCCCGCCGCTCGGCCGGGCCGAGCAGCGCGGCGGTGTCCGGGCCGGCCTGACGCGGCACCAGTCCGGCGGGCCGTTCCAGCGCCTCGACGTGGTAGACCACATGCCCGCCGTGGCCGCCGCCGCCCTCCGCCGCCTCGGCGAGCCGGAGCACCATCACCGGCACCCCCAGCTCCTCCGACAGCCGCTCGACCACCGGCGCGGCGGCCGACCACCACCCCTCGCCCACCTCGTACGGGCCCTGCGGCCCGAAGTACTCGTCCCCGTGGGTGAGGTGGGCGGTGACGGACCGGCTGTTCGCTCGCTTCATCCGGGCAGGTTCGCCCATCGGACCCCGCCCGCGCGACCGATTTTCCGGCCGTCGGCCGAATCCGTGCTGACCTGTGCAAACACGGGAATCCACGGCTGTCGTCCCGCAACGAGCCCACAGGGGCCCGCGCATGGGACGGGGCTGTAACACCCCGGGGGTGTTTCAGCCCTCCATCCCGGCCCGGACAGTCCGCCGCACGTTGTCCGGCCACTGTCCGGACCGTTCTCGCAGCTCAGCCCAGGAAGCAGGACAGCCGGACAGCCCGGACAGGTCGTCTCCACATGCCGGTGTCCGGCAGATCGCCGCGGGCCCGCCACGGGCAGGCACCGTCATCTGGGCAAAAATCTCTCCTGTGGGACATCCCTCTCCTTACCTCAGCCGAGGATGTCGGGATGCCGTGCTCGGGATCCCCAGACACCGCACCCAACCGCCTCTACGCTCCGTCACAGAGTATGCAGGGCAGGCAAGTCGGGCCCGGGGGGAGACGGGGATGAGCGCGAAGATCGTGCAGCTGGTCGAGCAGGCCAGCCCGTACCTGACCGCAGCGGTCGGCGCGTACGGCAGGGCGGTCATGATCCGGGCAGAGGATGCCGCTGTGGACGCCACCGCCAACCTCGGCCGCCGCATCCTCCAAGCCGTCTGGCGCCGCCGCACCGGACATGACCAGACTGCCCTGGAAGCCGCGGTCCTGGACGTCGCGGAAGACATCGACGATGCGGATGCCTTGGCCACGCTGCGGCAGCAGCTCAAGCGGGCCCTGCGCGACGATGCCGACCTACGCATGGAACTCGCTGCCCTGCTACCCGCCCCCGCTGCCGCTGCCGCCGGAAGTGTGACAATCGCCGCCTCCGGGGAACGGGCCATCGCCGCCCACGCTATCGGCACCGCCATCACCGGCGATGTTTCGGCCGTTGTCCTGTCCTCGGAGGCGCTGAACGCGGCCCGCGACATCCAGGCACCACCCGGCCTGAGCAACCTCGCTCCCCAGCCGCTGTGCCTGGGCCGCGACGACGAACTCACCTGGCTCGCCCATGCCCTGGCCGCCGACGGTGGGACCGCCATCACCCAGACCCCCACCGTCCACGGCCTCGGCGGCATCGGCAAGACCACCCTCGCCCTCTCCTACGCCCACCACCACCGCCACGACTACAACCCCATCTGGTGGCTCACCGCCGACGCACCAGCCAGCATCGAGCAGTCCCTCGCCACCCTGACCACCCGCCTCTTCCCCGCTTGGGCCGGTAAAGCGGACGAGCAGGAGCGCGCCGCATGGGCGATGGCCTGGCTGCAATGGCACCCCGGCTGGTTCCTCGTCTTCGACAACGTCGAAGACCCCCAAGACCTGACCCCCTACACCAGCGCCCTCACGGGCGGACACGTGATCATCACGAGCCGGAAGGCCGCCGGCTGGCCCCCCACCACCCCGACCCGCCCCCTGGGCCTGCTCGACCCCGACGAAGCCGCCGACCTGCTGTGCCAGCGCGCCCTCGGCCGCACGCCCACCCCTGCGGAGCGGCACGACGCCCGTCGCCTGGCCTCCGACCTCGGGCACCTACCCCTCGCTCTCGGACAGGCCGCCGCCTACCTCGCCGAAGCTCCCACCCTCACCTTCGAGGAATACCGGCAGGACCTCCACCTCAACCTCGACCAGGGTCCCGAAGGCACCGACACCGAACGCACCACCGCCCGGGTCTGGGCCCCCACCCTCAAGGCCCTCTACGGGCGTAACCCGCAGGCCGTCACCCTCCTGCACACCCTCGCCTGGCTCGCCCCCGACAACATCCCCGTCACCCTCCTCAAATCAGTGACAGCAAGCCCGCGCGAGCTGACCGAAGCCCTACGGCTCCTCCGCGCCTACAGCATGATCACCCTCACCAGCGACACCGCCAGCGTCCACCGCCTCGTCCAAACCGTCCTCCGCAACACCCCACCCACTGGACCCGGAGAACTCCCGCCCGGACGACGCGAAGCCGAACACGCCCTCACCCGCGCCCTCGACGACACCCCCGAAACCGACCCCTGCTGGGACGAACTCACCCCCCATCTCATCGCCCTCGCCGCCGCCACCCCACACGGACACCACGACGACCCAACCGTCCCCCACTACACGACCGCCGCACAGCGCCTCTACCACCGCGGCCAGGACGCACGCACAATCCCCCTGCATGGGGCCGTTCTCGCCCAGTCCGAGCAGGTCCTCGGCAACCTGCACCCCGACACCCTGACCACCCGCAACAACCTCGCCAGCGCCCACAAGGATGCCGGGAACCTCGTCCGGGCCATTCCCCTGTTCGAGGCCGTCCTCACCCAGCGCGAGCAGGTCCTCGGCAACCTGCACCCCAGCACCCTGACCACCCGCAACAACCTCGCCAGCGCCCACAAGGCAGCCTGGGACCTAAACCGCGCCCTACCTCTCTTCGAGGCCGTCCTCGCCCAGCGCGAGCAGGTCCTCGGCAACCTGCACCCCGACACCCTGACCACCCGCAACAACCTCGCTGGTGCCTACAGGAATGTTGGGGACTTCGACCGCGCCATTCCCCTGTTCGAGGCCGTCCTCACCCAGCGCGAGCAGGTCCTCGGCAACCTGCACCCCAGCACCCTGACCACCCGCAACAACCTCGCCTACGCCTACAAGGCAGCCTGCGACCTAAGCCGCGCCATCCCGCTGTATGAGACCACCCTCGCCCAGCGCGAGCAGGTCCTCGGCGACACCCACCCCCACACCCTGACCACCCGCAACAACCTCGCCGTCGCCTACCACGCGGTCGGGGACCTCGACCGCGCCATTCCCCTGTTCGAGGCCGTCCTCACCCAGCGCGAGCAGGTCCTCGGCAACCTGCACCCCAGGACCCGGAGCACCCGCTACAACCTCAAGTCGGCACGTAAGGCGGCGGACGACACAAATGGGTGAACCCCTACATTCGTTTGCCTGCCGGCTTTACCGGCCGTCGGCCCGGCCCCCGGGCGCCCCGCCCGGGAAGCCGCGGCGGCGTGGCTGCTTGGATCCGTCCGTGATCGATGCACCGAACCGTGTCCGGGCGAAAGAGGCGGAAGGGACGGAGGAGGCCAAAGAGGCCAAAGAGACGGACGGGCCGCCGAGGCCGCCTGAGCCCGCCCGGCACCCGCGGCCCCGCTGCGGGTGCCGGGCGGCCCGCTGCCCGGCTACGGGATCGCCACCGCCGTGCCCGAGACCCGGATCCGGTTGTCGCCCTCCCGGAGTTCGACCTTCAGTACGCCCGGGCGGCCCAGGTCGTCGCCCTGGTGGAGGGTCAGGGTGGCCGGGGCGGTGACCGCGCCCCGCTCGCGCAGGTAGGCACCGAAGGCGGCAGCGGCCGCGCCGGTGGCCGGGTCCTCGACGACGCCGCCGACCGGGAAGGGATCGCGGACGTGGAAGACGTGCTCGCTCTCCCGCCAGACCAGCTGGAGCGTGGTGAGCTCGCGGGCCGTCATGTAGGCGGCCAGGCCGTCGAAGTCGTACTCCAGGCGGGCCAGCCGGTCCCGGGTGGCGGCGGCCAGTACCAGGTGGCGGGCGCCCCCGTAGCCGATCCGGGGCGGCAGTGCAGCGTCCAGTTCGTCGGCCGACCAGCCGAGCAGGGCGAGCGCCTCGGCGACGTCCGCCTCGCCCACCTCCTCGACGTGCGGCTCCACGCTGGTGAGGGTGGCGCGCAGCACGCCGTCCGCGCCCTTGTCGACCTCGATCGGCACGTCGCCGACCGGGGTGGCGAAGACGTACCGGCCGGGGCCGGTCCGCTCGGCGAGCGCGACGGCCGAGGCGACGGTGGCGTGGCCGCAGAACGGCACCTCCGCCAGCGGGCTGAAGTACCGCACGGTGTAGGCGCCCTCGGCGCCACCCGTGGTGTCGGGTGTCAGGAACGCCGTCTCGGAGTAGCCGACCTCGGCGGCGACGGCGAGCATCCGCTCGGCGGAGAGGCCGGAGGCGTCGAGCACCACGCCCGCCGGGTTCCCCCCGCCGGGGTCGGTGGCGAAGGCGGCGTAGCGAAGTATGTCGGTCTCGGCGGTGGCCACGGGCACGGCGTCACTTGTCATGATCGCCCGAACACCGCCCCTCGGCCCGTTGTTCCCGCCCGCTCTCACCGAGCGGTGGTGTGCCGCCGACGACGCGCCCAGCACGTGCCCTCGCAGGCCCTCGCCCCCTCCCGCGCCCGCCTCCCACCAAAGCCGGTCACCGCAGCCCGGTCACCGCAGCACCGCCTCCAGCAGGTCCGTCCCCAAGCGGGCGCTGCCCGCGAGGTCCAACTGGTAGAGCATGTACCGCCCGCGCCGGTGCGTGGTCAGCAGCCCGGCCCGGCGCAGCACCGCCAGATGCCGCGACACCTCCGGCGCGGTGAGCTGCCAGGCCGCCGCCAGCTCGGTCGTGGTGTGCGGTCCGCGTGCCATGGTCCGGGCGAGCCGGAGCCGGACGGGGTGGGCCAGTGCCTCCAGCCGCTGCTGCACCATGGCCAGCGACACCGGCTCCGGCACCCCGGCCGCCGCGAGCGGGTACTGCACCACCGGCCGCCAGCCAGCCGCGTGCACCACCAGCAGGTGCGGGCGGCCGAACGCGGTCGGGATGAAGGTGACGCCCCCGGCGGCCACCCCGCTGGTGGTGTTGTCCTGCAGCTTGTCGACCACGATCCGCCGCCGCCCGTCCCCGCCGGTCTCCAGCGCGACCGAGGGCGACACGGCCGCGAGCGCTTCGCCGGCGCCGTGCCGGACCAGCAGGTCGGTCTTCCGCCGGGCGTCGGCCGCGAGGTCCGGCAGCACCCGCTGCCAGGCGTCCGCGAAGAACGCGTCCTGGCACTCCTCCAACATCCGCCGCACCAGCGAGCGGACGGCCGGCGGGTCGGCGAAGAGCCGGTCGGCGAAGGCCGCCTGCCGCGGCCCGCGGGCGAGCGCAACCTCCCGGGCCCGCTCCTGAGCGACAGGGTCGGTGAGCGGCGATCCCATCCGGTGGGTGAGCCGGGAGGCGCCGCAGGTCATGATGACGGCGGCCCGCACGTACAGCTCGTCGTCGATCCGGTCGACCGCGTCCAGCTCCTCGGCCAGGGTGGCACCGGGCAGACCGGGCACCAGGAAGTCGGCCCGCGAGGAACGCCAGAGGAAGTCGGCCTCCGCCAGCCGCTCGGACAGCTCGGGCGCGATCCACGCCACCGTGCTCGCTGCCCAGCCGTGCAGCCCGGGGTGGTGCGCGGGCTCGCCGAGGACGTGCAGCATCGCGCTCAGCTCGGCCAGCGGGGAGGGCGTGAAGAGCAGGCGCTCGTCGGGCAGGGCGGCGAGGTCGATGGTCAGGCTCACCCGCCCGATCCTGCCAGCCTGCGGGGACGGGCCCGGCGTCGATTGACGGGACTCGTCAATCCACGTGCCCGGGGCCGGCCGAGGGACGCACCGTACCGTCCATGAGCCCGCTCCGGCAGAAGCCCGCACCCGCCCTCACCGAATCCCCCGCCCTCACCGAATCCCCCGCCGGCGTCGACGCCCCGGCCCGGAGTATGGCCACCACCACCGCCACGACCGCCACAACCACCACGACCGGGCGCCACCGCACCGGGCCGGCCGCCCTGTTCGGCCTGCTCACCGCCGCCGGCGGCCGCCGTTACGCCGCCGCCCTGCTGGTCGACGCCCTCGGCACCGGTCTGCTCCGCCCGTTCCTGCTGCTCTACGGCATCGGTGTGCTGCATCTGGCCGCGGGCGCCGCCGGCCTGGCGATGTCCGCGGGGATGCTGGCGGGCCTGCTGGTGCTACCGCTGACCGGCCGTTGGATCGACCGTGGCGAGCGCAGCCTCCCGGCGGCGGCCACCCTGCTGGTCCGGGCGGCCGGCTCGGTGGCGCTGCCGGCGGCGCACGGCCTCACCGGGTTCACGGCGGCCGCCGTGCTGCTCGGCATCGGCAGCCAGTCCTGGCCGACCACGCACGCCGCCGTGGTCAGCACCCTCACCGAGGGCCGCACCCGGGACGCCGCGCTGGCCGCCGGCCGGACGCTGCGCAACGCCGGCCTGGGCACGGGCGCGCTGCTCGCCACCCTCGCGGTGGCCGGCGGGGCGGGCACCGTCCGCGCGCTCGCGGGGGTGACGGCCGCGGCCTGCCTGGTCGCGGCAGTTCTGGTCCACTCCCTGCACGTCACCGCACCGCGAGTGCCCGCATCCCACACGCCCCCGCCCGCCGCCGCCACGCCCACCCCCGCCGGGGCACCGGCCCCCGTCCTGCGCTGGCTCACGCTGCTGAGCGCCGCAAACCTCCCCTACGCCTTCTCCTTCGACGTCCTCGAGGTGGCCCTGCCCGCCCTCCTGGTGCTGCACCTGCACGCCTCCCCGGCCTGGTCCTCGGGGGTCTTCGTGGGCAACACCGTGCTGGTGATCACCCTTCAGCTCGCCGTGGTGCTCCGGTTCGCCGACCGCTCGCGCCGCGCCGTCCTGGCCGCCGCCGGAGTCATCCTCGCCCTCTCCTACCTGGGCTTCTGGGCGGCGGGCGGGGTCGGCGGCACGCCCGGCGCGGCCCTGGTGGCGGGCGTCTCGGTGCTCTTCACGCTCGGCGAGATCCTCTACAGCGGCTCGGGGACGGCCCTGGTCGCCGCCACCGCACCGCCCGGGCTGCTCGGCCGGGCGCTGGCCCGCTGGGAGCTGTCGACGGGCCTCGGCCGGACGCTGGCCCCGGCCGTGCTGACGGCGCTGCTGGCCGCCGGCCCGGGCGTGCTCTGGCCCGCGCTGGCGGCCGCCACCCTGCTCGCGGCAGCCGCGGTGACCCGGCTGGCACCGGCGGGATGACTCGCCGGAGAGGCGACGCCCGGCCGGTGCGGTGATCTTCCCCATGGCCGTCACCGCGTTCCAGGAGCAGCTCCGCGATCGTTTCCTCGCCGCACCCGTCATCGCACCACCGTCGCCGTGGCGGCCGGTCGGGCACGGCCTGATCCCGGTCGGCGGGCTGCTCGGCATCGGCTTCGCCACCGACCCGGCTACCGGCCACGACCTGGTGCTGACGGTGTCCAGCAGCGGCCACGGCCTCTTCGACGCGGTGACCGGCGAGAAGCTCGAACGGGAGTACGACCCGGACGAGCTGACCGGTCCCACCCGCCGGCCGCAACGTCCCACGTCACCGCCCGACGTCACCTCCCGCCGTGACCACCCGCCGTCACCGCCCGACATGCGGCCGGTCCGCCGGTCGCCGATGCTGGGGCGTGTCTGACAACTCCCAGGCGGCGCACGCGCCCGGTGTACGGAGCCCGGGCCGGCGCGAGGAACGACGGCCGGGCCGGCCCGAGGAAGGACCACCCCGTATGAGCGAGCAGAGCGAGCGAGTCATCGACAGGCGCGCAC
Source organism: Kitasatospora sp. NPDC041988 (assembly GCF_055588525.1). Classification (NCBI taxonomy): domain Bacteria; kingdom Bacillati; phylum Actinomycetota; class Actinomycetes; order Kitasatosporales; family Streptomycetaceae; genus Kitasatospora; species Kitasatospora sp. NPDC041988. The sequence goes on from NZ_JBVJCO010000049.1 coordinate 25,218, forward strand.
GGGCGAACGCCCCTGCCGAGGGAAGCGGGGTGAGGGCATGAGCGCCCTGGACTTCGAGGTCATCGACAGCCCCGACAGCTCGCTCAACAAGACCTCCGTCCTGGTGACCGGTCCCAACGACGCCCTGCTGGTGGACGCCGGGTTCACCCGCTCCGACGGGCGCCGGCTGGTCGAGCGGGTCCGGGCCAGCGGCAAGCGGCTGACCACGGTGTTCGTCAGCCACGGCGACCCGGACTTCTACTTCGGCGCGCAGGAGGTGCAGGACGCCTTCCCGCAGGCGCGGTTCCTGGCCACGGCGACCACCGTCGAGCACATCCAGGAGTCCTACGAGGGCAAGCTGAAGGCCTGGGCGCACCTCGGCCCGGAGCTGCCGACCCGGCTGGTGCGGCCCGAGGTGCTGCACGGCGACGAACTCGTCTTCGAGGGTCACCGGTTCGAGCTGCGCGGCGCCGACTTCCACCTGCCGGACCGGCACTACCTCTGGCAGCACCACCACCGCACCATCCTCGGCGGCGTGCTGCTCTTCGAGGGCCTGCACGTCTGGACCGCCGACACCCCGACGCCCGAGCAGCGGGCCGCCTGGATCGACCTGCTGGACGGCATGGAGGCGCTGCAGCCCGGGTTCGTGGTGGCCGGTCACCGGACGGCCGGCGCGCCCACCATCACCACCGCGATCGACCACACCCGTGCCTACCTGCGGGCGTTCGAGACCGAGATCGGCCGGGCCGCCGACGCGGCCGCCGCCAAGGCGGCGCTGGAGCGCCGCTTCCCGGAGCTGGGGATGAAGCTGGCGGTCGACCTCGGGACCAAGGTCGCCAAGGGCGAGATGGTCTGGGGCTGAGCCGAGGTGATCGAGATCCCGAGGTCCGCCGCGTCCTTCGCCGAGTCCGACGCCCCCGCCGACGTGGTCCGCCGCCAGTACCTGGCTTCGGCGCGCGGCGACCTGGCCGCGCTGCGCGCCACGCTCGCCGAGGACGTCGAGTGGACGGAGATGGCCGGATTCCCGCTGGCCGGCACGTACCGCACCCCGAAGGGTGTCACCAACGGTGTGATGGAGCGGCTGGCCGCCGAGTGGGACGGCTGGACGGCCCACGACGACAGCTACGTGGTGGACGGCGAGAACGTGGTGGTGCTGGCCCGCTACACCGCCGTGCACCGGGCCACCCAGCGCCCGCTGGCGGTCCGGGTGGCGCACCACTTCACCGTGCGCGGCGGCCGGATCGTGCGCTTCGAGCAGTTCGTCGACTCGGCCCTGGTCCGGGACGCCATGACTCCGTAGCAGGTGGCCGGCTCGTACCCCCGGGCCCGCCTCACCAGTTCCCCCGGGGGCCGCCTCACCCGTTCGGGGGAGCCTGTCGCGGCGCGCCTGGCGCGGTCTCGACAGGCTCGCCCGAACGGCGGCAGGCTGTCCGTGATTCCGGCCGGAGGAGCGAGGAGTTCAGCATGGACACGGGCACAGCAGGAACGGCCGACGGCGGCGGGCGCGAGCGGCCCATCGTCATCGTCGGCGCCTCCCTGGGCGGCGCCAAGGCCGCGGAGGCGCTTCGCGAGGCCGGGTACCGCGGCGGCATCGTCCTGATCGGCGACGAGCACGAGCGGCCGTACGAGCGGCCGCCGCTCTCCAAGGGCTACCTGCTCGGCAAGACACCGCGCGAGAAGATCTACGTCCACCCGCCGCAGTGGTACGCCGAGCACGACGTCACCCTCCGCCTCGGCACCCCGGTCGTCGCGGTCGATCCGGCCGGGCACACCGTCACGCTCGCCGACGACGGCCGGATCGAGTACGCGAAGCTGCTGCTGACCACGGGTTCGGTGCCACGCCGGCTGCCGGTGCCGGGAGCGGACCAGGACGGCGTGCTCTACCTGCGCCGGGTGGAGGAGAGCGAGCGGATCCGGGCGGCGCTGAAGCCGGGTGCCCGGGTCGCGGTGATCGGCGCGGGCTGGATCGGCCTGGAGACGGCGGCGGCCGCCCGGGAGTCGGGCGCCGAGGTCACCGTGCTGGAGGCGGCCGAGCTGCCGCTGCTGCGGGTGCTGGGCCGAGAGGTCGCCCAGGTCTTCGCCGACCTGCACCGCGACCACGGCGTGGACCTGCGGTTCAACGCCAAGGTCGAGGAGCTGACGGGCGAGGGCGGCGCGGTCACCGGTGTGCGCCTCGCGGACGGCTCCACGGTGGCGGCGGACACGGTGATCGTCGGCATCGGCATCGCCCCGCTCACGGCGCTCGCCGAGTCGGCCGGCCTGGAGATCGAGAACGGCGTCAAGACCGACGAGCACCTGCGCACCTCGGACCCGGACATCTACGCGGCGGGCGACGTCGCCAACGCCTTCCACCCGCTGCTCGGCCGCCATCTCCGGGTCGAGCACTGGGCCAACGCGCTCAACCAGCCGCAGACCGCGGCCCGGGCGATGCTAGGCCTGGACGGCCCGGACGCGGTCTACGACCGGGTGCCGTACTTCTTCACCGACCAGTACGACCTGGGGATGGAGTACACCGGCTACGTCGAACCGGGCGGGTATGACCGGGTGGTCTTCCGGGGGGACCGCGCCGCTCGCGAGTTCATCGCCTTCTGGCTCGCCGGCGGCCGGGTCCTGGCGGGTATGAACGTGAACGTCTGGGACGTCACCGACCCGATCCGCGAGCTGGTCCGCTCCGGGCGGCCGGTGGACCCGGAGGCGCTGGCCGACCCGGGCGTCCCGCTGACCGACCTCTGACGCGCACCCCGGCCCGCACCTCGCGGCCCGGACAGCAACCGTGAGGCCCGCCCCGGGGCACAGCGCCCGGGGCGGGCCTCATCGTTCACACCGGGAAGGTGAGCAGCCGTCAGGCGACCGTCGGGAAGGCCTCGGCGTCGGGCTTGAGCAGCTGGCCGGGCGCGGGCACGGCCTTGTCCACCAGGTAGGAGGTGACCAGCTTGTTCAGCTCCTTGCTCCGGCCCACCGCGCAGTGCTCGATCACGTCCACGCTGACCAGCACGGCGCTGCCGAGCTGACGCTGCATGTTCTGGGCGAACTTGTACTGGGTGGCCGGGTCGTAGAGGTTGCCGATCACCATCACCGGGTTGGCGGTGCGGCGGTTCCACGGGCCGCTGTACCGGTCGGAGTCACGCGCCGGGGCCGGCCAGGTGGCGCAGGCGGGCGCGTCGAAGGCCTGGTAGCGGCCGAAGGTCGGCGACTCCTTCTCCCAGGCGCGGGCCAGGTTGGCGAAGACCCGCGGGTTCGACGGGTACGGCTTGTCCTGGCAGTTGACGCCGTAGTACGAGTCGTCGGCGCTGTACGGGGTCTCCGGCAGGGCTTCGCGCAGCGCGGTGGGGACGGTCACGGCGAGGGCCTTCGCGTCGTCGGTGGCGGCCTTCGGGGCCACCAGCGACTGTGCGCCCTGCTGCTGGAGCACCTGGTGCAGCGCCTCCAGCGACTTGGCCAGCGGCGCCTGCCGGGTCTGCGCGTAGAAGGCGTTGGCGACCTGGCTGGTGAAGCTGGAGAGGGTGACCTGGGTGCCGTCCGGCAGGGTGACCGGGCTGGTCCGCAGGTGGTCGCGGATCGCGTCGAACTTGGCCCGGGTGTCGCCGTCGCCGAAGGCGCAGCGCGGGGCGCCGGCCGTCTTGCACCGCTTCAGGTACTCGTCCAGGGCGAGTTCGAACCCGGCGGCGCGCTGCCGGTCGTACTCCAGGCCGTTGTGCAGCCGCAGGTTCGGGTCGACGTTGCCGTCGATGATCAGCGCGCGGACCTTGTCCGGGTACATGTTGGCGTAGGTGGCGCCGATCAGCGTGCCGTAGGAGAACCCGGCGAAGGTCAGCTGCTTGTCGCCGACGGCCCGGCGCATCCGGTCAAGGTCGCGGACGACGTTCTCGGTGGACATGTGCTCGATCAGCGGGCCGGCGTTGCGCTCGCAGGCGTCGGTGTAGTCCTCGGTGGCGGCCAGGGTGCCGTCGATCTCGGCCTTGGTGACGGGCACGCCGGTCTGCCGGTCGAAGACGGCGGCGGCCTCCTCGTCGGTGGTGAAGCACTTGAGCGGGTTGCTCCGGGCGACGCCGCGCGGGTCGAAGCCGACCAGGTCGAAGCGGGCCTGCACCTCGGGGTCGAAGCGGGCGGTGGTGGCCCAGAGGTAGCCGCTGCCGCCCGGGCCGCCGGGGTTGAGGAACAGCGAGCCGATCCGCTTGGACGGGTCCCCGGCCCGGCGGCGCATCATGGCGATGCCGACCTTCTCGCCGGACGGGTCCGCGTAGTCGAGCGGCACCGGGTAGACGGCGCAGTCGTAGATGCCCGGATCCGGCTTCGACGGGTCGGGGTTGCAGGGCGTCCAGGCGACCGGTTCGACCCGGGCCTCGGCGGCGGGCGCCGCCGAGGGCGGTTCGGGTGCGGCCGACGCCGCGGCGGCGGTTCCGGCGACAAGGGCGAGCGCGCTGGCAACGGCCAACGCCAGACTGGGTATGCGGGACACGTGACCTCCTCCGGTAATGCAAACCCGGCCAGCCTGGCAGCCGGGGCCCGGAAGCGGAAGACCATGAACAGCCGTAGATTCTTCTGGTCAACCGTCATTCGACCGGTATTTCACGGTTCTGACGGATGCTCGGACGCAGAATCCACGGCGCCGTGACGGTACATCGCCAGCCTACGGCCGGCTCCCCGGTGGCGGTCATCCGCCACCCGGGCCTGCCCGGGCCCGGCGTCCGGATTTCTCAGGCCCGCACCGCGACCGCGGCCGGCTCGGGCGCCGGCACCCCGGGGCGCCGGCGCTCGGCCCACCGCACCGCGGGCCCCATCGCGCAGCCGGCCCCCAGGAAGAGCCCGCCCAGCAGCAGCCACCCGGGCACACCCCAGTCCAGCAGCAGGGTGGTCAGCAGCAGCGGCCCGACGGTGCGCGCCACCGCCACGCCCGAGCCGAAGAAGCCCTGGTATTGGCCGGTCTGGTGAGCGGGGGCGAGGTCGAAGCTGATCTGCCAGGAGCCCGCGGACTGCTTCATCTCGCCGATCACCTGGAGCGTCGCGGCCACCACGAGCAGCCCGGCCATCGCCCAGAGCGGCACGTCCCCGGCCGAGAGGGCGAAGACGGCGCAGGAGGCGAGCAGGATGACGCCGGCGTCGCGGACGGCGCGCGAGGCGGACCGCAGCCCGGTCACGCCGCGGGCCGTGCGGACCTGGAAGACCATCACCACCGCCGTGTTGAGGACGAACAGCGCCGAGCCGAGCCAGGCCAGGTGGTCGGCCCGGGCCGCGATCCAGAGCGGGATGACCAGGCTGAGCAGCGGCATCCGCAGCAGCAGCACGGTGTTGACCAGCGTGACGACGGCGTACGGGCGGTCGGAGAGCACCGCCAGCTTCCGCTCGGCGCCCGGACTCCCCTGCGCGGGCGGCACCTCGGGCAGCCGCAGCAGGACCAGACCACTGGCCAGGAACCCCACCGCGGTGACCGCGAAGGCGACGAGGAACCCGGTCCGGCTCCCGGTGCTCAGCACGATGCCGCCGAGTGCGGCGCCAAGGGCCAGGCCCGCGTTGAGGGTTGCCTGCAGCCGGGCCAGCAGTGCCGTCCGCTCCGCCCGGTCGACCAGGCCGCCGACCAGCGCCTGCCGGGCCGCCGACAGCCCGGACTGCGTCGTGGCGTAGAGGCAGACGGCGGCCAGGAACGGCACGAAGGAGCGGATGACCAGGAAGGAGGCGACCACCGCGCCGGTCGCGAACGCCAGCAGCACGGCCGTGCCGCGCGGCCCGCGCCGGTCGGCGAGGTGGCCGAGCGGGACGCCCGCCAGTGAGCCGACCGCCCAGGCCACGGCGAGGCCGAGGCCGAGCCGGGTGGGAGACATCCCGATGACCCGGGTGAAGTACAGCGCCGAGCAGGTGTAGTACGCGCCGTCGCCGATCGAGCCGACCAACTGGGCGGTGGCGAGCGTCCGTTGGACGCCCGCTGGCGGGACAAGACGGTTCGGCAACGACACTCCCCCGGACGGCGGCCCCCGGGACCGCTCCGTTCCCCACTGACCTGTCCAGAGTAGGGGTCAGGTGGACCACCCAACAGGTCCAGTCATGGCAAAGAAGAGTGGGCCACTTGATGGCAGGGGCGACCTGAACGGCGGAATGGCGGATACGGCCGGGAACGGCGTGAACAGCTCCCGTCGCGGCGGACCGGCCCTACGCCTCGGGCCCCTCGGCGGGCGAGCTCGGGAGGATGTCGTGCGCGATGGCGAACCTGGTCAGATCGACCCGCCGCCGCGAGCCGATCTTGTCGCGCAAGCGGTCCAGGTGCGAGTGCACGGTGTGCTGGCTGATCCCGAGCCGCTCGGCGATGCCGTGGTCGGTCTCGCCCCCGGCGACCAGTTCCAGGATCTGCCGCTCGCGGTCGGTCAGGCGGCAGGACCACCCCTCCCCGTACGAGGGCACGGCCAGGACGGCGGACACGTAGGCGCAGCCGGTGGCGGCGAGGGTGATCGCGGCCAGCAGTTCGGGTTCGTCGGCCTGCCGGCTCAGGCAGCCGCGAGCACCGGCCCGCATGACCTGGGCGACGTCGTTCTGCGGGCCGCTGCACAGCACGAGGACCTCCACGCCCCGCCCGGCGAGCCGGTCGATCGCGGCCGACAGCAACGCGGGCTGGAGCTGGAGGTCCAGGAGGACGACGTCGTGGGGTTCCAGAGCCCCCTCGACCTCGCCGACGGACTGCGCGCAGACGGTGAGGGAGAGGTCCGGTGCGGAGCCGATCACATCGACCAGACCCCGGCGTAAGAGGGGGCAGTCACCGACGACGGCGACGCGTTTCGCATCGGTGCTCACGACAGCCCCCGGACGTCCTCGGCCCTCACGGTTTCCAGTCTTCGCCGTCCCTGCCCACTCCGCACGCGGAACGGCCGCACGCGGAGCAGCCACCGCCGGGCGGGCGGTCGGGGCGGTGCCGGGGCCGGACAACCCCGGCGCCGTGGGCAGTTCCACCCTGTCGCGGCTTCGGCGCGCCGGACCAGACTGAAGCCGTCAATGGCCTCTCGAAGGGACAGGGCCATGTCGAAGAAGAACGGCTACCGGCCGCCCAGGCCGGCGCAGGTCGAACAGGAAGAGAAACTCATTTCGTCACTCAGGACGTTCATCCGGACTCAGGGAGCGACCTACCTGCAGGATCCGAACGTCTCGTCCATCGGAATCGGCTACCGGACGGAGGGCGAGAACAGGGGCGAGATCGCCCTGCAGTTCACGGTCGACCAGAAGGTGGCCCCCGAGGAGTTGGAGGCGCTGGGCACCGAGCCGCTACCCGAGTCCGTCACGGTGGACGGCGTCGAGGTGCCGACCGAGGTCATCGAGCGCTCGTTCACCCTGCACTACGAGGTGCTGACCGAGGCCGACACCGATCCCCCCGACCGCAAGAAGCGCCTCGACCCGCTCCTTCCCGGTGCGAGCGTCGGAAACATCCGGATCCGGCCCGGGACGCTCGGCAGCGCCGGAACGGCCGGATGCATCGTCTTCGACCGCAAGGACGGCTCTCCCTACCTGTTGAGCAACTGGCACGTCCTGAACACTCCGGACGGCGCGATCGGGGACGACTGCGTCCAGCCCGGGGCCCGTGACGACAACCGCGTCGGTCAGAACCGGATCGGCAAGCTGGTCCGCTCCCACCTGGGCATCGCAGGCGACTGCGCGGTGACCTCCCTCGCCGACCGCCGCTTCGACCGCACGATCCTCGGCCTGAACGTCGCGCCCCGCAAGCTCGGCAGGCCGGCCCTCGGAGACAGGGTGGTCAAGAGCGGCCGGACCACCGGCGTGACCCACGGCCTGGTGCGGCGCATCGACGTGACGGCCAAAATCAACTACGGCGGAACCGTCGGCCTGCAACAGATCGGCTGCTTCGAGATCGGTGTCGACCCCGCCTTCCCGCCGCCCAACGGCGAGGTCAGCCTGCCCGGGGACTCGGGCGCGGTCTGGATGTTCACCGAGCAGAACGGCGCGCCGACCGACGTCGTCGCCGGTCTCCACTTCAGCGGCGAGAGCAAGGACAGCCCGGACGAGCACGCGCTGGCCTGCATGCCCGGCTCCGTGTTCGAGAAGCTGGAGATCGGCCTGGAACCGCCGGCACCCGAGGAGCTCGAAGCCCTCGGTGGTTACGACCCCGACTTCCTGATCGAGCGGATCCCGACCCCCGAACTCCACCCGAAGATCGAGCACGACGCCGTACGGCTCGACGGTTCCGAGGTCATTCGCTACACCCACTTCTCGCTCGCCCACTGCGTGTCCCGGCGCTTCGCCTTCTGGGTCGCCTGGAACGTCGACGGCGGCGCCCTCAGGAAGCTCGACCGCGTGGACTTCCGCAAGGACCCCCGGGTGCCGCTCGACGACCAGGTCGGCAATGAGCTGTACCGCGACCGGAACGGACGCGTCAACCGGCTGGACCGCGGACACATCGCCCGCCGGGCCGACCTGATCTGGGGCAGCGCAGCCGAGGCCGCGAAGGCCAATTCGGACTCGTTCTTCTACACCAACATCACGCCGCAGATGGACGACTTCAACCAGAGCTCCAGGAACGGGCTGTGGGGGCGACTGGAGGACGCCCTGTTCGCGGAGGTCAGGGTCGACCGCCTGCGGATCAGCGTGTTCGGCGGCCCGGTCTTCCAGGACGACGACCGCCTGTTCCGCAACGTCCGGATCCCCCGCGAGTTCTGGAAAGTGATCGCCTTCTCGGAGCACGGCGAACTCCGGGCCAAGGCCTTCCTGTTGACCCAGAACGTCGACCAGATCGAGGCGCTGGAGCTCGACGAGTTCCGGGTCTTCCAGGTCACCCTGACCGAGCTCGAGGACCGCACGCACCTGCGGTTCGACCCCGAGCTGCACCGGGCCGACACCCTGTCCGTACCGGAGAGCGCGGCCGACCGGCCGCCACTGGACTCGCTCGCCGAGATCGACTGGCGCTGACCGGGGAGGCGGGCTCACCGCGGAGACGGGCCGACCGAGCTGGTGGCCGCCCCGTACCGGCAGCCGAGGATGGAACTCCCGTCCGAGCGCACGCTCTTCCCGCACGCCTTCCCACACGCCCTTCCCACCCGGGGCGGCGGTACCCGAACCGCCGCCCCCGCGCCCGGCACCGTCCGTATCCGCCCCATCCGACATGCGATCAGATGCCCCTTCCGGCCCGAAGTGCCCGTGTTGACCGGCCAGTAACCCCCTCCTATGCTCGTCGGCGTTCGCGATCCGGCAGCGGGGCCGGGGCCGCCCAGGCCCGCCCGGCCGGAGCCGTCACCGGCTCGAAGGGCTCCTCCCATCAGCACCTCCATCGCGCCCTCGGGCAGCACTCCCGACGCCCCTGCCCCGACCGGAAGCCCGGACCGGGAGACCCCCGCCGCCGAGGCCCCGGCCGCGACGGCCCCGGCCCCCGGCGGCCGCCGGCGCTTCCTCACCTACCTGCTCGCCGCCCCCACCCTCACCGTCGCCGCGCGGCTCGGCCTGGACGCCGCCGCGCCCGCCACCGCCCGGGCCGCCGTCCGGACCGCCGCCGAGGGCGCGTTCGCCGAACAGGCCGGCGCCGCGCCCCAGTTGCTCGGCCTTCCCGGCATCCCGGACATCCTCGACCTCGGCGACGCGCTGATCCTGGCCGGCCTGCCCACCTCCCACCTGCTGGTGCTGGAGGTCACCGCCGACGGACGCGCCGCCCTGCACCTCCCCCGCCTGGAGGTCGGCCAGGGCCTGACCACCACCATCGCCATGCTGGTCGCCGACGAGCTCGACGCCCGGCTCAGCGACGTCGACGTCCCGCTCTCCGACGGCCGCCCCGACCTGCTCTTCAACCAGCTCACCGGCGCCTCCAACTCGGTGCGCTCGCTGTACGATCCGGTCCGCGCCGCCGCCGCGGCCGCCCGCGCCCGGCTGGTCACCGCCGCCGCCCGCCGCTGGTCGCTGTCGGCCGACTCCCTGCGCACCGCCGACTCCGCCGTCCTCGCCCCCGACGGCCGCCGGGCCGGCTACGGCGAACTCGCCGCCGAGGCCGCCGGCATCGCCGTCCCGGCCGTGTCCGCCACGCCCAAGTCACCCGACCAGCAGCGCCTGGTGGGCCGGCCGACCGGCCGGATCGACGCCCGCGACATCGTCACCGGCCGCGCCAAGTACGCCGGCGACCTCGCCATCCCCGGCGCCGTGCCCTGCGTCGTCGCCCGCCCGACCACCATCAACGGCACCCTCAAGTCGCTGGACGCCTCCGCCGCCCGCACCATGCCGGGAGTCCTCGGCGTGGTCACCGTCCCGACCGGCGTCGCCGTGCTCGCCGAGACCTTCGACCAGGCGCTCAAGGCCCGCGACGCCCTGCACACCGCGTGGAACCCGGGCCCCGTCGCCGCGCTCTCCGACGCCGACATCCGCGCCCGGCTGCGCGCCGCCCACCTGCCGTTCCTCGTCCCGCCGCTGCTGACCCAGTACGTGGACGGCGAGTTCGACTTCGCCTTCGTCAACCACGCGCCGATGGAAGTGCTGACGGCCGTCGCCGACGTGCGCCCGAACCGCGCCGAGATCTGGTTCGCCTCGCAGACCCCGATCGTCGCCCAGCAGACCATCGCCGCCGATCTCGGCCTGCCGCAGGACGCCGTCACCGTCCATGTGGTGCGCGGCGGCGGCTCGTTCGGCCGCCGGCTGTTCTTCGACGCCGCGCTGGAGGCCGCACGGATCTCCAAGGCGGCCGGCCGCCCGGTCAAACTGATGTGGACCCGTAACGACGACATGCGCCACGGCCGGATGCGCCCCGCCAGCCACCACCGGATCCGCGCCACCTACGGACTCGGCCAGGTCATCAGCTACGAGCACCGGGCCGCCACCGTCCGGACCGACTTCCGGCACGGCCTCGGCGAGGCGCTCACCGCCGCCGGGTTCAACCTCTCGGTCGCCGGGATCAGCCTCGCCCAGGCGTTCTTCCTGCTCAGCGAGAAGAACCCCTACGACGTCGGGATCCCCACCCAGCTCCTCGCCGAAGTCCCCTTGGACATGCACACCGGCAGCTGGCGCTCGGTCTACTCCGGCACCGTCCGGGTCGCCGACGAGATCATGATGGACGAACTGGCCCGGCGCCTCGGCCGGGACCCGGTCGCCTTCCGCCGGGCCCGGGTGCGCGGCGCCGCCGGCCGGGCCGTGCTCGACAAGGTCGCCCAGGCCGGCCGCTGGGGCCGCGCGATGCCCGCCGGCCAGGCCCAGGGCATCGGCTACCACGACGAGAACGGCGGGCGCGCCGCCTACCTGGTCGAGCTGGACGCCACCGACCCGAAGCAGCCCCGCGTCACCAGGGCGGTGATCGCCGCCGACGTCGGTCTGGTGATCAACCCCCGTGGCCTGGAAGCCCAGTTGACCGGCGCGCTGATCGACGGCATCTCGGTCGTCCTCCAGGCCGGCAACCACATCGACCACGGCGCCGTCCGCGAGGGCAGCTACGCCGACTTCCGCTACGCCCGGCAGCGGCACAGCCCGCCGTCGGTCGAGATCCACCTCATGCCGCCGAGCGGACCGCCCGGCGGCGCGGGCGAGTTGGGCGTCCCCGCCGCCTCGGCGGCGGTCGCCAACGCGTACGCCCGCGCGACCGGCACCAGCCCGCGCTCCTTCCCGATCGACTTCTGATCCCCTCCCACCGACTCCCGAAGGGCGCACCCCCATGCCCAGCCACACCTTCGTCCTCAACGGGCAGCCGGTCACCGTCGAGGCCCCGGACGACATGCCGCTGCTCTGGGTGCTGCGCGACAAGCTCGGCGTCACCGGCCCCAAGTACGGCTGCGGGGTCGGCGTCTGCCGCGCCTGCACCAGCCATCTGGACGGCGAGGAGTTCCAGCCGTGCACGGTGGCGGTCAAGGACTGCGCCGGCCGCCGCGTCACCACCATCGAGGGGCTGGCCGACGGCGACACCCTGCACCCCGTCCAGGAGGCCTGGCTGGCCTGCGACGTCGCCCAGTGCGGCTTCTGCCAGCCCGGCCAGATCATGACCGCGGCCGCCCTGCTGCGCCGCACCCCGGCCCCGACCGACGCGGACATCGACCAGATCCAGAACATCTGCCGCTGCGGCACCTACCCCCGCATCCGCGAGGCGATCAAGCAGGCCGCCGCCCGTCAGGCGCCGTGACGCGGTCCGCCCCGCCCGGCGTGCGGGCGGGACGGGCTGCTCCGAGCCCTAGCACTGGCCGATGGCGCCGTTCTGCCAGGCGTAGTGGAAGTACCAGTTGCCGTCCGCGTAAGCGCCGTACACGTAGGCGGTTCCCACGTAGGTGGCGTTGTAGTTGTACGAGTAGGCGGCGTGGATCTTGTACCACACGTTGCCCTGGTTGTTGATGTTCTCGCCCCGCGTCCAGCAGTCGGGGGCGATCTTGTCGCCCCACCCGGCGTAGGAGCCCAGGTCGATGCTCCAGGGCTTGTAGGACGGCCAGGTCGACTGGGCCAGGGAGTACAGGCCCACGCCGTGACCGCTGGGGGTGTGGCTGCTGATGTAGTACCACCCGTCGGCGGACGCGTTGCCCGCCGACAGGCCGACGCCGCCGGCCGCCAGTGCCACCACGGCCGCCGTGGTCGCCCCGCGGCGCCCGATCCTGCGAAGGAGTCCCTTGCTCATGCCGATCTCCCCTGTCGTTCGTCGTCTCCCCGGGTGCCGCCGCCATGACTGCGGCGGCGGGGACAGCTGACCCGACCGCCTGCGGTGTTCGATACCGGCTGACAGGAACTGACAACAGCTGACATCGGGGACGACCGGCCCCGAACACGCCCTCCCCCATGAGGATCTGGCCGATCGCCGATCGCCGCCGTCACTCGTCGCTATGATCCGTACGCGACAAGCGAACAGCGTCACCGATGGATCTGACACGGTCTGACAACAGGGGGGCGTCATGGCGGATCGGGAGCCGCAAGCCGGGGAGAGAGAACAGGCACGGACAGCGGCGGAGAGCTTCGCCGCCGAGCTGTGCCGACTGCGCCGGGACGCGGGCCAGCCCTCGTTCCGGACCATGGCGAAGAAGGCCGGCTCGATCTCCCACACCACCCTGTACGAGGCGGCCTCCGGCTCACGCCTGCCGTCCTGGCCCACCACCAGGGCCTACGTCCAGGCCTGTGGCGGCGACGAGGCCGAGTGGCACCGCCGTTGGTCCGCCGCCACCGGCAGGGACCCGGCCCCCGGGACCCCTCCGGCGGCGCCCCCGCAGCCCACCCCGCCCGACCGGCCCGGCCGGCCCGCTGACGAGCCGTCGGCACCCCCGGCCACGGCACCCGCCGGACCGCCCGCGCGCGGCCGCCGGTTCTGGACCCACGCGGTCACCCTGCTGGTCGGCACGCTGGTCGGAGTCTGCTCCACCTTGGGCGTCCTCGCCTTCCACAGGCCCGTCGCCGCGGCCCCGCTTCCCCAGGACTGCCCGTCCGGCGACCCGGCGGCCGTCCAGCCCCCCGCCACGGACGCCGACCTGGCCGGCCCGCCGGCCGGCACACCCCGCCCGGCGACGGACCAGCCGGCCGCGACGGCGGACCCGGCCTGGGTGGGCCGCCCGGCCGCGGACCAGCAGGTGCTCGCCGGCACAGGTGTCGTCCTGCCGGTCCTCGCCCCGGTCGTCCGGGGGGACGCGCTGGTCGTGACGATGATGCTGACCAGCACCTGCCCCGGGAGCGTCACGGTCACGGACACCCGGGGCGACCTGTTCGAGACCGCGGGGGACGTGACGGACTCCAGGCGGCACCGGGTGCTGGTCTTCGCGGCCTTCGGCGTTCCCCCGCTGACGACGGCGGACTCCATCCACGTGACCTACCCGCACGCCAGCAAGTACCACGTCGCCGTGGACGAGTTCCGCGGGATCTCCGTCGCACGCGGCACCGCCCAGGCGCACGGCCCGTCCGGCGGGACCGCCTTCACCACCAGCACCACCCCCGCCACCTGTGCCCGCGGCGACCTCATGGTCGGCACGGCGGGCACCAACTCCGGCACCGCCCCCGAGTTCAGCACCGGATGGACCGCCCTCCCGACGCTGGCCCTCTCTTCCTACCGCCTCACCACCGCCTACCAGGTGGCGACGGCAGACGGGCCCTGCGCGGCGACGGGGCGGACCACCTCGCAGTGGGGAGCCGTCCTCACCGTCTTCCACTGACCGCACCGTCTTCCACCGACCGCACAGGCTTCCACCGACCGCAGCACCTTCCACTGACCACACCGTCCTCCACCGACGACACCGTCTTCCACCGACCACACGGGCGGGAACGGCTCAGGCCCTCCGCGGGTCACGCCCGAAGAACGCCGCCAGCCGGTCGTAGACCGGCGCGTCCTCGGGAACGGTCACCTCGGGGCCGAAAGCGCGGCCGTCGCCCTCGCTGCCGCGGTACTCGGGGCGCAGCGCGCCGCGGGCCCAGGCGAGCGAGGTGCGGGCCACGTCGTGGTCGAGGCCGGCCGTGGACTGGCCGGTGGCGCGGGCCAAGTCCCATCCGTGGACGGCGAATTCGGCGGTCTGCTGGTCCACCGGGAAGCGCGCGGGGACGACGCCGACGCCGGGGGCCTCGATGACGCCGCCGAGGTCCCCGGCGTTCCGCCAGGCAGCGACCAGCTTCTCGGCCCCGGCCTCGAAGGCGTGCAGCCAGTCGTCCTCGACCCGCTCGAAGGACTGCGTGAAGTCCGGGTCACTGCCGTTCGCCCGGACGGCGAACTGCCGGAGGTCCCAGAGGAGGTGGCTGATCAGATCGGCCACGTCCCAGGACCGGCAGGTCGTCGGATGTCCGGCCTGCTCGGCTCCGACGCCGTCGATCAGCCCGGCGGTCTGGGCAAGGGCCCGGGCGAGCAGGTCGATCGGGTCTTCCGCTGCGGTCATGGCGACACCTCTTCGGAGTTGGGACGTGTGCTCGGACCGGCCGATCGTAAACGCGACCACCGGCCACCGGCCCGGCGCAACACCGCGCCGGGCCGATCGTCGTGTCCCTCCGCCCGCCCCGCTCGCCCGCGCTCGGCGGGTCAGGCCGCGAACCCGCCGTCCACGGCGATCTCGGCGGCCGTGATGTAGCGGCCGTCCTCGCCCGCGAGGTGGGCGACGGTGGCGGCGACGTCGGCACCGCTGCCGTACGTGCCGAGCGCGGTCAGGCTCGCCTGGAACTCGGCCGACGGGCCGTCCGCCGGGTTCATGTCGGTGTCGATCGGCCCGGGGTGGATCACGTTGACGGTGATCCCGCGCGGGCCCAGCTCACGGGCCAGCGCCTTGGTGAGGCCGATCGTCGCGGCCTTGCTGGTCGCGTAGAGCGAGGCGCCGGGGAAGGCGACGCGCTTGGCGATACAGCTGCCGATGGTGACGACCCGGCCGCCCTCGGCCAGGTGGGCGGAGGCCGCCTGGGCGAAGAGGAACGGCGCCCGGACGTTGACCTCAAGCACCCGGTCCACGTCGTCCAACGCCAGCTCCTCGATCGGGCCGAGCACGCCGACGCCCGCGTTGTTGACCAGGATGTCGAGGCGGCCGAAGCGCTCGGCCACCGCCTCCACCACGTTCCGGACCTCCAGCGGGTCGGCGCTGTCCGCGCGGACCGCCCAGCCGCGCCGGCCCATTGCCGTGATCTTGGCCGCGACCGCCTCGGCCCGCTCGGCACTGCCCCGGTAGGTCAACGCGACGTCGGCGCCGTCCTCGGCCAGCCGCAGTGCGACCGCCTCCCCGATCCCCCGGCTGCCGCCGGTCACCAGGGCCACCTTTCCGTCGAGCTTCGCGGGCTCGGCCGTCGCCACGGTCGTCACAGCCGTCATCGTCGTCATATCGGTGGAACTCCTCGACTCGTTCTCGGACATGACTCGATCTTCGGCCCGTGGCGCTCGCGAGTCCGGCGGTATTCGGACGTCGCGTTCAACGTTCAACAATCACGGCCCGAGACACCTGGCGCACACGTCCGACGCGCCGGAGCGGCCGCCCCCCAGGGGACGGCCGCTCGGGACGGACGGGACGAGCCGTCAGAGGCTCAGGGTCTGACCCGGGAAGATGAGGTCCGGGTTGTCGCCGATCGCCTTGACGTTCTTGGCGTGCAGGGTCGCGGTGTCGGTGCCGAACTTGGCCGCGATGTCGCTCAGGGTGTCACCGCTCTTGACGGTGTAGCTGCCGCCGGCGGTGTTGGTGCCCGGGGCAGCCGGCTTGGCCGCGTCCTGCGACTTCCAGGACTGCGACTTCTGCGACTTGACGGTCGGCCGGGTCTGCTCGCCCTGGGCCGGCTTCGCCTGCGGGGTCTGCGCGGGCTTGGCCTGCTGCTGGGTCTTGGGTGCGGCGGCCTTCGGGGCCTCGGCCTTGGGTGCGGCAGCCTTGGGTGCGGCGGCCTTCGGGGCCTCGGCCTTGGCGGCCGGGGCCGAGGTGTCGACGGCCGCCGGGGCGCCGCCCTTGCTGAGGCCCGCCTTGGCCGAGCAGACCGGCCAGGCCCCGGGGCCCTGCGAGGCGAGGACCTTCTCGGCGACGGAGATCTGCTGCGCCTTGGTCGCCTGGTTGGCCTGCGACGCGTACGCGGTACCGCCGTACGCGGCCCAGGTGGACGGGGTGAACTGCAGTCCGCCGTAGAAGCCGTTGCCGGTGCTGATGCTCCAGTTGCCACCGCTCTCGCACTGGGCGACCACGTCCCAGGTGGAGGTGGGCGCGGCGGAGGCCGAGGTGGCCGTGACGAGGCCGGCCACCGGGAGGGCCGCGACGGCCCCGCCGACCAGCACCAGACGGGCACGGCTGCGGCGCCTGCCGGTGGTGGCGGTGTTGGTGGTGGCAGCGGCGGTCTCGTGACGGAAAGTCATGAAAGTCCTCTCGACAAGCCCCGGGCGGGCAGGCGGAACCAGACCCTTGGCAGGGCCATCGCGCTCACCTCACTCGACGGGCGGCCACGCACGTGTCGGACGTGCCGTGCCGCCCCGGTCACCCTCGCTCGCCGGCGGCCTGTTCGAGCCGGCCGTGTCGGCGGGCACCGCCCTCGCGCCGGGGGTCAGTCGGCGGGCTGTGCGTCGGGGGTGAACCCGGGTGGTGCTCGTTGCACCGCCAATGAAGCTACGGGCCCTCCCGGGCCGCCACAAGCAATTCTTGGACGCCGCAGGTCAGTTGACTGTTACCGGCGGTATCGATCATGAAACTCCATCCGAAATGACCAGGTTTGACCGCATTTTCAAGATCAAATGGTCAATTCCCGTGCCCGCGCTCACATCTGTCCATCCGTGAGGCCGCCCACACCGTCGACCTGGCGTGACGAACAGCCGACGCACCGTCACCGACCCCTCCGGAGTTCCCGGTTCCGCGCCGGCCCGCCGTGGCGTCGCCCACACTCGCCACTCTCCGTGGCCGCGCCGTGGCGCAACGCATGGTGCACGACCGGTCCGTATCCGACGCAACGGACGGCCTGCGCGGCCCCCCACCGCCCCCTGGCCCTACGCGCCGCGAGCGCTCAGGCCCCGCCGTCCAGCCCCGCGTCCCGCGCCAGCAGTGCCGCCTGTACCCGGTTGTCGCAGCCCAGCTTGGCCAGGATCCGGCTGACGTACGTCTTCACCGTCGCCTCGCTCATGTGGATCCGGGCGCCGGCGTCCGCGTTGGAGAGCCCCTCGCCCAGCAGCGCCAGCACGTCCCGCTCACGCGTGGTCAGCACCTCCAGGCGCCGCCGGGCCGCCGCGCCCCGGGCCGCGGCCGGGCCGACACCGCCGCCGGCCAGCGAGTCCACGATGTGCCGGGTGGCGGCGGGTGAGAGGAAGGCGTTGCCGGTGGCGGCGGCCCGGACGGCCTGGATCAGCTCGGCCGGCGCGGTGTCCTTGAGCAGGAATCCGGCGCCTCCCTCGGTCACGGCGCGCAGCACGTTGTCGCGCTCCCCGAAGGTGGTGAGGATCAGCGCCCGCGCGCCGGGCACCACCCGGCGCAGCTCGCCGAGCGCCGTGAGCCCGTCCATCACCGGCATCTGGATGTCCAGCAGGACGACGTCCACCCGGTGGGCCAGGGCGAGCTCCAGGGCCTGCCGGCCGTCGGAGGCCTCGGCGACCACGTCGATGTCGTCGGCGGAGGACAGGATCATCCTGATCCCGGCCCGGATGAGCGGCTCGTCGTCGGCGACGAGGACTCGGATCACTGCTGGTCATCCCCTCGGTGGGTGCGGGTGGCACTGCTCGGCACCATCCTCACACCTCCGGCCCCCGGCCCTTCCCCCGGTCAGGACTTCGCCGGGTAGTGCTGCTTGTCGACCAGGACGCCCTCCTTGAAGCAGAGCCGGACGATGTTGTCCTCGCCCCAGCCGGCGGACGCCTCCCCGGAGAGGAAGTAGCTGCAGGCAGAACCCGCCGGCGGGGTCGGGCCGGAACCTTTGTACTCCCTGGTGAAGAAGTCGTTGCCGACGGGCAGGCGCTTCTCCACCTCGGCCTGCGGTGTCCCGACCTCGATCGCGTCGTAGACCGACCGCTGCACGGTCGCCTCATCGGCGGCACGGACGAACGAGACCACACCCCAGACCAGCAGGCCCAGCACGGTGAGCAGGACGAGCCCCCCGCCGAGGGCGCAGCCGAGCGCGGGGCTGCGCCCTCGCCGCGCACCGGGCCCGCCCTCGACCGACGGCAGCGCGGCCGGCATCCACGCCTCCGCGCCCGTGCTCCCGGACGCGCCCCCGATGCCCCCGATGCCCCCGGGCGCGCCCGCCGCACCACCCGCCACTCCGTCCGCCGCCCCGCCCGTCCCCTCGTACGGCAGCACCGCGGCGAGCCGGAACCCCGCCTCGGGCGTCGGCCCGGCGTGCACCATGCCGCCGACCAGGCGGGCCCGTTCGCGCAGACCGGTCAGCCCCTGGCCGCCGCTGACCACGGCCGTGCCGCCGCCCGCCCGGACGCCGGCCGGCTCGGGCGCCCGCGGGTTGGCGACCTCCACCACCAGCGCGTCCGGCTCGTAGCGCAGCGCGACGGTGATGGGAGCGCCGGGCGCGTGCTTGTGCGCGTTGGTCAGCGCCTCCTGGACGATCCGGTAAGCGGCGTGGCCGACGTTGGCGGCGGGCGGGCGGCGCTCGCCCGCCTCGCTCAAGGAGACCGGCGTCCCGGCCGCCCGGGAGGACTCGACCAGCTTCCCGATCCCGTCCAGGCCGCCGGTGCGGCCGGTGCCGGGCGGCGCGGCGGCACCCGGCAGCTGCGGCGGGGCGGCCGACTCGTCGTGCAGCACGCCGACCACCTCGCGCAGCTCACGCATCGCGGCGACGGCGGCCAGCCGCAGCACGCCGACGGCCTCCCGCTGCCGTTCGGTGAGCGTGCGGTCCACCTCCAGGGCGCCGGAGTGGACGGAGATCAGGGCGAGCTGGTGGCCCAGGCTGTCGTGCATGTCCTGGGCGATCCGGTGCCGCTCCCGCAGCCGGGCCTGGTGCGCGACCATGGCACGCTCGCGCAGCAGCTGGTCGTTGCGCTCGCGCAGCGCGTCCAGCAGGGCCCGGCGCTGCGCCCGGTAGCGGCCCCAGAGCGCGGGCAGCACGGCGAGCAGCAGGAATCCGCCGAGCGAGAAGCCGATCATCAGCTTGACCGGGGCCGAGCCGGCGTCCTTCAGCACGCCCGTGGCCGTCATCAGGAGGAACCCGCCGGTGAACGAGCCGGCCAGCACGGCGACCCGCTTCACCCGGGCACCGGCCGACCAGCCGGCGCAGACCAGCAGCGGCAGCGGCCCGGCTCCCCAGCCGCTCGCGGTGGCGGTGAGCACCAGGACAGTCGCCGGCAGGCCGCGCCGGAGCAGGAAGAGCACGGCGGCGGCCGGCCCGGAGACCAGGCAGAGGCCGGGGTCGCTGCCGAGCTCGATCAGCACCCCCAGCGTGCCCAGCAGCAGCGCCCCGGCGGCCTCGCGCACCACCAGCCCGGGCCGCCAGGGCCCGGGAAACGCCGTCCGTACCGCCTTCGACCAGGCCTTTGCCAGTGCATCCACCCGTCGAGGCTAACGAAACCGCCGCACCGGGCGCCTTCACCCTTCGTCTCGATCCACCCCCGACGAAAGTCGCGCCCGTACCCCCGACGAAAGTCGCGCCCGTACCCCTGACGAAAGTCGCGGCCGCCTCCCCTGCCGCCCGGGCCCGGCCCACCCCCGCACGGGCCCGCACCCGCCCGGCCCGCCCCGCCACTCACCCGTAGGCGGTGAGCAGCAGCGCCACGTCGTCCACCCGGTGCGTCGAGCCGACCTCGTGCAGCAGCCGCTCCGCCAGCCGGTCCAGCCCCTCGTCCTCCGGGTCCGCCACACCGGTGGCGTGCGCGAGGGCGGCCCGCAGCCGGTCCACACCCTCGTCGATCCCCACTGCCGGGTCCTCGACCAGCCCGTCCGTGTAGAGGGCGAGCAGCGACCCCCGGTCCAGCCGCAGCTCGGTGACCGGGTACTCGGCCCGCTGGTCCACCCCGAGCAGCGGGCCGCCCGCGACGTACAGCGCCTCGGTGCGCCCGCCGGGGTGGCGCAGCACCGGCGGCAGGTGCCCGGCGCGGGCGATCAGGGCGCTGCCGTCGGAGGGCGTGAGCCGGACCAGGCAGCTGCTGGCGAGCAGCCCGGGGTCGAGGTCGAGCAGCAGCTGGTTGGTGCGGACGAGCACCTCGTCCGGCGGGTGGCCGCCGGTGGTGAAGGCCCGCACGGCGCTGCGGAGCTGGCCCATGGTGGCGGCGGCGCCCACGTTGTGGCCCTCGACGTCGCCGATGACCAGGGTGAGGTCGCGGCCGGTGACGATGGCGTCGTACCAGTCACCGCCGATCTCCATGCCCTGCGTACCGGGCAGGTAGCGGGCGGCGATCCGGATGCCCTCCATCCGCGGCAGCCGGTGCGGCAGCAGGGCCTGCTGGAGGCCGCGGGCCAGGGCGAACTCGGCGTCGTAGAGCCGGGCGCGCTCCAGCGCCTGGGCGATGAAGCCGCCGAGGCCGGTGAGCAGGCCGCGCTCCTCCACGGTGAAGGCGTGGGCCTCGTCGAAGCCGATGATGCAGCTGCCGACCGGGTGGCCGGAGGCGATCAGCGGCAGGAAGGCCCAGGCCCGCATCTCGTCCAGCGCGATGCCGGGGTAGGCGGCGGCGAGGTCGTGGACGGACTCGAAGAAGATCGGCGTACCCGTGCTGAGCGCCTCCGCGCCGGGCACCCGGGCGCCGATCGGGGTGCCCTCGAAGCGGTCGAGGAAGCCGTCCGGGTAGCCGCTCTGCGAGATCAGGTGCAGGCGCTTGTCACGGACGGCGTAGATGGCCAGCTCCTGGCCGCCGAAGGCCGGCAGGATCTCGTCCGCGACCGCCCGGCAGACCTCGCGGACGGTGACGGCCTCGGTGAGCGCGCTGGCGAGCTGGAGCAGGTGGTACATGCCGCCGACGCCGGTCCGGGCGCCCGGCAGGGGCTCGCTCGGCGGCTCGGCCGTGCCGGGCGGCGGTTCGGCGGCGACCACCCGGCCGGTGACGCCGTGCGCGTCCGGGTAGAGCGAGAAGGCGAACCAGTCGTCCGGCGGCCGGGCCGCCAGGAAGGCGGTGGGCTGCTGGGAGAGCATGGCGGCCCGGTAGCGGTTCTCGTACACCGGGTCGGAGAGCCAGGGCAGCGCCTCCCAGGGGTGGTGGCCGACCAGTTCCTCGCGGCGGGTGCGCAGCAGCAGCTCGACGCTGCGGTTGGCGTAGGTGATCCGGCCGTCCGGGTCGAGCGAGAAGACACCATCGCGGAGCCGTTCGACGGCGGCCGCGGCGGCGGTACCGGTCCGGGTGTCGAGGACGGCGCCGACCAGGTGGGTGCGCACGCCCGGGTCGCCGCCCTCGGGGACCCGGCCCCAGAGCTCGACGGGGAACGGGCGGCCCTGCTGGTCCAGCACCCGGACCCGGGCGGCCAGCATCCGGCCGCGGTCGAGCGCCGTGCGGGCGGCGGCCCGGAACTCGGGCAGGTCACTGGGGGCGATCCGGGTGGTCAGGGTGGCCGCGCGGCCGTCGAACTCGGCGGGGTCGAGGCCGAAGATCTCACAGAACTGGTCGTCGACGGAGAGCGCCCCGGTGGCCACGTTCCAGTCGAACAGCCCCACCCGGGTGCTGGGCGGCGTGGGCGGCACCAGCTCGACCACGGCGGTGTCGCCGTTCGGCTCGACCGGGTGCCCGTCCGCCTCCAGCGCCGCCAACCCGGCCGCCAGCCGGTTGGCCACCGACCGCAGGTGCCGGCGCGCGCCCTCGGGCACCCCTTCGTCGGAGGCCGCCCAGAGCACGTTGATCACCCCGTACCGCTCCTCGCCCGCGGTGACCGGCACGCAGGCGGAGGCGAAGTCGTACGGCATGCCGACGGCGAGCTGCGGGAAGCGCCGCATCATGTCCTCGGTGTCGGCCAGCGTGATCGTCCGCCCGGTGCGGTAGCTGACCGCCGCCGGCATCGGCCCCGCCGCGGCCACCCGGCGGAACGCGCTGATGATCGAAAGCGGCACGCCCGCGATCGTGCAGAGCACCAGCGAGCGCCGGTCCCGCGAGCGCAGGTAGACCATGCCGCCGTAGGCGTCGGTGGTGGCGATCGCCTTGCGGACGGCGGTGGCCAGCAGGGCGTCCCGCTCGTGGGCCGCCCTGGCCGCGGCATCGCTCTCCCGGCGGCGGTGCGGGTCGGGCCGCGCCGCCCGGGTACCGCCGGTCGCGTGCGGACCGGCCCGGTCCGCCGGCATCCCCTGGGGCATTCTCTCTTGCTACGCCCGGGTCAAGAGACTGTCAAGGCGAGCCCGGCCCCGCCCGGCGTGCCCGCCGCCTCCGGCTGCGCCAGCATGGTCGCCATGGCGCGCACCGACCAGGGCAAGGCCGGCCCGACCGGCCGGACCGGCCCGACCACCGTGGTCAACCTCAAGGGCCACCGCGACGACCCCGCGTACGCCGACGTCGTCTACGTCGGCCGCGCCGTGCACCGCGGCGGCTGGCACCTCCCCGAGCACCCCCTGCACTGCCCCTACCGCCCCGGCCCGGACCTCACCCGCGAGCGGATGCTCACCCGGTACCGCGCCTACCTCCTGGCCCGCCCTGACCTGCTCGCCCTCGTCCCTGCCCTCCGCGGCCACCGCCTCGGCTGCTGGTGCGTCCCCCTCCCCTGCCACGCGCAGGTCCTCGCCGACCTCGCCGACCACGGTCCGGGCGGCGAGGCCTGAGGTTCAGAGCGGCGATGCCCGGGCGCCTGCGAACGATTCCGGGCTGCTTCGATATCCTCGCTCGGACAGCGCAGCGCAGCGGCTGCCCCGGGGGAGACGAGTACCGAAGATGCAGCCGGCAGCGTCCGACCGTTCCGCAGCGCGTGTGCCCGAGCAGCCCGACGGGGCGGGTCGCGCGGGCGGGGCGTCGTGGCAGTGGGACGGCGAGGGCGGCGAGGCGGCGCAGGCGCCGGGGGACGTGGTGAGCGGGGGCGCCGGGGAGGACGGCGGGCCCCGGCTGAGCCGGCGGCAGCTGCTGACCGGGGCCGGGGTGTTGGCGGCGGGCGGGGCGGTCTGGGCGTTCGCCCGGTCCGGCGGCGGGGCCGGCCCGGTGCCGCCCAAGCCGCGGCCGACCCGGCTGGCCGGGCCGGAGCCGCTCTGGACGTACCGGGGCCCGGAGGCGATGACGCCCGAGCGGCTGAGCGACCGCCCCGGCCGGCCGGTCTTCGTCTCCCGCTCCGGGCTCCAGGTGCTCGACCCCGCCACCGGCACCCCGCTGCGCACTCTGGACTTCCCCGTGCCCAAGACGGACTGGCCGAGCGACGTGGAACTGTCGAACGCCCGCGTCGCCATCGGCGGCGACCGGGTGTACACCGTCTCGAACGGCCATGTCGACAGCCGCCACCTCACCGACCCGGCCTCGGAGTGGAGCCTGCCGCTGCCCGAGGAGCTGGGCACCAGCATCACGCTGTTCGGCTGCGATGGTGACCTCGTCTACGGGCGGGCCACGCCCCGGCCGTTCGACTCCGCGGACAACCTGTTCGCCGTGCGCTACCGGGACACGGCCGTGCGCTGGGCCCGTCCGTCCGTCGGCGGCGAGCGGCCGTTCACCCCGCTCACCTCGGCCAGCGGCCGCGTCCCCGTCGTCGACAGCTCGGTCGGCGGCAACCACCTGGCCCTGCTGGAGACCGCCACCGGCAGGCGGCTCTGGGAGGTGCCCGTCGAGGTGACCCTGGGCTGGGCCGTCGCCGACGGCGAGCACGTCTACGCACCCGCGAACTCGGCCGGGGTCCGGGCGCTGCGGCTGGCCGACGGCACCCCGCACTGGTCGGTCGTGCCCGGGCCGTCCGAGGAGTGGCGCTGTCTGCCGCCGGTCGGCGACGGCACCCGGGTCTACCTGCCCCGCGACGACGGCCTGGTCACCGCGCACGCCGTCGCCACCGGGGCCGAACTCTGGTCGCACCGGCTGCCGTTCCGGCTCGACCGCCGCAGCCGCCTGCTTCTGGCCGGGCCGACCCTCTTCGTGCCGGGCCCGGCCGCCGCCGGCGTCTGCGCGCTCGACACGGCCACCGGCGAGGAGCGCTGGACGTTCCGCGACTCCGGCCCCGGCGTCGACGTCTGGTCGCTCTCCAACGATTCCGGCCACCTCTACGCCGGCCACGACGACGTCCTGCACGCCCTGCCCCTCCCCTGACCCGGCACCACCGACCCGGGCACCACCGACCCTGGCAGCACCCGCCCCGGGCACCACCGACCCGGGCACCACCGACCCTGGCAGCACCCGCCCCGGGCACCACCGACCCCAGGCGCAGCCCGACCCCGGCGCAGCCGCGCCGCTCGGCGTCCGGGCAAGATGGGCGGGTGCAGGTACACCCGATCTCGCCCGACCGGCTCGCCGAACTCCTCGCCGACCGCATCACCGCACTCCCCGGGGCCGGGGAGCGGTGGCTGCGGGTGGCGGTGGACGGCGCCACGGCCGCCCGGCCCGGCGCGCTGGCGGACGCCCTGGTGGAGCCGCTGCGGCTGCGCGGGCGCCAAGCGCTGCGGGTGTCGGCGGCGGGCTTCCTCCGGCCCGCCTCGGTGCGGCTGGAATACGGCAAGCAGGACGCGGACGCCTTCCACGACCTCTGGCTGGACGACGGCGCGCTGCTGCGCGAGGTGCTGGACCCGCTGGAGCCCGGCGGCAGCGGCCGCGTCCTGCCCTCGCTGCGCGACCCGGTGACGGACCGGTCGACCCGCGCCCCGTACACCGAACTGCCGCCCGGAGGCGTCCTGTTGCTGGACGGCGCGCTGCTGCTCGGCCGCTGGCTGCCGCTGGAGCTGACCGTTCACCTGGCGCTCTCCCCGGCCGCGCTGGCCCGCCGGACCCCTCCCGAGGAGCAGTGGACGCTGCCCGCCTTCGCCCGCTACGAGGCCGAGACCGTCCCGGCCGACCTCGCCGACCTCACCGTCCGGGTCGACGACCCCCGCCACCCGGCCCTGGTCGAGCGCCGGTAGGCCGGGCCTCGGGGGCCGGGCCGCGCTGGCAGTACGGGCACCAGAACGCCACCCGCTCCTGCGGCGGCGTTCCCTGAGTGGCCGTCAGCACCTGTGTGCCGCAACGCGGGCAGGGATGCCCGGCACGGCCGTAGACCCAGTGCTGGTGGCCGCGCCGGGTGTCGCCGGTGGTGATGTGGCCGGCGCGCAGCCTGTTGGCGTCGAGGAGCTGTCGGGCCCGCTCCACCAGCCGTTCGGGGCGGGCCAGTTCGCCGACCGGGGTCCACGGGGTGACGCCGGCGAGGAAGCAGAGTTCGTTGGCGTAGACGTTGCCGATGCCGGCCAGGTTGCGCTGGTCGAGGAGGGCTTCGGCGACGGGCCGGCCGGGGTGGGCGAGGAGCCGGCGGACGGCCTCGGCCGGATCCCAGTCGGGGCCGAGCAGGTCGGGCCCGAGGTGGCCGACGGCGCGCTGCTCGTCGGCGGTGCGCAGCAGTTCGACGACGGGCAGCCGGTAGCCGACCGCGGTGCCCCGCTCGGTGCCGAGGACGGCGCGGATCTGCCAGGCGGGCCCGCCGGCCCAGCGTTCGCCGGGGCGGTAGACCTCCCAGCGGCCGTCCATCCGCAGGTGGGTGTGGAGGGTGAGCCCGCCTTCGAGGCGGGTGAGCAGGTGTTTGCCGCGCGGGGCGACCCCCAGGACCCGCCGTCCGGCGAGGCCGGCGGTGGCGTGCGCGGGCACCCGCAGATCGGCGGCGGTCAGCACCTGGCCGGCGAGGGCGTCGTGCAGCCGGGCCGCCGCACGGTAGACGGAGTCACCTTCTGGCATGTCTCCATCCTGCCCTCCGTCCGGGCTCCGCGCGGCGCCGCGGTCAGCCGGACGAGGGACCGCCGCAGTCTCCCCCTGGGGGGGGTCAGCCGGCCGCCGCCGGCTTGTGCTGGTCACGGACCACGACGACCGGGCAGGGGGCGTGCTCGGTGAGGTGCCGGCTGACCGAGCCGAGCAGGGCGCCGGAGAACCCGCCGAGGCCGCGACTGCCGACGACGACCAGCGCGGCGCCGTCGGCCGCCTCCAGCAGGGCCTTGGCGGCGTTGCCGGGCAGCACGGACTCGGTGATCCGGACCCCGGGGTCGTCGCCGACGACCTTGGTGACCGTCTGGGAGAGGGTCCGTCCGGCGAGCTCCTCGGGGTTGAACCCCTCGGCCGGGGGCACGCTCGGCCCGGCCCAGCCGTAGAACGCGGGGTACTCCCAGGCCGCGATCGCGTTGACGTCGGCGACGGCCAGCCGGGCGTAGTCCACGGCCCAGCGCAGCGCCTGCTCCGAGGCGGGCGAGCCGTCCACGCCGACGACGATCCGGGGGTTGGCTCTGTTGGCCATGCCGCTGCTCCTTGTTCGACCGCTACCTCGGCTTCACCAGCCTCTGACTCCCCAAACATAGATCAAAAGGGACATTCCGCCACCGATTGCCACACCGGAGGCGTCGAACACTTTCGAACCCTGTGCCATCCTGGTCGGATGGCGAGGAACAGGCCGAAGAAGCCGCATCTCACCGGCGGTTTCACCGAGACCCTGGCGGGACGGGAGCTACCGGCGGAGGACGAGTCGCCCGCGTTCGTTCCGTCGCCGGTCGCCGACCGCGGCTTCACCGACGCGACCGGCTGCCGATGGACGCTGACCCGGGGCCCGCTGGACCCGCGCCGGGCCAAACGGCTGGCCGTGAGCGCCGACCTGATGTCCATGGGCAGCGCCTACGACTACGGGCAGGAGCGCTGGTTCCCGGCTTTCCTCCGCGAGGCCGACCGGCCGACCGCCTGGCTGGAGGTCAGAAGCCGCTACGACGTCGCCGAGCTACTGTCCTACCTGGCCTACGAGTTCACCGGCGAGGACGGCCGGACCCTGCTCTACATCGAGACGTTCTGCTGAACCCGTTCCGTTGAGCCCGTTCCGTTGAGCCCGTTCCGTTGAGCCCGTTCCGTTGAGCCCGTTCCGGGACCGGGACTGGTACTGGCGGATGCGCGGGCCCCATCACCCACGCACCCGCCAGGGTTTCGGTCGGCCGAGGCCGTCAGGCCCGGTAGGCGGCCCAGGAGTTGGACATCCTGGCGACCTGGCCGGAAGTGAACTGCGTCATGCAGGAGTCGTAGGTGTAGTCCATGAAGTTGTGGATCGGGTCGACGCCGGTCGCGGTGCAGGTGTCGCGGCCCGCGGGGCACTGGAACGCGGCGCTCTTCTCGGCCGGGGTGTCGGAGACGTAGTCGCCCTGGCCGCTGCAGCCGCCCTGGAAGGTGTGGTAGAGCCCGAGCCAGTGGCCGACCTCGTGGGTGGCGGTGTCGCCCTCGTTGTAGTTGGCGGCCGAGCCGCCGGGGAACGAGGAGTCGAGGATGACGACGCCGTCGTCGCTCGGGTTGGACCTGTAGGAGCTGGGGAACGTCGCCCAGCCGAGCAGCGACTGGCCGAGCTTGGCGGTGTAGAGGTTGAGGGCGTTGGCGCCGCCCTTGCGCAGCGAGCTCTTCATCGACTTCTCGGCCGAGGAGCCCGGGGTGACGCCGTTGTACCAGGTCGCGTTGTCGGTGTAGTCGGTGCCGACCAGCTGGAACTGGAACTGGCTGGGAGTGTTGCCGGCGCCCTGGCCGCTGTAGGCGGCATTGAGGACGGAGATCTGCTTTCCGATGTCCGTCGAGGAGAGCTTGCCCGTCGACCCGGAGTGGATGACGTGCACGTACACCGGGATGGTGGTGGCAGCGGCCAGCGTGCCGGGGGCGAGCAGCGCGCTGCCCTGGGAGGACTGCGCCAGCTTGGCGACGCGGGCCTGCAGGTCCGCGTCCATGGCCTTGGCCTGGGCCTCGGTGACGGCGTTGGGCTCCTGGCCGGCGGTGCTGCCGGCGGGCTTGCGGGCGCCCGCATCCTGGCTCGCCGCGGTGTCCCCGCCGACGCACTGGGCGGCCGGGGCCTGGGCGGTGGCGGTGGAGAACGAGGCGGGCGCGGCGAACTGGGTGAGCCCGAGGGCGGCGACGAGGGCGGCGGCGCTGAGGAATCTGCGGGGAAGACGCGACGGGACGCGGGCAGAACGAGGCATCTGCGCTCCTGAGGGGGAGTTGTGGGGGGGCGGCCGCTTGGGGGAGCCGCCGAGCCAAGGCTACGCAGGGCCGCGTGTACGCGTCAGATGTCTTCCGGCCTGAAAGTTCTGACGGCAAATCGGACATAACCCGAAAGCCTGATCGACCGACACCGGTGACAGGTGGAGCATTTCCCGTGTCGAGCGATTGCAGCAATGCCCCCGGGTTGTCCGAAAATTGACACCCCGTCCGCCCCGGAGAGCCCCGGAAGGCCACCCGGACGGGTCGGCGGGCGGCCCCGCACCGCCTCGCCGAGACTACGACGCCACGAAGACGATCTCCCGCAGGGCACGCGCACCGGCCCGGTCGAGTACCACGGCCGACGCACAACCGGCCGGTGGCTCCCCCGTCCCCGCCAGCCTGCGGCGCAGCCGCCGGGCGGACTCCCGGTGCCGCGCGAAGGCGTACGCGGAGACGTGCTGGCCGCGGGCGTGCTGGCCGTCGCGGGCCTCACCGGCGCTGGCGTCCAGCAGGATCAGGTGCACCCGCCGCCCCTGCCGGGCCGCCGCCCGGACCAGCCAACGCCGCACCCAGGGCAGCGCCCCGCAGTCGTGCACCGCGAGCGGGCCGCCGCCGAGCACCGCGCGGCGCAGCCGCCGGTAGTGCGCGGCCCGGACCAGCGGGCGGTAGACGAAGTACGGCAGCCAGCCGGGCAGCCGGGCCGCGTACTCCTCCCGCACCTGCTGGGAGTCGACCAGGCCGGCCGTGATGCACCGCCGCATCAGGGTGCTCTTGCCGCTGCCGGGTAGGCCGGAGACGACCAGCAGGTCGTCGGCCCGGTAGTGCAGCGCGGCCGGCGCGGGGCCGGCCGACGCCTGACCCGGGCGGTCCTGCCGCAGGTCGTGCAGTCCGCGCGGGCGCAGCACCGGCCCGGCCGGCCCGCTCGGGCCGGCCGCCCGCACGGCGGCGGCGTTGCCTGCCCTCGGCACGGGCACCCGGGCCCCGGACAGTCCCGTTCCCGGGGGGCTCGCCCCCGGCGCCGTCGTCTCCACCACCGGCACTCCCCCTGACTCCCCCGGCTTCCGCCTCTCGAAGGAGCCTTCCCTCCTCCAAGAGGAAGTAAAGACTAGTGGTCAGCGCCGGTCCGGCCGAGCGCCTTCACCGTCCGCTCACAGCACCGCACCCCCGCCGCCCCGGACGGCGACCGGGGTGACGGCGGTGCGGCGGCAGTACCGGTGCGCCGGTGGTGCGGGCGCTCAGCCCAGCTGCGGAGCGACGCGAGAGGCGATCAGCTCCAGGTGGTCCAGGTCGTCCAGGTCGAGGATCTGCAGGTAGACACGCTCGGTGCCGACGGCGGCGTAGCGGCCGAGCTTCGCCACCACCTCGTCCGGGGTACCGGCCAGGCCGTTGGCCTTCAGCTCGTCCACCTCGCGGCCGATCGCGGCGGCCCGACGCGCCACCTCGGCGTCGTCGCGGCCCACACAGGCGACCAGGGCGTTGGAGTACACCAGGTCGTCGGCCCGACGGCCGGCCTGCTCGACGGCGGCGCGGACCCGGCCGAACTGGGCGGCGCTCTCCTCGACCGACGTGAACGGCATGTTGAACTCGTCGGCGAAGCGGGCGGCCAGCGCCGGAGTGCGGGTCGGGCCCGTGCCGCCGACCAGGACGGGGATCTTCTCCTGGGCGGGCTTGGGCAGCGCCGGCGAGTCCGCCAGCCGGTAGTACTCCCCGGCGAAGTCGAAGGTGTCGCCGAGCTTGGTGTTCCAGAGGCCGGTGACGATCGCCAGCTGCTCCTCCAGCCGCCCGAACCTCTCCTTCGGAAAGGGGATGCCGTAGGCGGCGTGCTCCGCCTCGTACCAGCCGGCGCCGAGGCCGAACTCGACCCGGCCGCCGCTCATCGCGTCGACCTGGGCGACCTGGATGGCGAGCACGCCGGGCAGCCGGAAGGTCGCGGCGGTCATCAGGGTGCCGAGCCGGATGGTGCTGGTGTCACGGGCCAGGCCGGCCAGGGTGATCCAGGCGTCGGTGGGGCCGGGCAGGCCGCTGACGCCGCCCATCTTCAGATAGTGGTCGGAGCGGAAGAAGGCGCTGAAGGTGCCGAGCTCCTCCGCGGTCCGGGCGACGCGCAGGAGCGTGTCGTAGCTCGCGCCCTGCTGGGGTTCGGTGAAGATTCGAAGATCCATACGGGCCATTCTGGTACAGAGCACCCCGCGCTCCCGGCGTTTCGCCGAATGCGCCGGGCGTCCGACGACAGGCCCCGGGGTGGCAAAGGTCTCAGCCGGACCGGCCCGGACGGCCGACCGGCTCGCCTACCGTGGACGGATGTTCGCCACGCCCGACGAGTCCCACCGGGGCTCCTCCGACCAGCCGGCCGGCTGCCCCCTGCCCGGGATCGTCGCCGCCTTCAGGCCGCGGCTCGCCGAGTTCGCGGTCGCGCCCGGCTTCGTCGCGGCGGTCGACCAGCACGCCGCGCAGATCCGCGAGCTGCTGCACGCGCAGGGGCCGGAGCTGCTGCCCCGGCCGCTGGACCGGGCGGAACTGTCGGCCTACGCACTCGGCCTCCTGGACGCGCTCGCCGAGACCGGCCGGCTGGAGCCGGTGGGGTACGACTACGCGGTGCAGCGGCTGACCGCGATCTGCTGGCTGGTCCGCGAACAGGGCCTGCTGACGTCCTGACCGGCCACGGCTGGGCCTGATGGGCGCTGCCGCACGGGTCGCCGGTGTCCCCCTCGGCGCCGTCCGGCCACCCTGCCGCCCGCCCGCCGTCGGCGCGTACAGTGGCGGTCCACGGAACGGACAGCGGGGCGGGGCGGTACAGGGTGAGCGGGAACGACGCATCGGGCACGGCCGGACCGGGCCGCGCGAGCAGCACCGGCGGACACCGCGCGCTGGTCTGGCGCGAACTGCCGGACCGGCCGGCAGCCGCGGTGCTGGTGCTGCACGGCGGTGAGGAGCACAGCCTCTCCCGGCCCGGCCCGCTCAACCTGCCCGGCCTGCGGATGTACGGCTTCCTCCGCGCGCTGCGCCTCGAAACGGCGGGCGCGGGGGTGGCGATCGGCACCGTCCGCTACCGCCACCGGGGCTGGAACGGCGAGCGCGCCGACGCCGCCCGGGACACCGGCGCCGCGCTCGGCGACCTCGCCGAGGAGCTGGGCCGTGTACCGACCGTCCTGGTCGGCCACTCGATGGGCGGCCGGGCGGCCCTGCGCGCGGCCGGGCACCCGAACGTCACCGGCGTCGTCGCCCTCGCCCCCTGGTGCCCGCCCGAGGACCCGTGCGAGCAGCTCGCCGGCCGGGACGTCCTGATGCTGCACGGCGACCGGGACAGGGTCACCTCCCCCGCCGAGACCCTCCGCTTCGCCGCCCGCGGGCGGGAGGCCGGCGCCCGGGTCTGCGGCTACACCGTGACCGGCAGCGGCCACGCCCTGCTCCAGCGGATCGGCGACTGGCACCGCGCCACCGCCCGCCTCGGTGCCGGCCTCCTCGGCCTGCGTGACCTCCCCGCCGAGGTCACCGCCGCTCTCGCCCTGCCCGCCGACTCCGCCGACGCGCTCACCCTCCCCCTCCCCGCCCACCCCCGCACCGCACCGCCGCGCCGCACCGCGCCGGCCCTGCCGACGGACGCCTGAGCCCGGGGAAGCGCGTCACCGCCACCCGCCGACGCCCCTGCGCGCCAGCAGCCCCCGCACGTGCGCGTCCACCTGGTCGCGGTCGTAGCCGCGCCGCTGAATCGTGAACACGGGCGGGCCGGCCGGCCCGCCCCCGGCCGCCAGGGCCGCGAGACAGCTGTCGACCTCTGCGCGGTCATAGCCCCGCCGCACCACGTCGAAGCCTCGAAAATCGGACGGTTCCGTTGTTGTCACCACTGAGCCGCTCCCTCCCCTGTCGCAGACCGGATGCCTGCGCCGGCACCCCACCGTAGTGACTCCCCACCGGAGCGCGACGCCCACGCCCGCGCGTCGGGGGCGCGTACGTCCGCCGGTCCCGTCGCGCCCGCGCCACCGTTACAGAGCCGATGGGCGGCCGTGACACGACCGGCCGGGGACCGCGACACGGCGCTCCTAGCGTCACTGACGACACCCCGGCCGAACCCGGCCGGGCGCGCGTCACGACGAAGGAGACACCCCGTATGACCAGGAGCCGTACCAACCGCTCGACCGCCCGCCGGGGCCTGGCGGTCTGCGCCCTCACCGGCGCCGCCCTGCTGACCGCCGTCACCGGCGGAACGGCCTGGGCGGACGGGGGCAGCGGGAAGGCCGCCCCCTCCGCGGCCCCCGCGACCGCCACCCCCGCCGCCCCGAGCGCCGCGAGCGCCCCGGCCGTCGAGGGCGCCAAGTCGCCCGGCGCCGTCCCGCAGCCGGCGGCCCCGCGCTCCCCCGGCGCCCCCGCCGTCGCCGGGGCCGGCTCCGGCACCGCCCCCTCCGCGGCGCCCGTGCCGCAGACCCCCGGCGGCACCGCGCCGCAGGTCCGCGACGTGCCCAAGGGCGCGGCCCAGGCCGGCGACGGCTCCGGCTCCGCCGGTGACTCCGGCCTCATGCTCGTCGGCGGTGGCACCGTGGCCGCCCTCGGGGCCGGGGCGCTGGGCTACGCCGTCCTGCGCCGCCGCTCCGGTGCGCGCGGCTGACACCGGTTCCGGGCCCTCCGGGCACCCCGCCGCCCCGCCCCCGTACGGTCACGTACCGGGGTGGGGCGGCGGGCCCCTGCCGGACGACGGAAGACCCGGAACCGGCGAAGCGGCGGACCGTACGGAGCCGGCGAACGGGGCGGACCGTGGCGGCCACCGGGCCGGGCGCTCGGCCGACCGCCGCGGGAGGCGCACCGGAGCCCATCGCGGCCGCCGGGACACCGGCCCCGGCGCGGACGGGCTGCGCCGGACCGCCTTCGGCGCGGCCGGCCTGCTCTGCCTGGTGCTCGGCGCCACCGTGGCACTGTCGGGCCAGCGCACCCCGGTGGTGCGCGTGGAACCCTCCGTGCACAACGCCGCCGACCCCCCGCCCGCGGCGTCCGCGCCGAACACCGGTACGGCCGCTCCCACCACGCCCGCCACCGCCCCACGCCCCTTCGCCGCCTCGGCGCCGACCAGGCTCCTCGTCCCGGCCGCCGGCGTGGACGCCCCGGTCACCGGACTCGGCCTGAACGCCGACGGCACCGTCGAGGTCCCGGCCGCCGACCGGGCCGGTGAAGTCGGCTGGTACCGCAACGGACCGACCCCCGGCGAGACCGGCCCGGCCGTCCTGATCGGGCACTACGACACCGCGCACGGCCCGGCCGTCTTCCACTCGCTGCCGAAGCTCCGGCCGGGCGACGCCATCCAGGTCCAGCGGGCCGACGGCAGCACGGTCGAGTTCCGCGTCCGCACGCTGCTCCAGGCCCCGAAGGACCGGTTCCCGACCGAGACGGTCTACGGCGACACCCCGGCGCCCGAGCTCCACTTGATCACCTGCGGCGGCCGGATTGGCGCGGACGGCCACTGGACCGACAACATCATCATCCTGGCGGACCTGGCCACCAAGGCGGGGTGAGCCGGCCCGGGGGGGGGGGGGGGGGGGGGGGGGGGGGGGGGGGGGGGGGGGGGGGGGGGGGGGGGGAGGGGTGGGGGGGGGGGGGGGGGGTGGGGGGGGGGGGGGGGGGGGGGGGGAGG
>NZ_JBVJCO010000049.1:59143-72177 GCF_055588525.1 Kitasatospora sp. NPDC041988
CTCCCCCCCCCCCCCCCCCTCCGCCCCCCCCCCCCCCCCCCCCCCCCCCCCCCCCCTCCCTCCCCCCCCCCCCCCCCCCCCCCCCCCCCCCGGGCCGGAACCGGGGGCTCCCCTCCGGACGACCTATCACCGTGGACGAACCGGCGGATCGCCGCAGACCAGCTAAGGAGGGGCGGGCCGTGACGACAGCCTTCCCGGCCCGGCGGCGAGCCGGTGTGCCGGCCCTGGCGGGTGCCGCGCTGGCCGTGTTGCTCGCCGGGTGCGCGACGCCCGGCGAGCTGAGGGACAACGGTGCGACGGCGCGGGTGACTCCACCGCCGGTGGCCCAGCCGCTCTGGGCGGGCCTGGCGACCGCGCCGCCGCCGGCGACCCCGACCGCTGCCACCGATCCGCCGCCGCAACCCGTCCCGGACGTGACCGTGCCGGGCCAGGACATCACCGCGCTCGACACCCGGACCGTGCTCGCCAAGGACCCACAGCTGACGGCGGACGAGCGACGCACCCTCGACGGCTGCCCGGGCTGTGAGCTCCGCAGCCCCGAGTACCGCGACCTCACCGGTGACGGGCGGCCCGAACTGGTCGCCGCCGTCGGCACCGTCGGGCCGGTGGTGCTGCACGTCTACACCCTGGCCGGGGACCGCGTGGTGCCCGTGCTGCGGGTCCAGGTGCTGAAGGGTTTCAGTGCCGAGACGGTCGGCGCCGACCTGTGGCTGCACGAGCCGACCACCGTTTCCGTCCGGACCAGCAGCCGCTACCACTGGGACGGCGTCCGGCTCGGCCTGGTGGAGCGGAAGGACGAGGGGATCGGCCCCGTCCCCGCCGCCGGCCAGGGGGGCGCCGCCGAGACCGGGGCGCCGCCCACCGCCACGCCCCCCGCCGCGCCCAGTGCGGCCCGCCCCAGCCGCGCCCCGGCCCAGCCCGGCGCCCCCACCGTCGGGAACGGAACCGGCGGGACCGTCCCCACCCCGCGCGGGGCCGTCCCGGCGCCCGCCCGTCCGACCCCAGCTCCCCCGGAAGCGAAGCCATGAACCCCGCAGCTCCGCCCGCCCAGCCGCACATCCTGATCGTCGAGGACGACGAGGTGATCCGGGAGGCCACCCGGATGGCCCTGGAACGGTACGGCTTTCCGGTCTCCACGGCCGCCGACGGCCTGGAGGGTCTGGAGGCGTTCCACGCCGTCCGCCCGGACCTGCTGCTGCTCGACGTGATGCTGCCGCTCCTGGACGGGGTCGGCCTCTGCCGGCGGATCCGTGAGGAGAGCCAGCTGCCGATCCTGATGATGTCGGCCCGCACCGACCCGGTGGACGTGGTCTCGGGGCTGGAGGCCGGCGCGGACGACTACGTCGTGAAGCCCTTCGAGAGCGCGGTGCTCGTCGCCCGGATCCGGACGGTGCTGCGCCGGGTCCGCGTCGTGCCGGCGGCCGAGGCCCCGCCACCGGCCGCCGCTCTGTCACCGGTCCCCTTCCCGAGCGGTGTTCCCTCCGGCCCGGCCGCCGCTCCCTCCACGCCTGCCGGGCCGTCGGCCGCTTCGGTCCCCAGGGCCGACACCGTGCCCGCGCCACCGGCCCGGACGGTGCGCAGCCTCGACGGGATGGAGGTGGACACCGACAGCATGGAGGTACGGGTGCACGGCCGGCTCGTCCCGCTCACCCCGACCGAGCTGCGGCTGCTGCTGGAGTTCACCGCCGCGCCCGGCATCGTGCTGGAACGTTCCGGCCT
The DNA here is from genome assembly GCF_055588525.1 of Kitasatospora sp. NPDC041988. Classification (NCBI taxonomy): domain Bacteria; kingdom Bacillati; phylum Actinomycetota; class Actinomycetes; order Kitasatosporales; family Streptomycetaceae; genus Kitasatospora; species Kitasatospora sp. NPDC041988. The sequence goes on from NZ_JBVJCO010000049.1 coordinate 60,863, forward strand.
GCTGGAGCGGGTGTGGGACTACGAATGGGGAGCCGACACGCGGGTGGTGGACGTCCATGTGCAGCGGCTGCGCGCGAAGATCGGCGCCGGCCGGATCGAGACGGTGCGCGGGTTCGGCTACAAGCTGCGGCGCCCGGTATGACGCTGCGCCGTCAGATCGCCACCGCCGTCGCCGCCATCTCCGTCCTGGTCGCGGTCACCGTCGGCCTGCTGGTGCACCAGGCGATGGTCCGCCAGCACATGGACCAGGCCCGCGGATCCGCGCTCGCCGCGCTGGACTCGTCGCTGGCGGTGTACCAGCGCAGCGGCGAGGTCTCCGGCCGGGGCGCCGCCCTGGACGACCCGGCGCTGCCGCAGCCGCTGCGCACGCTGGTGGCGGAGGGCCGGCAGGGGTCGGTCCTGGCCGTCGGGTCGCAGGGCGAGGCCATGTGGGCGGCCACGCCCGTCCAGAACGGGGCGCTCTCCGTCCGGGTGGACTTCGCGCAGGACCGGCAGGCCATCGCCGACCTCGACCGGATCATCCTGATCGCCGTCACCGCGTCGGTCTTCACGACGGTGCTGGCCGGGGTGCTGGTCGCGGACCGGATCAGCCGCCGGCTGCGGACGGCCGCGGCGGCCGCGCGGGGGATCGCCGCCGGGAGGACGGACACCCGGATCGGCGAGCTGGTCGAAGGGCGGGACGAGGTCGCCGATCTCGCGGCGGCGGTCGATTCGATGTCCCGGGCGCTGCACCGCCGGCTGGAGGACGAGCAGCAGTTCACCGCGGACGTGGCGCACGAGCTCCGCACCCCGCTCACCGGTCTGGTGACGGCCGCAGAGCTGCTGCCGCCGGGCCGGCCGACCGAGCTGGTCCGCGACCGGGTGCGGGTGCTGCGCTCGCTGGTGGAGGACCTGTTGGAGGTGTCCCGGCTGGATGCGGACGCCGAGACGCCGTACCTGTCGGCGGTGCCGCTGGAGCGCGCGGTGCGCCGCACGGTCGCGCTCACCGGGCTGACCGTGACGGTGACGGGCGAGGCCGACGGGGTGGTCCGCACCGACCTGCGCCGGCTGGACCGCATCCTGGGCAATCTGCTGGTCAACGCCGACCGGCACGGCAGCGGCCCGGTGCTGCTGGGCGTGGACGGGTTGCGGATCACGGTGCGCGATCACGGGGCGGGCTTCCCCGACGACCTGCTGCGGCACGGGCCCCAGCGGTTCCGGACCGGTGTGCGCGAGCGCGGACGCGGCCACGGGCTGGGGCTGACGATCGCGCAGGGCCACGCCCGGGTGATCGGCGCGGCGCTGACGTTCGCCAACCACCCCGACGGGGGCGCGGTGGCGACCCTCGTCCTGCCGCCCGGGGCGGAGGACGCCGGGCCGGAGGCGGTGGACGGCGAGGGCTCGCAGGAGCGGCGGCTGCAGCCGTGACCTCGCTCCGGGAGCCCCCGGAGCGAGGCCGGCGGTTGCCGGACGAATGAGCACAAGCCGTGAACCCGTGGGAGTGCTCCCGCGGGGAAGCACGGCGCGAACACGCGGGCGTGCCGGGCGCCGCTGCGGGCGGCGGCGCCCGTGATCCGCCCCGGGAGCCGGACCGGCCCCGGGTGGCAGTTGGGCTCGGCCGAACGCCCTTTCCGCAGGTGACAGCAGGTCTCGACGGGCCGTCAGGTGGCGTAATGCGGCGGCAACGAAAAACCGGCCGGTACGGGCCTATGGTTCAGGCCGAACCCGACCCCGAGGCCCGGAGCAGCGCCGATGACCAGCGAGAACCCGAACCGTGCCGGTGCCCGGCGGCTGCGCGCCGACCGGGCCCGGCAGGTCGCGGACGTCCTGCGCCGGCAGGTGCTGAACGAGGCGTACAAGGACGGCCCGCTGCCGCACGAGGACCGGCTGGCCGAGGAGTTCGGCGCCTCGCGGAACACCGTCCGGGAGGCGCTGGACCTCCTGCGCGGCGAGGGCCTGGTCCGCCGGGTGCCCGGCTCGGGAACGCTGGTGGTGGCAGAGAAGGTGCCGCACGGGCTGAACCGGCTGCAGGGCCTCGCCGAGACCCTGCACGAGCACGGCGAGGTGACCAACGAGGTCCGCGCCTTCGGACCGGTCCGCGCACCCGGCCCGGTGGCCCGCCGGCTCGGGCTCCCCGAGGGCGCGGACGTGGTGTACGTGGAGCGGCTGCGCCGGCTCAACGGGCTGCCGCTCTCGCTCGACCTCACCTATCTGGCGCCCGACATCGGCGCCGAGCTGGCCGCGGAGGACCTGGTCGGCCAGGACATCTTCCGGCTGATCGAGGAGGTCACCGGCCGGCCGCTCGGCCGGGCCGACATCACCCTGGAGGCGGTCAACGCCGACCCGCACTCCGCCACCGTTCTCGAAGTCCCCCGCGGGGCCGCCCTGTTGATGCTGGAGCGACTCACCGCACTGGCCGACGGGCACCCCGTGGACCTGGAGTACGTCCGCTTCCGCGGCGACCGGCTCACCATGCAGGGCCGGCTGCTGCGCGACACCCCCTGAGGAATCCCCCATGGCGCTCGCCGACCACCGATCCGACGTGCCCGTGACCATCGACGCCTCGCTCTGCATCGACGGCTGCACGCTCTGCGTCGAGATGTGTCCGCTGGACTCGCTGGCCATCGACCCGGACAGCAACAAGGCCTACATGCACGTCGACGAGTGCTGGTACTGCGGCCCGTGCGCGGCCCGCTGCCCCACCGGCGCGGTCACCGTCAACATGCCCTACCTACTCCGTTGAGGATGCGTCAGATGCCCTACACCACCCGCCCGTTGAGATCCCTGCTGGCCGCGGCGACGCTGGCCGCCGCGACCGCCTGCTCGTCCTCGGCCGGCACCGGTGGCGCCACCGTCGAGGTCGTCGTCGGCTACCAGTCGAAGACCATCAACACCGTGACCGCCGGCACCCTGCTGCGCGCCCAGGGCTACTTCGAGCAGCTCCTCGCCGAGCAGGGACGCAAGGACGGGAAGACGTACCGGGTCACCTGGCAGGACTACGACTCCGGTGCGCCGATCACCGCGCAGATGCTCGCCGACAAGACCGACATCGGCTCGATGGGCGACTACCCGCTGCTGATCAACGGCTCCCGCGCCCAGGAGGCCGGCGGGCCCGGCACCCGGCTGGTCTCGGTGACCGGATACAACCTGCTCGGCGCGCTCAACTCCGTGGTCGTAGCGAACAGTTCGACCGCGCATACGCTGGCCGACCTGAAGGGGCGGAAGGTCTCCACCTCGGCCGGCTCCGCCGCCGACGGCACCCTCGTCCAGGCGCTCGCCAAGGCGGGTGTGGCCGAGGGCGAGATCCAGAAGCAGAACCAGCAACCCGCCGTCGGCGCCTCGGCGTTGAAGGCCGGCGGGGTGGACGCGCTGGCGCAGTTCGTGGCCTGGCCCGGCGCGGTGGTCTTCGCCGGCGACGGCCGGCTGCTGTACGACGGCGCCGCGCTCGGCCGGCCGACCCTGCACGGCGTGGTGATCCGGCAGAAGTTCGGCACCCAACACCCGGAGGTGGTGCAGGCCTTCCTGCGGGCCCAGGCCTCCGCCACCCGGTTCCTCAACGAGCACCCGCTGGACGCGAGCCGGAAGGTCACCGAGGCGACCGGTCTGCCGCCCGAGGTGGTGCACCTCTACAACGGCCCGAACGGCATCGCCACCTTCGCCACCCCGCTGGACCCGAAGCTGCTGGACGCGCTGCGCGAGGACGTGCCGTTCCTCAGGTCGGTGGGCGTGCTGAAGGCCCTGGACGTCGAGAAGTTCATCGACGCCTCCTACCAGCAGCAGGCCGCGCTGCCCACCATCGCGCCGGCCCGGATCACCGGCACCGACCCGGTCTGCGGCCGGCCCGTCGAGGATCCGAAGCTGGCCGGGGAGATCTGGTACGACGGCGAGGAGACCACCCGGCCCGCCGCCGACCCCGGCTGCCTGCTGCGGGCGCTGAAGAACCCGACGGGCAAGGTGCGCGCCGCGTACGTGCCCGACGCCGCCACCGGCACCCGCTGGTTCGCGGACAAGGACTGGTGGGTACAGGACGGCACCGGGCTGCTGCCGTTCACCACCGAGGACGGTGCGAAGGCGTACCTGGCCACCCACCCCGGCGCCCGGCAGCTCTCGTACCAGGAAGCGCTGGCCGCGTCATGACGCCCGCACGACGGCTGGCACAGGCCGGTGCGCTGCTCGCGTTCGTCGGGCTCTGGCAGCTGCTGACCGCTCGGCGGGTGCGGTTCTGGGTGCGCTTCGACCACCTGCCGACGGCCGTCCAGGTCTGGCAGGCGTTCACCGAGCGGCTCGGCACCGCAGAGTACTGGCAGGACCTCGCCGACAGCCTGCGGCGGATCGGCAGCGGCTTCCTGCTGGCGGCGGTGCTCGGGGTGGCGGTCGGGGTGCTGACCGCCCGCTCCCGCTGGGCCGCGGACCTGCTCGGGCCGGTGCTGGAGGTGGTCCGGCCGATCCCGGCGATCGCGCTGGTGCCGGTCGCGATCATGCTCTTCCCGGAGAACGAGCAGGGCATCGTCTTCATCACCTTCACCGCCGCGTTCTTCCCTGTCCTGGTCGCCACCCGGCACGCCGTGCGGGCCGTTCCCCCGCTCTGGGAGGAGGCCGTCCGGACCATGGGCGCCGGGCGCGGGCGGGTGCTCTGGAGCGTCGTGCTGCCCGGCGCGCTGCCGGGCGTGGTCGGCGGCCTGTCGGTGGGGATCGGGGTGTCCTGGATCTGCGTGATCTCGGCCGAGATGGTCTCCGGGCAGTTCGGCGTCGGGTACCGGACCTGGTCCGCGTACACCGTGCTCGACTACCCGGGGGTGTTCGTCGGGATGGCCACCATCGGGCTGCTGGGCTGGGCCACCTCGGGCGCGGTCGAGCTGCTCGGCCGCCGGCTCACGTCCTGGCTGCCGCCGGCCCGGGCGGGCGCCCCCACGGCGCCGGCCCCGTCCCGGCCCGCGCAGCCGGTGGTGCCCGCGCGACAGGAGGCGAAGGTATGAGTCTGCGGCTGACCGCCCGGGGCCTGAGCCTCGGCCACCCCGGGCACCCGGTGCTCGACGGCGTGGACCTCGACATCGCACCCGGCGAGGTGCTGACGGTGGTCGGCGCCTCCGGCGGCGGCAAGTCCACCCTGCTGCGCGCCCTGGCCGGGCTGCTGGCGCCGCTCGGCGGCGAACTGCTCGCCGACGGGCGGCCGTTGCGCGGCCCCGGCGCCGAACGCGCGCTGGTCTTCCAGGAGGACGGCCTGCTGCCCTGGCGGACCGTCCGGCGCAACGTCGAACTCCCGCTCGCCGTCCGGCGGACCTCACGGGCGGAGCGGCGCGCCCCGGTCGCCGACTGGATCGACCGGGTCGGCCTCGCCGGGCTGGAGCGGCGGTTGCCGCGCGAGCTCTCCGGCGGCCAGCGGCAACGGGTGCAGCTCGCCCGGGCGCTGGTCGGCGCTCCGCGGGCGGTGCTGATGGACGAGCCGTTCGGCGCGCTCGACGCGCAGACCCGGTCCGCGATGCAGCAACTGCTGCTCGACGTCCAGGAGAAGGAGCGCTGCACGGTCGTCTTCGTCACCCACGACGTCGACGAGGCGCTGCTGCTCGGCGACCGCGTCGCCGTCCTCGGCGGCGGGACGGTCACGGCCGTCCACGACGTCCCGTACGCCCGCGACGCCGCCGCCCGCACCGAGCCGGCCGTGCTCGCGCTGCGCGAACTGCTGCTGGCCCAACTGTCCGGCGCCGACCGCCGGACACCCGAGAAAGGCTCCCGATGAAGATCCCCGACCTCGCCGAGGCCCGGCGGCTGAGCTGCGACGTGCTGGTGGTCGGCGGTGGTACCGCCGGGTCGATGGCCGCGATCAGCGCGGCCGAGGCCGGGGCGGACGTCCTGCTGCTGGAGAAGGCGCACGTCCGGCACTCGGGCGCGCTGGCGATGGGCATGGACGGCGTCAACAACGCCGTCGTCCCGGGCCGCGCCGAGCCGGACGACTACGTCGCCGAGATCACCCGCGCCAACGACGGCATCGTCGACCAGCGCACCGTCCGGCAGACCGCCACCCGCGGCTTCGCGATGGTGCAGCGGCTGGAGCGGTACGGGGTGAAGTTCGAGAAGGACGAGCACGGCGAGTACCAGGTCCGCCAGGTGCACCGCTCGGGCAGCTACGTGCTGCCGATGCCGGAGGGCAAGGACGTCAAGAAGGTGCTCTACCGCGTCCTGCGGCAGCGGCACATGCGCGAGCGGATCACCATCGAGAACCGCGTCATGCCCGTCCGGGTGCTCACCGCGGGCGGGCGGGCGGTGGGCGCCGCCGGGTTCGACACCCGCAGCGGGGAGTTCGTCACCGTCTCGGCCGGCGCGGTGGTGCTCGCCACCGGCCCCTGCGGCCGGCTCGGCCTGCCCGCCAGCGGCTACCTGTACGGGACGTACGAGAACCCGACCAACGCCGGGGACGGTTACGCGATGGCCTACCACGCGGGCGCGGAGCTGAGCGGCATCGAGTGCTTCCAGATCAACCCGCTGATCAAGGACTACAACGGGCCCGCCTGCGCGTACGTCGCCAACCCCTTCGGCGGCTACCAGGTGAACCGGCACGGCGAGCGGTTCGTCGACTCCGACTACTGGTCCGGGCAGATGATGTCCGAGTTCGCCGCCGAACTCGCCTCCGACCGCGGCCCGGTCTTCCTGCGGACCACCCACCTGCCCGAGGAGACCGTCCAGGCGCTGGAGTCGATCCTGCACACCACGGAACGGCCCAGCCGGGGCACCTTCCACGCCGGGCGCGGGCACGACTACCGGACCCACGACGTCGAGATGCACATCTCCGAGATCGGGCTCTGCGGCGGGCACTCGGCGAGCGGGGTCCGGGTCGACGACAACGCCGCCACCACCGTGCCCGGCCTCTACGCGGCAGGCGACCTCGCCTGCGTCCCGCACAACTACATGATCGGCGCCTTCGTCTTCGGCGACCTGGCCGGCACCCACGCCGCCGGCCATCTCCCCGCCGGGCGCGCCGAGTTGCCGGCCGACCAGATCGCGGCCGCGCACGAGCTGGTCTACCGCCCGCTGCGCCACCCCGACGGGCCGCCGCAGCCGCAGGTCGAGTACAAGCTGCGGCGCTTCGTCAACGACTACATCGCACCGCCCAAGACCGGCGCACGCCTCTCCCTCGCCCTCGACCACGTCGAGCGGATGCGCGGCGAGATCGCCACGATGGGCGCCCGGACCCCGCACGAGCTGATGCGCGCCGTCGAGGTGGACTTCATCCGGGACTGCGCCGAGATGGCCGCCCGCTCCTCCCTCGCCCGCACCGAGAGCCGCTGGGGCCTCTACCACGAGCGCGTCGACCACCCCGGGCGGGACGACGAGCGCTGGTTCAGCCACCTCAACCTGCGGAAGAACGCGGCCGGCGCGATGGAGTTCCTCACCCGGCCCGTCGCCCCGTACCTGGTCCCGGTCGACGGCCTGGAACCGCCCGCCCTCCCGGTGACCGTCCTCGGCGAGGTCCACCCGCTGCCGGTCGGCCGCACCGGCGAGGCCGCGCCCCTCGCCCCGGCGCGCACCTCCGCCGACACACCGGCCTCCCCGCGGCTGCTCGACCTGCTCCGGCTCGCCGAACTGCAGCCCGGGCTCAGCCAGTTGGCACCCTACCTGGCCGACCCGGCCGCCGAGGTCCGGCGCACGGCCGTCACCGTGCTGACGGAGACCGCGCCGGACGGCACCGGCGCCGCGCTCGCCCGCGCGCTGGGCGACCGGGACGAGCTGGTCCGGGCGGCGGCGGTGGCCGGGCTGCGCGAACTGGCCGAGGTGCTGGACGCCGCGCTCGGCGCAGACCTCCTCCCGGCGGCGGCCTCGCCCGACCCGGTGGTGCGGGCCGGGGTGCTGGAGCTGGCCCGGGTGCTGCGGGCCGGCACGGTGCGGCTCTTCGCGGACGCGCTCGCCGACCCTGCCGTGCCGGTGCGGCTCCAGGCCGTGCACGGGCTGGTCTCGCTGGACGCCGCCACCGCCCTGGCGGACGCCGCCGGCGACGCCGCCCGCGAGGTCCGGGTCGCCGTCGGCGAGGGCCTCGGCACCGTCGGCGACCCGGCGGCCACGGCGACTCTGCTCCGGCTGGCGGGCGACCCCGACCCGCTGGTGCGGGCCGCCGCCCTCACCGGCGCGGCCGGGATCGGATGCCCGCCCGAGCTGGCCACGCCCGCCGGGGCCGCGGCGCGGGACGAGGCGTGGCAGGTGCGCAAGGCGTCCGCCGCGGCGCTGGCCGCCGCCGGAGTGCTCGCCCCCCTGCTCGGCCTGCTCGGCGACCCGGACGCCGACGTCCGCAAGGCCGCCGTCCGCGCCCTGGCCGCATCCGCCACCGAACCCGCCGTCACCCCCGCCCTCCGCGCCCGCCTCGCCGACCCCGACGCCGACGTCCGCGCCTACGCCCGCCTCGCCCTCCGGGCACCCGCGGCGGTGGGGCTCCGGCCATGACGCCCGGGGCGGGTGGGGGGCGATCGGCCGGTCCGAGCCGAGGGGCCCGCGTCAGCCGATGACGCCGAGGGGTCCGCGTCAGCCGATGAGGCCGAGGGGTCCGCGTCAGCCGATGAGGCCGAGGGGTCCGCGTCAGCCGATGAGGCCGAGCGCGCCCAGCGCCCCCACCCCGCCGAGGGCCATGAAGACGGGCATCAGGATCTTGATCTCGACCCGGCTGCCGGCCCGGAACCGCATGCCCTTCGGCGGCCCGATCGGGTACCAGCGCCGGCGGCCGACCGGGATCGGCCACAGGATCGGGCAGCCGGAGACCGTCAGCGCGTCGCCGACGCAGTGCACCAGCGCGCCGAGCACGATCGGCAGGCCCACCCAGAGGTACTCCTGGCCGGGCTCGGTGAACAGCCATCCGGCGCCGTTGCCGGGCCGGTCGAGCACCTCGACCAGCATCCAGGCGCTGCATGCGCCCAGCAGCCAGACCAGCACGTCGCTGGAGACCCGGGCGTGGCGCCAGAGCAGCCCCTCGATGGCGAGCACCATGTGGACGAACAGCACCGCCAGCACGCCCCAGCGGCCGCCGTACACGCAGACCGCGGCCGCGCCGGCGCCGCAGAGCACGGCCCAGAGCCAGGTGTGGGTCAGCGTCCGGTGCCCGCCCGAGCGGCGCGGGTCGCGCTTGCCCCGGGTCGACTTGTAGACCGAGTAGGAGAGTTTGTCGATCACCTCGCAGAGCGCCCGGGAGACCGGCCCGAAGGCCCGCGATATCGTCGCCGCCTTGTGGTCCAGGTCGGGCGCGAGCGCCGCACCGGCGCAGATCAGTGCCCCCGCGAGCAGGACCGGCCACGGCATCGGGTGGTCCCAGGCCGCCGCCGCGGCGCCCACCCCCAGCCAGGCCGCCGCCCCGGAAAGCGCGTGTGCCGGACCCATCATGGCGACAACCATCCCTCGATCGACTGCCGGACACCCCGCGCGCCCGACGGTCCCGCAGCATATCGACAGACGATCTTGCGTTCCGACCGCCGTGACCGGCAGCCGCATCGCATGCCCGCTGCTCCCGGCGTGCGGCCGCCGTCCGGAGGACGGACCATGAGGCCGACGAGCGGAGGGACATTGACCCAGGAGATCCCCACCACGGCCACGGGCGACCTGGTCGTGCTGCGCAAGGTCAACAAGCACTTCGGCAAGCTGCACGTCCTCCAGGACATCGACCTGACCATCGCGCGCGGCGAGGTCGTCGTCGTCATCGGGCCGTCCGGCGGCGGAAAGTCCACGCTGTGCCGCGCCATCAACCGACTGGAGACCATCGACTCCGGCGAGATCGCCATCGACGGCAAGCCGCTGCCCGACGAGGGCCGCGAGCTGGCCGCGCTCCGGGCCGACGTGGGCATGGTCTTCCAGTCCTTCAACCTCTTCGCGCACAAGACCGTGCTGCAGAACGTGACGCTCGGCCAGATCAAGGTCCGGGGGAAGGACAGGAAGGCCGCCGAGGAGCGGGCCCGCGGGCTGCTCGACCGGGTGGGTGTCGCGTCCCAGGCGGAGAAGTACCCCGCCCAGCTCTCGGGCGGCCAACAGCAGCGCGTCGCGATCGCCAGAGCGCTGGCCATGGACCCGAAGATCATGCTCTTCGACGAGCCGACCTCCGCGCTCGACCCCGAGATGATCAATGAGGTGCTGGAGGTGATGCGGCAGCTCGCCCGGGACGGAATGACCATGGTCGTCGTCACCCACGAGATGGGATTCGCCCGTTCGGCCGCCAATCGCGTGGTGTTCATGGCGGAAGGCCGGATCGTGGAGGAGACGACGCCCGATCGGTTCTTCAGCCACCCGAGCAGCGAGCGGGCCAAGGACTTTCTGGCGAAGATCCTTCACCACTGACGGGCCCCGGGACCCTTGAGCACTAGGGAAGATCACCATGAAGCTTCGCAAGGTCACGGTCGCGGCGGCCGCCGCGCTCGTACTGGCCCTGACCGCCGCCGGCTGCAGCTCCGACGGCGGCGGTACGAGCAGCGGCAGCAGCGGCAGCCCGGGCGGCGGTACGAGCGGCGCCACGGGTGGCGGCGGCAAGATCACCGTCGGTATCAAGTTCGACCAGCCCGGCATCGGCCTGAAGACCCCGGACGGCACGTACACGGGGTTCGACGTCGACGTGGCCACGTACGTCGCCAAGGAGCTCGGTCACCAGCCCGGCGACATCCAGTGGAAGGAGGCCAAGAGCGCCGACCGCGAGACGCTCCTCCAGCGCGGCGACGTCGACTTCATCGCCGCCTCGTACTCGATCACCCCCGCGCGCTCGGAGAAGGTCGACTTCGCCGGCCCCTACCTCCTGGCCCACCAGGACGTCCTGATCCGGGCGGACGACGACTCCATCACCAAGCCCGAGGATCTCAACAACAAGAAGCTCTGCTCGGTCACCGGCTCCACCTCGGCGCAGAACGTCAAGACGAGGATCGCACCCAACGCCCAACTCCAGGAGTACGGCGGCTACTCGGAGTGCCTGACCGGCCTGGAGAACAAGGCCGTCGACGCCCTGACCACCGACGACTCGATCCTCGCCGGCTACGCGGCGCAGCCCGAGTTCAAGGGCAAGTTCAAGCTCGGCGGCTTCAAGATGAGCAACGAGAACTACGGCATCGGGGTCCAGAAGGGCAGCGAGCTCACGGCGAAGATCAACACCGCCCTGGAGAAGATGGTCGCCGACGGCTCCTGGGAGGCGGCCGTCAAGAAGAACTTCGGCCCGGCCAACTACCAGAACGAGCCCGCACCGAAGATCGGCGTCATCGTCAGCTGAAGCGGGTGACCCACGGCGGGGGGGGACGCAGGGGGGGGACCCGGGGCGCACCCCCCCAAAAGGGGCAGCACCACACCAAGAGTCCCCCCAACCGCGGAGGTCGCCCAAACGGCAAGGAGAA
>NZ_JBVJCO010000050.1:0-783 GCF_055588525.1 Kitasatospora sp. NPDC041988
ACCCCCACCACCCCACTACCCCCCACCGGACCCACCCACGGAACCCAACACCCCATCCCCCAAAACCACCTCGACAACTGGAACACCCACGCCCACCAAAACCACCACACCCCCTTCGCCTACCACATCGCCATCTACACCCACACCCTCCACCAACTCACCCGACAAAAAGACATCGGCATCATCACCCCCGTCGCAAAACGCGGCCAACACCACCTCGACCACACCATCACCAGCCGAATAAACCCCCTCATCCTCCGCACCACCCCCCACCACAACCCCACCCCCACCATCAACCAAGCCCTCGCCCACCAAGACCTCCCCTTCACCGAAACCATCGGCACGCTCCCGTACAACACGCTGCTGAACATCGGAACGCTGCCGATCTTCGTTTTCCAGGACCACCCCCGCGCCGATCTGGAAATCCCGGGCTGCACCGTCGAGCTGATCCCCGAGCGGCTCGCCCAGGACGTCCCGAGTGCGCTCTCCGTCGAGGTCGACCTGACCTTCGCGCAGCCCAGCCTCAACGTGGCGGTGCGCACCGACGTCCTGCCCCTCGCCTTCACCCGCGAGGTGGCCGGGCTCTACCTCGCCGCTCTCGAAGCCGGCCCCGAAGCCCTCTTCGGCGCCTGACCGGATCGCCGGCCGCCCGCCTCCGCCAGGCCCGGACACACACCAGGACAGCCAGCAGGACACAGAGGGACTCAGGACGCACGACAGGGGCGGGGGGGGGGCAAACGGTCGTGTGTTCCCTTTTTCTCGTGTTGGGATTCTTACGGTGGT
>NZ_JBVJCO010000050.1:793-40221 GCF_055588525.1 Kitasatospora sp. NPDC041988
CCTCCTCCTCCGTCCCTGAACACACACCAGAACACCCGGAGAAACACAAAGGGACCAAGGACACACGAGGGGGGCGCCCCGACCCGGCTGTTCCGCCCCGCCCCTGTTCGCGGTGCAAGGCTCAGGCCGAGTGCTCGACCTCCAGCAGCCAGATCCAGGTGGACGGCGCGCCGAACGCCTCCCGGCGCAGCACCCGCAGGCCGCCCGCGGAGAAGGCCGCCTCGTAGGCGTCCCGGCTCAGCAGCGGCGTCTCCATGAAGGCGTGCATCAGCTCGAACTCCAACGAGAAGGCCGGCAGCGGGCCTTCGTGCTGTTCCCAGGACTGCGCGTTGGTGTCCGCCAGCAGGAAGTACCGGGCGTCCGGGAAGGCGCGCCGCAGCGCGTCCACCACCTCGACCGGCTCGTCCGCGGCGGCGAAGAGGTCGTGCATCAGCAGGAAGCAGCCGACCAGGTCGATCCCCGGGAAGACCGGCCGCTCGGCGCCGAACAGCACGTCGCCGCAGATGATGTCCAGGTGCCGGGCGAGACCGGCCTCCGCCACCCGCTTCTCGGCGATCCCGCAGGCCGCCTCGCTGATGTCGATGCCGACACCGCGCCGCGGCTCCGCCCCACCGCCGGCCATCCGGATCAGCCGGGTGCCGTCCCCGCAGCCGAGGTCGGCGACGGCGCCGTAGTCGAGCCCCTCCAGGATGCGCCGCTCGACCGGCAGCATCAGCTCCGAGCCGACCTCGCCGGCGCCGCGGGCGATCCGCCCCTCGTCCCGGCGGACGTCCTTGCCGTAGACGGCCTGGCCGGTCGCGAGGTCCGAGAGTGCGGACATCAGCCCGCCGTACCCGCCGACCCCCCAGGTGAGGAAGCCACGGTGGCCCACCAGTTCCCGGCCTGCCGCGGTCAGGAACACGACCTCGTCACGGAGCTCCAGGTAGCCGAGCAGCGCCATGGTGTTCAGCAGCGCGCGCGTCCGGGGCAGCGTCGAGCCGGCCACGGCGGCCAGGTCGGTGATGGTCCTCGGGCCCTCGCCGAGCGCCGCCCAGACCCCCAGCTCGGCGAGGGCGAAGGCGGTCTGGGCGCCTATGTAGCCGTTGAACAGGCTCGGGAACTCCATCGGCGCGAAGGTCGGCGCGGTCCGCTCCCAGTGCGGGCGACGGCTCGGCCCGGCCTCCGCCTCGCCGGTCGTGGCGGACAGGACGCTCGCCAGCGCCGCACAGAACCGGTCCACCTGCTCGGGCGTGCCGACGGTCACCCGCAGCCGCCCCGGGAGGCCGAACGCCCCCAGGTCCCGGACCAGGATGCCGTGCTCGTCGGCCAGCCGGGCCGTGGTCGGGCCCGCGTCCTCTCCGACCTCGACCAGCACGAAGTTGGTCACCGAGGGCGTGTACCGGACACCGATCGCCGCCAGCCCGCGGTAGAGCCGCAGGCGCGCCTCCTCGGTGCGGGTGCGGACCGACTCGAGGAACCCGGGGTCGTCGAGTGCGGCGATCGCCGCTCGCTGGGCGGGCCGGTTGACGTCGAAGGGCAGCACCTGGCGGGTCTGCCAGAGCCGGGCGATCAGGTCCTCCCGGCCGAGCGCGTAGCCCACCCGGAGTGCCGCCAGCCCCCAGGCCTTGGAGAAGGTCCGCAGCACCAGGACCGGCCGGCCGGCCCGGACGGCCTCCAGCGTCTGGTCCGACTCCGGCCCGGCGAAGTCCAGGTAGGCCTCGTCGAAGACCGCGACGGTGTCGGTGGCCTCGGCCTCCGCGATGATCCGCTCGACCCCCGAGCGGTCGAGGACCGTCCCCGTGGGGTTGAGCGGGTTGCAGACGAAGACGGCGCCGGTCTCCGGGCCGAGCGCGGCCGCGAGGCCGGCCGCCGGGACGCGGTAGCCGTCCAGCGGCACCTCGGTCAGCGGCGCGCCGACCACCGCGGCGGAGCTCCGGTAGCCCGGGAAGGTGCTCCCGGTGACGACCGCTCCGCGTTCCGGGCTGAGGAAGGTGAGCGCGGTCAGCAGGACGAGCTCGTCGGTGCCGTTGCCGACCGCGACGTTGGCCGGCTGGAGGCCCACGTGCCGCGCGATCCGGGCCCGCAGGTCGGCGCACTGGCTCTCCGGGTACACGGCGCAGCGCTCGTCGATCTCGGCCCGGGCCGCCGCCACCGCTCCGGGCGGCCCGCCGTAGGGGGTCTCGTTGAGGTGCAGGCGCAGCTGGTCCGCCGAGGCGGGGGCGTCGCTGTTGTACGACTTGACGGACGGTTGGACGGTCATCGCTCCTCCTTCTCGCCCCGCTCGGGGCCATGGACGAAGAGGCCGAAGCAGAAGCTGCCCGGGACGGCCCTGCGGGTGACGAAGCGGTGCCGCATCCCGGCCGGCACGTACAGCGCGGCCGGGGCGGTCAGCACGAACTCTTCGTCCTCGACCTCGACGGAGATCTCCGCGTCGCCCGGCTCGGGGGCGAACAGCAGGTAGATCTCCGGGACGGTGTGGACGTGGGTCTCGGCGACGGGCTGGTCGACCAGGCCGCTGATCTCGGCGCCGGCCAGCTCGACCGGGAGTCCGCCGAACATCTCCCGGGTGAGGATGAACGGCACCGGCCGGTGGTGGCCCACCACCTCGCGGAGCAGTGGCAGCTGCTCCTGGGTCTCGACGGACCGGGGAGCGGTCATCGGGTTACCTCCGTAGTGTTTTCGGTGAGAGTCGGTGACCACCAGTCCCGGTGGTCGCGGTACCACTCCACGACCTCCTTGAGGCCCTGCCCGAAGTCCACCTGCGGCCGGTAGCCGAGCTCCTCGCGGATGAGGCTGTCGTCCACCGAGTAGCGCAGGTCGTGGGCCTTCCGGTCGGCCACCTTCCGGATCCGGTCCGGTCCGGCCCCGCAGAGTTCCAGCAGGCGCTCGGTCAGCTGGCGGTTGGTCATCGCCGTTCCGCCGCCGATGTTGTAGATCCGGCCCGCCCGGCCGCCGTCCAGGACGAGCTGGACGGCCCGGCAGTGGTCGGCGACGTGCAGCCACTCCCGGACGTTGCCGCCGTCGCCGTAGAGCGGCACGGTCCGGCCTTCGAGCAGGTTGGTCACGAACAGCGGGATGATCTTCTCCACGAACTGGTGGGGTCCGTAGTTGTTGGCGCAGCGCGTGATGCTCAGGTCGAGCCCGTGGGTGCGCCAGTAGCTCCGGGCCACCAGGTCGGAGGCGGCCTTGGACGCGGCGTAGGGCGAGTTGGGCTGCAGGGGTTCGTTCTCGTCCCAGGAGCCCTCGGCGATGGAGCCGTACACCTCGTCGGTGGAGATGTGCACGACCCGTTTGATCTTCGTCTCGACACAGCAGTCCAGCAGGTTCTGGGTGCCCATCACGTTCGTGCGGAAGAACGGTTCGGCGCCCGCGACCGAGCGGTCCACGTGCGACTCGGCGGCGAAGTGGACCACCGCGTCGTGGCCGGGCAGCACATCGAGCAGGGCCTCGCGGGAGCACACGTCGGCGGTGACCACCGTGAGCCGGGGGTTCCCGACCGGGAGGTTGGCGAGGTTGCCGGCGTAGGTGAGCTTGTCCAGGGCGGTGACGTGCGCCCCCTCGTATCCCTCGTACTCGTCGGCGAGCAGGGAGCGCACGTAGTGCGAGCCGATGAATCCGGCCGCGCCGGTCACCAGGATTCTCATGACCCCGCCTCCGGCCGGCCGCGCTCACCGACGGCCGGCTGCCGGCAGCCGGCCGGTACGGGTTGCTTCGGCATGGAGTGGGCCGGCGGGCGCGGCCGCGTCCCCGTTCCGCCCGACAGAACAAGCGCTTTCAATCTGTTCCCCTGCGTGGTCGGGAGCCGGGTGCGGTCTCGGCTCGGCCCTGCGCGGCATCTGTCCCTGCAGGCTAGGCAGGGCCTGTCGGGGCACCCGGGAGTCCTGGTGGAGTCCGGCTGGAGGCCTCCCGCGACCGGTCGCGCGTGGTCGCACGGGGGGATGAAGCGGGGCGTGGAGAGACGCAAAAGCGGCCCTGCCTTCCCGGCAGGGCCGCTTTCTGACACTTCTTCAGCAATGCGTCATCGGTTGATCAGCAGGACGACGCCGACCACCACCAGGACGATGATGACTCCGGCGATCGCACCCTTGGGCCCGTTCCCCTTGCCTCCCGGCACGAACGTCCCGCCACCGTCTCCGCCACCGGTCATGTCGTTCCCCTCTCTTCCGTTCCGCTCACTCGTTCCGCAACTGTCCGCGCACCAGCCGGCCGGCCGGGCGCGGGGCTCGGGGCCGGCTACTTCCGGACGAGGCCGTGGTCGTAGCCGGTGGTGTCGATCGAGTCCCAGTCCACCGTCACCGCCGGCGTGCGCGCGGCGGCGATCTCCTCCAGGGTGGCCACCAGCTGGGCCGGGGTCGGCCGCTCGGCGAGCTCGGCCACGAGCTTCTCCGCACTCTGCCGGTAGGACGGGTCACCGAGCAGCGCGTCGACGTGGCCCCGGATCTTCTCCACGGTGGCCTCCTTGCCGAACATGTGGATACCCGCCCCGGCGGCCGCCACCCGCTGCCCGTTCGCGTGCTGCTCCTCCTCGAACGGGATGGCCAGCTGCGGGACCCCGGCCACCACCGCGCTCATCACCGATCCGGCGCCGCCGTGGTGGACCACCGCGTCGCAGCTGGGCAGCAGCAGATTGATCGGGAACTGCTCCAGCACCCGGGCGTTGGCCGGGAGTTCCCCGAGGTACTCCATGTCCTTGGGGTTGATCGCCACCACCACCTCGGCGTCGAGGTCGGCGAGCGCCTCCAGGACCTTGGGCACCAGGAAGGCGTCGGGTCCGAACCGGCTCAGCGTGTGGCCCCAGACCACGCAGATCCGCCGCTTCGCCGGCTCCTCCGAGACCCACAGCGGCGCCTCGCCGGGGCCGTTGTACGGCAGGTAGCGGACGGGCAGCCGGGTCGCCCCGGTCGGCGGGGCGATGGCGGCCGGGCAGGGGTCGATCACGTGCGTGATCAGCTCACGGCCCTTGCCCTGCACCCCGAGCTTGCGCAGGATGCCGTTGTTGTACTCGGGCACGATGTCCATGCCGGGGTCGGTCTCCGCGGTACCGACCGGCCCCCACAGGTGGAGTACCGAGGGCAGCCCGTGGATCACCGCCGCGAACGGGCCCTCCGCGCTCATCATGTCGTGGATCACCAGGTCGGGCGCGAAGGTGCCGGTGTAGACGATCACCCGCTCCATCTTGCGCAGCCAGGCCTGGCCCCACTCGTTCTCGTACTTGCGCTTGTACGCGGGCCAGTCGAACTCGTCGGGGGAGGCCATCCGCTCCCCGGTGACCGGGTGGAGCAGCGGCAGGCCGTTGTCCCGCGCGACGCCGCGGATCACCCGCTGCTGGTGGAAGAGCCGCGCCCAGAACAGCGGATTGTCGTGGTCGTCCAGGATCGGGGCGGGCATCAGGCCGGCGCCGCGCACCCAGGGGGCCGACGCCGGAGTGCACATCACCCGTACCTCGTGGCCGGCGGCCTGCAGGGCCCAGCCCAGCGGCACCATGGGATAGAAGTGCCCGGCCCAGGGCGAGATGGTGAACAGAACCTTCATAGCGGTGGCCTCCACAGCAGGGCTCGACTGGCTCGCTCCACTCCAGCGCACCCCGGGGCAGAGCCCCTCGAAGCCCGGTCGAGCCACGTTGGAGCCCGGGCCCGCCCGCGGCGTCCGCCAGCCCGTTCCCGGCCGGACCAGCCGTTCTCCACCTGCTTTCCAGCCCGGTCGGAGAGAACTCCTGTGGTGGATCCACCCCGAGGAAGGACGACGTGCACCATGCGTTACGACGAGCTGTACCTCGCCGGGACCGGCGTCTGGCTGCCGGACCTGATGCCGGTCGACGAGGCCGTCGCGGCCGGTCTGATAGACGAACGCCGCGCCAAGGAAAGGGAGTTCGTCTCCGTCGCGGTGGCCGGTGCCGAGCACGCACCGCCGTGGATGGCAGCCCGGGCGGCCCGCGTCGCACTGGACCGGGCGGGCACTGAACCGGAGGACGTCGCCCTCGTGCTGCACTGCACCAACTGGTGGCAGGGGCTGGACCTGTGGTCCGCCGCCAGCTACGTCGCCCATGAGAGCGGGCTCCGCCGGGCCTCCGCCTTGGAGGTCACCCAGCGCTGCAACGCCGGGCTGGGCGCCCTCGAACTGGCGGCCACCCGGCTCACCGCACTGGCGGACCGCCGCAGCGCCGCCCTGGTGACCACCGGCGACCGGATGTGGGCCCCGCGGATCGACCGCTGGAACACGCTCGGCATCTCGATCTACGGCGACGCGGGCACCGCCGTGGTGCTCTCCCGCGGCGGCGGGTTCGCCCGCGTGATCGCCTCGTACACGGCGGCGGACAACTCCCTGGAGGCCCTCGGCCGGGGCCTTGAGGAGCTCACGCCGCAACCCCCGGCCCCGGGCCCCTGGGTGGACCTGGAGACCCGCGCCCGGGACCGGGTCGCCCTCGACATGCCGGACGCCGGCCACCGCCTCGCGGCCGCCCTGAACGACGCCCTGGACGGCATCCTCGACGAGTCCGGGCTCACCATGGACCAGATCACCAAGGTGGTCATCCCGCACACCCGCCAGGGCTCGGGCCGCCACGAGCTCCACGACCTGCTCGGCGTACCCGAGGACGCGACCACCTGGCAGTTCGGCGCCACCGTCGGCCACCTGACCAGCGGCGACCAGTTCGCCGGCCTCGACCACCTGATCCGCACCGGCGCCGTCGCCCCCGGCGACCACGTCCTCCTCTGGGGCGGCGGCGCCGGCTACACCTGCACCGCCTTCGCCATCGAGATCCTCGCCACCCCGCCCTGGGCCGCCTGACCGCCCACTCCCCACCCGGAAACACCAAAGCCGCAGGTCATATGACCTGCGGCTTTGTGATTGAGGCGGTCTTCCGAAGGCAGCAGCCGTCGGCGCCGGCGTGGTACTGCTTCTCCTCAGCCGGCAGCGGGGCGTCAGCCCCGCCGGCCCCCGAGTACTCGCACCTCGTCGGCGTAGAGCTCGGCAGGGTCGAATCCCATGCCGGTGAAGTGCCCGGCGAGTTCGAGCGAGAGGACGCCGTGCAGGCGGGTCCAGAAGGTGAGGGCCCGACGGAGCACCGATGACGGGGCCGGGTGTTCTCCGGCCCAGGCTCGGTTCTCGGCGAGGTGGCTGTCGAGCGGGTGCGGCGTGGCGGGCGGCTGCCCGGCGGCGCAGGCGTCGAGGAGGTGCGCCATGATCTCGCCGGCGATGCGCGTGGTGTCCTCGGGCGCTTCGTACCCGGGCACGGGAGTGCCGTAGACGAGAAGGTACCGCTGGGGATCGTCCAGGGCCCACCGGCGCAGCGCCTGCGCCAGGCCTTCGAGGTCGGTGCCGGCCTCGATGCGGGCGGCGAAGGTGTCGGCCAGGCTGCGGTACGCGTCCCTGACGAGCTCGGTGATCAGCTGGTCGCGGTTGGCGAAGTACCGGTAGAGGGCCGGTCCGCTCATGCCCATCTGCTTGGCGATGGCATTGAGGGACAGCGCTGAGGCCCCGGCGGTGGCGATCTGCCCCCAGGCGTGCTGCTTGATCTCCTCCTGCACCTGCGCCCGGTAGCGCCCCCTCGGTGTCCTCGTACCCGGTTCGCCCATGACCCGCCTTCCTCTCTCCGACCACTGTTAGTTAGAGGCTATCACCATCGCTCTTGACTCTCACATTTCGATGGTGCTACAACTTCTAACGAACGCGAAAGCATCTACGAGAAAGAGGCGATCATGAGCACCGAACGTCGCATCGAGGTCGTCCTGCCGGGCATCGTGGCGCCGGAGGGCCTGGAGATCCGCGAGAGCACCGTTCCGGAGGCGGGCCGGGGGCAGATCGTGGTCGCCATGGAGGCGACCGGCGTCTCGTTCGCCGAGCAGCAGATGCGCCGCGGGCGGTACTACGACCAGCCGGCCTTCCCGTTCGTGCCCGGCTACGACCTGGTCGGCCGGGTGCTGGCCACCGGCGCGGGTGTCGACCCGGCCCTGGCCGGGCAGCGGGTGGCCGCCCTGGTGAAGGTCGGCGGGTGGGCCAGCCACGTCGTCGTCGACGCCGACGACGCGGTCCGAGTCCCGGAGGGCCTCACGGCGGCGGAGGCCGAGACCGTCGTGGTCAACGGCATCACGGCCTGGCAGATGCTTCACCGCAAGGCCCGGGTGCGCGCCGGCCAGACCGTCCTGGTGCACGGCGCCGGCGGCGGCGTCGGCTCGGTCCTGGTCCAACTCGCCCGCGCGGCTGGCGTGAAGGTGATCGGCACGGCCTCCGCCCGGCACCACGACGCCCTGCGCGACCTGGGCGTCCTCCCGGTCGACTACCGGGCCGGCGACGTGCCCGCGCACGTCCGCGAACTGGCACCCGGCGGAGTGGACGCCGTCTTCGACCACGTCGGCGGCCGGAGCGTCGTCGACTCCTGGCATCTGCTCGCCCCCGGCGGCACCCTCATCTCCTACGGCAGCGCCTCCACCCGCGACGACTCCGGCTCCAAGCAGTGGCCCGTCCTGAAGATCCTCGCCCGCACCTGGCTCTGGAACACCCTGCCCAACGGACGCCGCGCCCACTTCTACAACATCTGGGCCGGCCGCCCGCTGAACAAGGACCGCTTCCGGGCCCGGCTGCGCGCCGACCTCACCGAGGTCTTCGCCGCCGTCCGCCGCGGCGAGGTCACCGCCCGCATCGCCGCCCAACTGCCGCTCGCCGAGGCCGCCGAAGCCCTGCGCCTGGCCGAGTCGGGCACCGTCTCCGGCAAGGTCGTGCTGACCCCCTGACGCGCGCCGATCCCACGGACCCTCCTGTCGACCCACCGCCACCCGAAGGAGCACCACCATGACGTCCAGCCCGCGCCGCACCCTGACCGCACTGCTCAGCGCCACGGCCGTCTGCGCCGTACTCGGCACCACTGCCGCCGCCGCACAGCCCGCCGCACCGCGCCTGCCGAAGGCCGTCGCCGCATGGGCCGCCGCATGGAACGGCGCCGACCCCCAGGCGCTCGGCGCCCTGTTCACCGCGGACAGCACCTACACCGACCAGGGCGTGGGCGTCACCTTCCACGGCCGCCAGGAGATCGCGGGGTGGAAGGCCCGCACCGACAGCCTCATCGACGACGTCCACGTCACGGTGAAGGCCACCCACCAGGACGGTCCCCACATCACCGTCAAAGCCGTCTACTCCGGCCACCTCAAGGGTGCCCCCAAGCCGTTCGCCGTGCCGATGGCCACCCTCCTCGACCTCGGCGAGCACCACCGGATCGCCTCCGACCAGGACTACTACAGCCTCAACTCCGTCCTCACCCAGTCCGGCCTGCCCGCCGACTGGACCCCGCCCACCCATTGAGCCGACGCTCCCGGCCGTCGTCGGCCGGCACCCGCGCGACGGCCGCCCGGGGTTTTCGCCCGCGGGCACGAAGGCTTCGACCGGGGCAACATCCGCATCGACTTCGACCGCCGACAAGTCACCTGCCCCCAGGGGCAGATGAGCCATGGCATGGATGTGGAACTCACCCGGGAGCTCGGAACAGGCATGCCCGACCAACAGGGCGCCCGAGGGGCACGACGGCCGAAAGCAGCACGCCAACAGCAAAGGCCCAGATCGGGGATCATGTCCCTGACCTGGGCCTTTACTACTGGAGCGGGCGACGAGAATCGAACTCGCGCTATAAGCTTGGGAAGCTCATGTTCTACCATTAAACTACGCCCGCCTGATGAGCCGTCAGAGACCGCTCGATCCGCCATCACTGTACCCCATCCGTGACGCCGGTTGCACAGGTGGCGGGGGGCCGTGGCGGAGGCGGCTGGGGGCAGGGCGGGGGGCGTACTGTTTGGGCCGCGTGAGAGTGCTCCGGCGGGTGGGTTCGGGGGCGGCGAGCCGCGGTGTGGAATGTCCGGAACTTCCCCTAATGTGACGCTGTCCCGGGGGCCTCGGCCCGTTCGGGGCGCGATGAGTACGGGTGAGTACTGGGGTAAGGATGGGAAGGGGACCGATGGAGCAGCGCGCCGTCGTTCGTTGTGCCGAGGGGCACCTGTTCAGCACCACCACGTTCCCGATGCAGAATCTCGGGCCCGGCCGGCTGGGGCCCGGCCGGTTGATCCGCTGTCCGCAGTGTGGACGGCTGCGGAGTTCGGTGCTGGCCGACGTGCAGGAGCTGTCCGCGCCGCAACTGGCCCGGGCGATGCGGCTGGAGGCCGCGGAGTTCCTGGCCTGACCGAGGCGGAAGCGGCGCGGAAGCGTGGCAGGAGTGACGGGTGCGGCCCCGGGCGATTCGTCCGGGGCCGTGTCGTGCACGTAACCTCGAAGCGTGCTGCTCTCTGACAAGGACATCCGGACCGAAATCGACAAGGGCCGGGTCATGATCGACCCGTTCGACCCTGCGATGATCCAGCCCTCCAGTATCGATGTGCGACTGGACCGCTTCTTCCGGGTCTTCGAGAACCACCGTTACCCGCACATCGACCCCTCCGAGGAGCAGCCGGACCTGACTCGGCTGGTCGAGCCGGAGGGCGACGACGCCTTCATCCTGCACCCGGGCGAGTTCGTGCTGGCGTCGACGTACGAGGTCATCACGCTGCCCGACGACGTCGCCTCGCGGCTGGAGGGCAAGTCCAGCCTGGGCCGGCTCGGCCTGCTGACGCACTCCACGGCCGGCTTCATCGACCCCGGCTTCAGCGGGCACGTCACGCTGGAGCTGTCGAACGTCGCGACGCTGCCGATCAAGCTCTACCCGGGCATGAAGATCGGGCAGCTCTGCCTGTTCCGGCTCTCCTCGCCGTCCGAGCACCCGTACGGCTCGGCGCGCTACGGCTCGCGCTACCAGGGGCAGCGCGGCCCGACGCCGTCCCGCTCGTTCCTGAACTTCCACCGTACGAAGATCTGATCCGAGGATCAGAGAAGAAGACGACGCAGAGCGCACGCACAGCGGGCGGCCACCCCCGGACGATGGGGTGGCCGCCCTCGGCGTTACAGGCCCACCCAGGCCCGCCCAGGGGCGCCAGCCGGCTCAGGGACCGCTAGGGGCCGCTCAGGGACCGAAGGACCGGCTCAGCGCCCGCTCAGGCGCGCTTGGGGCGGGTGACGGCGACCAGCTCGCTGCCGTCCTCGGAGAGGCGCAGCTCGGTGCGGAGCTCGGCCAGCTCGCCGAGGTGGTGCAGGTGGGTGCCGCCGCAGAAGATCTGCGCGGGGCCCTCGGGCAGCTCGCAGTGCCACTGGCGGCGCGCGGTCAGCTCGGGGCCGGGGACGTCGATGCGGACGGCGGCGTCGGCGGCGACCCAGGCGGCCAGCTGCCGGTTGACGGCCTCGGTGAGGGCGGGCAGGGCGTCGGCGAGGGCCGGGAAGTCCTCGGTCGCCTCGGTGGTGAAGCCCTTCTTGCGGAGCGACTTGCCGAGCCGGTAGGTGTCGGTGCTCGCCTCGGTGTCCATCACCGAGGTGGCCATCGCGAGACTGTCGAAGTCCGGGTTGCCGAACGCGTCGGCGCGGCCCGGGTCCTTGCGCCAGCGCGGGGCCAGGGCAGCGTTCAGGGCGAGGGCGAGCAGGTGGCAGCCGCTGTGCGAGGCGCAGAGGGCGGCGCGGCGCTCGGCGTCGACGGCGAGCACCGCCACCTTGCCGGCCAGGTCGCCCGGGTCGCCGTCGACCACGTGCAGGACCAGCCAGGACCACTCCTCGTCGCCGCGGCGGACCGGAATGTCGGCGCCGACCAGCGGCGCGCCGCCATCCGGGCCGACCGCGCCGGTCAGGCAGTCGACGACGGCCAGCTCGGTGCCGTCGACGGTGAGGGTGCCGAGGTCGGCGGGCTGGTCGGGCCAGGTGTGGTCGAGCGGGTGGAACGGGGTCGCCTCGGTGACGACCGCGTACCGTCCGCCGTCCAGCGGGTGCACCGCGAGCACCGGGGACTCGCCGGTCACCGCCCCGGCCGGGAAGCTGACGTGGGTGGTGGGGAGGGTCATTTCCTGGCTCCGTGCGCGTGAGGGTGGTGGAAGCGGAACGGGCCCCGCAGGCGGGGCCCGTCGTCCATTCTCTCCCGGCACCGCGTGGCGCGGGCAGCGCCCGGTCCCGGGCCTGCGGGCTCAGCCCAGGGTCGGCAGCTTGATCAGCACCAGCAGCGCCAGGAGCTGCAGCGCGGCCGCGCCGGCCGCCTTGCCCCAGGGCAGGTCGTGCAGCCGGCGAACCATGGTGGTCAGCAGCACGGCGCAGAGCACCCAGGTCGCCCAGCCGACGGCCTGGACCACGATGTTGTCGGAGGGCAGCACCAGGGCCAGCAGCAGCCGGGGCGCGTCCGTCGTCCAGCCGATCAGCACGGCCAGGCCGACCGTCGACTTCCACGGGCCGTCCCCGCCGAACTGGCGGGCCAGCGCGTACGTCACCCCGCCGAGCATGGCGCCGGCCAGGGTGAAGCAGACCGCGGCGGCGAGGATGGCGGTGAGGGCGACGCCGAAGGCCGACTTGAAGACGTCGTCGCGGGTCAGGCCGATGCCGAGCACGGCCAGCGCGCCGTAGAGCAGCGAGACGGTGAGCGCGGGGAGCCAGACCTGGTGGTCGCGGGTGCGGTCGAAGGTCGCGGTCGGGTTGCGGAAGAGGCCGGTCAGCAGCTCGCGCCAGGTCGGGCGCGGGCCGGAGACGTGCGGGGCGGACTGGCCGCCGGCCCGGTAGACGGCCACGTTGTCCTGGGCGTAGCCCTGGTCCTGGCCGTACGCCTGCTCCTGGCCGTACGCCTGGTCCTGGCCGTAGCCGTAGGGCCCGCCCTGGTCGTAGCCGCCGTCCGGGTACGGCTGCCCGTACTCCTGCGGGTACCCCTGCCCTTGCCCCTGGTACGGGTACGGCTCACCACCGTACGGGTCACCGCCGGTCGGGAACGCCCGGGTGTGGCCGGGCTGGTCGGCGGCGTACGGGTCGTGCCCGCCCTGGCCGCCGTGGGCCTGTCCCCCACCCTGGGCCTGGCCACCGCCGTGTCCCTGGCCGCCCCCCGGCGCTCCCCGGTGCGGGGCGGTGAAGTACTCCGGCCCGTCCGCCTGCCCGTGCCCCCCGGGCACCCCCGCCGAGGGCGGAGGCGCCGACCACCCGCCGTGGGGGTCGGCGCCCTGACCGCTGTCGTATCGATTACCAGCCACGATCCGAAGGT
The DNA here is from genome assembly GCF_055588525.1 of Kitasatospora sp. NPDC041988. Lineage (NCBI taxonomy): Bacteria > Bacillati > Actinomycetota > Actinomycetes > Kitasatosporales > Streptomycetaceae > Kitasatospora > Kitasatospora sp. NPDC041988. The sequence continues at coordinate 13,842 of NZ_JBVJCO010000050.1, forward strand.
ACCCGTCCGGCTGACTCCGCGTCGGCCGGCGGCCGGGCCGGGGCCGGTTTGCAGCGAGCCTGTGACGGCCGGGCGGCCCGCTCGCGCTCAGCGCTGTGCGGACACCTTGGGCGCGTGCACCGCCGCGGCGGCCGTGGTCCCGGCCGGGCAGCCGCCCGGGCCGGCCGAGGTGCGGACGGCGCCGACCGGCAGCAGCGTGCCGCAGGCGATCCGGATGCCGCTCGGCAGCTCGTTGTCGGCCTCGACGATCGCGCCGTCGCCGATCACCGCGCCGTCCAGCGCCGTCCGGTCGCCGATGGTGGCGTAGGCGCCCACGATGGAGTCCTTGACCAGGCCGTCCGGGCCGATCACCGCGCCGGGCAGGATGACGCTGCTCTCGACGATCGCGCCGGCCTCGACCACCGCGCCCTCGGAGACGACGCTGCCGCCGCTCAGCACCGCGCCCGGGTGGACGGTCGCGCCGGGCAGCAGCAGGGCGTCGCCGGTCGGGCCGGGGACGGCCGGGGAGTCGACCTTGCCGAGCACCAGGTCGGCCGAGCCGCGGACGAAGGCGGCCGGGGTGCCGAGGTCCAGCCAGTACGAGGTGTCCACGACGCCGCGCAGCAGCGCGCCGGTGGCCAGCAGCTCGGGGAAGGTCTCGCGCTCGACGGAGACCTCCCGGCCGGCCGGGATGCGGTCGATCACGGACCGGGTGAAGACGTAGCAGCCGGCGTTGATCTGGTCCGTGACGATCTGCTCGGGCGTCTCCGGCTTCTCCAGGAACTCCAGCACCCGGCCGTTCTCGTCGGTCGGGACCAGCCCGAACGCGCGCGGGTCCTCGACCCGGGTGAGGTGCAGGGTGACGTCGGCCCCTGCGGCCACGTGGCCGTCCCGCAGGGCGGCGATGTCGACGCCGGACAGGATGTCTCCGTTGAAGACGAGGACCGGCTCGTCGGGGCCGCAGGTGAGCCCGGAGGCGGCGTTGCGGATCGCGCCGCCGGTGCCGAGCGGCTCGCGCTCGGTCAGGTAGACCAGCTCGATGCCGTACGGGGTGCCGTCCTGGAAGTGGTCCTCGAATACCTCGGCCAGGTACGAGGTGGCCAGCACCACGCGGGTGACCCCCGCGGCGGCCGCACGGGCCAGCTGGTGCGCGATGAACGGGACGCCTGCCACGGGCAGCATGGGCTTCGGGGTGTGGGTGGTCAGCGGACGCAGTCGCGTGCCCTTACCACCGACCAGCATGATCGCCTCGGTCATGGTCTGCGCTGTTCCCCTTGTGGTCTCTGCGGCCCGGCCCGGCGGGCCGATACCTCCGTCGGTGGTCTGGACACCCGTCCGGTGGACCGGAACGGGTCGACCGGCACAGGGCCGGTCAGGCGCCTACTGTATTTCCTTCCAACCGGGACGCCTCCCGGTGGTCCGGTGGTTGGCGCCCCGGCCGGACCAGTCCGGCCTGCGACGACCGGTGGAAAGCCGGGTGAGGGCCCGGTGGAACCCAGGCGAAAAGCCCGCCGCCGGGCCCGGCGAAAAGCCCGGCCCGGCGGGCGCTCGTCGCACCCACCGGGCCGGGCAGTTGTAACAGAACTGTCGAACACCGGGGCGCTCAGGCCTCAGACGTCAGGCCCCACGCCTCAGTTCCCACGCCCCACGCCTCAGGCGTCGACCGTCTCCGGCTCCGCCTCGGCCGGCGGGGCCGCCTTGACCGAGTCGAGCAGCAGCTGGGCGACGTCGACCACCTTCAGGTGCTCCTTGGCCGCGCCCTCGTTCTTCTTCCCGTTGACCGAGTCGGAGAGCATCACCAGGCAGAACGGGCAGGCGGTGGAGACGATGTCCGGGTTGAGGGACAGCGCCTCGTCCACGCGCTCGGTGTTGATCCGCTTGCCGATCCGCTCCTCCATCCACATCCGCGCGCCACCGGCGCCGCAGCAGAAGCCGCGCTCCTTGTGGCGGTGCATCTCCTGCTGGCGCAGACCGGGGACCTTGTCCATGATCTCGCGCGGCGGGCTGTAGACCTTGTTGTGGCGGCCCAGGTAGCAGGGGTCGTGGTAGGTGATCAGGCCCTCGACCGGGTTGACCGGGACGAGCTTGCCCTCGTCGATCAGGTGCTGCAGCAGCTGGGTGTGGTGGATGACCTCGAAGTGGCCGCCCAGCTGCGGGTACTCGTTGGCGATGGTGTTGAAGCAGTGCGGGCAGGTGGCGACGATCCGCTTCTTCGGAGCGTCCTCCAGCGCCGCGTTCAGGGTCTCGACGTTCTGCGCGCCGAGCATCTGGAAGAGGAACTCGTTGCCCAGGCGGCGGGCGGAGTCACCGGTGCAGGACTCCTCCTTGCCGAGGATCGCGAACTGTACGCCGGCGGTGTGCAGCAGCTCCGCGAAGGCCTTGGTGGTCTTCTTGGCGCGGTCCTCCAGGGCGCCGGCGCAGCCGACCCAGTAGAGGTACTCGACCTCGGCGGGGTCGATGTCCTCACCGATCACCGGCACCTCGATGCCGGTCTCCTTCTTCAGCTCCTTGACCCAGTCGAGGCGGGCCTTGGTGGCCATGCCCCACGGGTTGCCCTTGTTCTCCAGGTTCTTGAGCATCGTCCCGGCCTCGGTCGGGAACGAGGACTCGATCATCACCTGGTAGCGGCGCATGTCGACGATGTGGTCGATGTGCTCGATGTCCACCGGGCACTGCTCGACGCAGGCGCCGCAGGTGGTGCAGGACCACAGGACGTCCGGGTCGATGACGCCGTTCTCCTCGGCGGTGCCGATCAGCGGGCGCTCGGCCTCGGCGAGGGCGGCGGCCGGGACGCCGGCGAGCTGCTCGGCGGTGGCCTTCTCCGCGCCCTCCATGTCCTTGCCGCCGCCGGCCAGCAGGTACGGCGCCTTGCCGAAGGCGTGCTCGCGCAGGCTCATGATCAGCAGCTTGGGCGAGAGCGGCTTGCCGGTGTTCCAGGCGGGGCACTGGGACTGGCAGCGGCCGCACTCGGTGCAGGTGGAGAAGTCGAGGATGCCCTTCCAGGAGAAGTGCTCGACCTGGGAGACGCCGAAGACGGCGTCGTCGGCCGGGTCCTCGAAGTCGATCGGGGCGCCGTCGCTGGCCATCGGGCGCAGGGCGCCGAGCGCGGTGCCGCCGTCCTCCTCGCGCTTGAAGTAGATGTTGAAGAAGCCGAGGAAGCGGTGCCAGGCGACACCCATCGAGGGGTTGATGCCGATGGTGGTCGCCCACGCGAACGAGATGCAGATCTTCAGCATCGCGAAGAAGTAGATCAGGTTCTCCAGCGTGCCGGGCGCCAGCCCGTCGAGCGCGGAGACCAGCGGGTACGAGATCAGGTGCTCGGGCCCGTACGAGTCGACGCCGTTGAGGGCACCCTCCAGGGCGCGCAGCATCAGGATGCAGAGGCCGATGCCGAGGATCGTGTACTCGACGTAGAAGGCCTGCCAGGCGATCGAGCCGGCGAACCGGGACTTGCGGCCGGACCGGGACGGCAGGCTGAGCAGCCGGATCACGATCAGGGTCACGATGCCGACCGTGGTGAGGGTGCCGACCAGCTCGACGAAGAGCTGCCAGAGCATCCAGTGACCGATGATCGGCAGCGCGAACTCGGCGTCGAAGAGCTGGCCGAAGGCGTTGACGATGGTCAGGACCAGGCTGAAGAAGCCGACCGCGACGAACCAGTGCGCGATGCCGACGATGCCCCAGCGGTTCATCCGGGTGTGGCCGACGAACTCGACCGCCACGGTCTTCACCCGCTGCACGGGCTGCCCGAACCTGGTGGGGTCGGACTGGCCGGTCCGCACCACCTTGAAGATGTACAGCGCCGCACGGGCGGCGAGCGCGGTGCCGATCACGAACGTGACCAGCGAGATGACGATCGCTGCTAGTTGCATCGGCTCTCCGTCTCCTGCGGCTTTGCTGAGTTGGCGGTATCTGTTGGCGGTGCTACGGAGCGATTGTACTCGTCGGTAACTTCTTGGGCCGACGGCCCGGACATTACCGTTTGTCAACTCTTCTCCAGAAGATGCCCAACGTATGGCGGCAGTCACGTGAGTCCACACTCACCACGCCCGCCCGCCGGATCCGCCCCGCCCCACCCGTGCGAAGCACCCGGGAGGCCTCCGGGAAACGCTCAGCAAAGTTGAGCGCCACCGACTCATGGCTGTTGACGCTCCCCGCCGAGTCGTGCATCCTTGAGCCCGTAAAGCTCAACTCTTTCGTGGAGGTACCAACGATGGCACGCGCGGTCGGCATCGACCTCGGTACGACGAACTCGGTCGTCAGCGTCCTTGAGGGTGGCGAGCCCACCGTCATCACGAACGCCGAGGGCGCGCGGACCACGCCGTCCGTCGTGGCCTTCGCCAAGAACGGCGAGGTGCTGGTCGGCGAGGTGGCCAAGCGCCAGGCGGTCACCAACGTCGACCGGACCATCCGCTCGGTCAAGCGCCACATGGGCACCGGGTGGAAGATCAACCTGGACGGCAAGGACTTCAACCCCCAGCAGATCAGCGCCTTCGTGCTGCAGAAGCTGAAGCGCGACGCCGAGGCGTACCTGGGCGAGACGGTCACCGACGCCGTCATCACCGTCCCGGCGTACTTCTCCGACTCCGAGCGCCAGGCCACCAAGGAGGCCGGTGAGATCGCGGGCCTCAACGTCCTGCGCATCGTCAACGAGCCGACCGCGGCCGCCCTGGCCTACGGCCTGGACAAGGACGACCAGACCATCCTGGTCTTCGACCTCGGCGGCGGCACCTTCGACGTCTCGCTGCTGGAGATCGGCGACGGGGTCGTCGAGGTGAAGGCCACCAACGGTGACAACCACCTCGGTGGTGACGACTGGGACCAGAAGGTCGTCGACCACCTGGTGAAGGTCTTCCAGGCCGGCCACGGTGTCGACCTGTCGAAGGACAAGATGGCCCTGCAGCGTCTGCGCGAGGCTGCCGAGAAGGCCAAGATCGAGCTGTCCTCGTCCTCCGAGACCTCGATCAACCTGCCCTACATCACGGCCTCCGCCGAGGGCCCGCTGCACCTGGACGAGAAGCTCACCCGGGCCCAGTTCCAGCAGCTGACCGCGGACCTGCTGGAGCGCTGCAAGGTCCCGTTCCACAACGTCATCAAGGACGCGGGCATCGCCCTCTCCGAGATCGACCACGTCGTCCTGGTCGGCGGCTCGACCCGCATGCCCGCCGTCGCCGAGCTCGTCCGCGAGCTGACCGGCGGCAAGGACGCCAACAAGGGCGTCAACCCGGACGAGGTCGTCGCCATCGGCGCCGCGCTCCAGGCCGGTGTCCTCAAGGGCGAGGTCAAGGACGTCCTGCTGCTCGACGTCACCCCGCTGTCCCTCGGCATCGAGACCAAGGGCGGCATCATGACCAAGCTGATCGAGCGCAACACCACGATCCCGACCAAGCGCTCCGAGATCTTCACCACGGCCGAGGACAACCAGCCGTCCGTGCAGATCCAGGTCTACCAGGGCGAGCGCGAGATCGCCGCGTACAACAAGAAGCTCGGCATGTTCGAGCTGACCGGTCTCCCGCCGGCCCCCCGCGGCCTGCCCCAGATCGAGGTCACCTTCGACATCGACGCCAACGGCATCATGCACGTCGGCGCGAAGGACCTCGGCACCGGCAAGGAGCAGAAGATGACCGTCACCGGTGGCTCCGCGCTGCCGAAGGACGACATCGAGCGCATGATGCGCGAGGCCGAGCAGTACGCGGAGGAGGACCACAAGCGCCGCGAGTCGGTCGAGACCCGCAACCAGGCCGAGCAGCTCGTCTACTCGACCGAGAAGTTCATCGCCGACAACGCCGAGAAGCTCCCGGCCGACGTCAAGACCGAGGTCGAGGCCGCCATCGGCGAGCTCAAGGAGGCCCTGAAGGGCGAGGACATCGCGGCCATCCGCGACGCCTCCGAGAAGGTCTCCACCACCGCCCAGAAGCTCGGCCAGGCGCTGTACGCCAACGCCGACGCCGCCGGTGCCGCCCCGGCCGGTGACGCCGCCGGCGCCAAGGACGACGACGTCGTCGACGCCGAGATCGTGGACGACGAGAAGCCCAAGGGCGGTGCGGCATGACGGAGAAGCCGCAGGGTGCTGAGCCCGGCGACGACTCCGCCGCCGAGGAGGCCGTGATCAAGGCCGCCGAGGAGGCCGCCGCAGCCGGTGACAGCACCGAGGGCGCGGGCGACGCGGCCGCGGCCAAGCGCGAGCTGGCCGAGCGGACGGCGGACCTCCAGCGCCTCCAGGCCGAGTACCAGAACTACCGCAAGCGGGTCGAGCGCGACCGTCTGACGGTCCGCGAGATCGCCGTCTCCAACATCCTGGAGTCGCTGATCCCGGTCCTGGACGACATCGGCCGGGCCCGCGAGCACGGCGAGGTGACGGGCGGCTTCAAGTCCGTCGCCGAGTCCCTGGAGACGGTCGTGGCCAAGCTGGGCCTCCAGCAGTTCGGCAAGGAGGGCGAGCCCTTCGACCCGACCATGCACGAGGCGCTGATGCACAGCTACTCCTCGGACGTCACCGAGGACACCTGTGTCCAGATCCTCCAGCCCGGCTACCGGATCGGCGAGCGGATCATCCGCCCGGCGATGGTGGCGGTCGCGGAGCCCCAGCCGGGCACCCAGACCACCGCCGCGCCCGACGCCGACAAGGCCGCGGACGCCGACAAGGCCGACGGTGGCTCGGAGAGCTGACAACCTGTGCGCTGCGGAGTCGTACGTCGTCCAGTACGACGGCCGGCTCCGCAGCGCCGTCTCCGTTGACAGCACCCTGTCCCTGTCTCTTGACAGCACATTGACTATGGATCGTGGGAGGTGGCGGCAGCCATGAGCGAGCGCAGCGAGCGAATCAATCGGGGGCGCGCGTTCCGCGAAGCGGCTGCCGAGCGAAGCGAGGTGGGCGCATGAGCGAGCGCAGCGAGCGAATCAATCGGGGGCGCGCGTTCCGCGAAGCGGCATCCGAGCGAAGCGAGGTTGGCGCATGAGCGGCAAGGACTACGTGGAGAAGGACTACTACAAGGTCCTCGGCGTGCCCAAGGACGCCTCCGCCACCGAGATCAAGAAGACGTACCGCAAGCTGGCGCGCGAGTTCCACCCCGATGCGAACAAGGGTGACAGCAAGGCCGAGGAGCGCTTCAAGGACATCTCCGAGGCCTATGACGTCCTGTCGGACGAGAAGCGCCGCAAGGAGTACGACGAGGCGCGCACCCTCTTCGCCAACGGCGGCTTCCGCTCCGGCGGCCCCGGCGGCGGCAACTACAGCTTCGACTTCGGCGACCTCTTCAGCGGCAGCCAGGGCGGCGGCGCCGGCGGCGGCGGCGGGATCGGCGACGTCTTCGGCGGCCTCTTCAACCGCGGCGGCCGCCAGCCCCAGCCCCGGCGGGGTGCCGATGTCGAGACCGAGGTGACGCTCTCCTTCGAGGAGGCCGTCGACGGCGCGACCGTCCCGCTCCGGATGACCAGCCAGGCCCCCTGCCGCACCTGCAGCGGGACCGGCGCCAAGGCCGGCACCACTCCCCGGGTCTGTCCCACCTGCGTCGGCGCCGGCACCGTCAGCCGCGGCCAGGGCGCCTTCGCCCTCTCCGAGCCCTGCCGGGACTGCCGCGGCCGAGGCATGATCGTCGACGACCCGTGCCCGGACTGCCACGGCAGCGGCCGGGCCAGTTCCGCCCGCACCATGCAGGTCCGGATCCCGGCCGGCGTCCAGGACGCCCAGCGCATCCGTCTCAAGGGCAAGGGCGCCCAGGGCGAGCGCGGCGGCCAGTCCGGCGACCTCTACGTCACCGTGCACGTCGACCCCCACGCCGTCTTCGGGCGCAAGGCCGACAACCTCACCGTGACCGTGCCCGTCACCTTCCCCGAAGCCGCGTTGGGCGGCACCATCGAGGTGCCGACGCTCAACGGCCCTTCGGTGAAGCTCAAGCTGCCCCCCGGCAGCGCCAACGGCCTCACCCTGCGGGCCCGCGGCAAGGGCGCCACCCGCAAGGACGGCACCCGCGGCGACCTTCTGGTCACCGTGGAGGTCGTGGTGCCCCAGCACGTCACCGGCGACGCGCTGACGGCCCTGGAGCAGTACCGCGAGGCCACCGCCTCCGACGACCCACGAGCCGCCCTGTTCAAGGCGGCGAAGGGAGCGTGACGACCAGATGACCCCCGACAGCAGCCCCCTCGGTCCGCTGGGCCCCGGCGGCCCGATCGGTCCCGGTGTGGGCGAAGGCCTCCCCGGCGGCGCCCCGCGCGCCCGCCGCTCCGCCCCGCCCCCGCAGTACGTCCTGACCGAGGACACCCCGGTGTACGTGATCTCGGTCGCCGCCGAGCTCTCGGGCCTGCACCCGCAGACGCTGCGCCAGTACGACCGCCTCGGTCTGGTCTGCCCCGACCGCACCGCCGGCCGCGGCCGCCGCTACTCCGCCCGCGACATCCAGCAGCTGCGCGAGGTCCAGCGCCTCTCGCAGGACGAGGGCATCAACCTGGCCGGCATCAAGCGGATCATCGAGCTGGAGAACCAGGTCACCGCCCTCCAGTCGCGCATCGCCGAACTCGCCGACTCGCTCGAAGGCGCCGCGACCACCCTCCAGCAGCGCGAGGCCACCATCCACGCCTCCTACCGCCGCGACCTGGTGCCCTACCAGCCGCCGACGCAGTCGAGCGCCCTGGTGGTGTGGCGGCCCAAGCGCTGACCAGCCTCTTCGGCCACTGCCGCCGGTTCCCTCTGGTCGGGGGGGTGCCGGCGGCTTGGTGTTGGTGAGAGAGTGCAGACTTGAGCGCTCTACCGTCATCCAGGTCCGCGAATCTCCACGCCGGACATCCTGCTCAGCCTAAGATCAACTCCGCAGCAAGGCACCGACTCTCTGACAGTATTGGCCGGCCTACGACAAGGAGACGAGGATGAACGGCCGCGAGCAACCAGGCTTCATGCCGGATGGGTCGCGCGCCCTGTCAGCAGACGCCCGGGCACTGTATCTGGCCACTCTCCGGGAGAACGGTCGACTGGTCCGAAAGGACGACGATCCGCAGGAAGCCGTCGCGTTCGACGAACTGATTGCCCTGGGCCTTCTGGTGCCCGATATCGACGAGCCCGGAGTATTTGCCGCCGTCGACCCCGCCCAGCTTTCCACCAGTTTGAGCTTCGCCTGGCAGCGCCAGGCGCTGGATTTGCTGTCCCGCGCCGTTTCACTCCCCGCCGACCTCAGCGATCTCGCGGAAGCCTTCCATTCCCGAGGACAGGAAGGCGGACAGGTCGAATATGTACACGGGAAGGCGTTGATAAATCAGCGGCTCCAGCAGGCCCAGGCGGGCGGCCCGGAGGAAGCGCTCGCCATGCAGCCTGGCGGACCGCGTCCGCCCGGGGTCCTGGCCGCCGGTCTGGAGGACGACCTCGCAAAGCTACGCCGGGGCGCGAGCATGCGCACGATTTACCATGCCAGCACTCGCTACCATCAACCCACACGTGACTATGTCGCCACCCTGGCCACTGCGGGATGGCAATTCAGGACCCTCGACGAGCCCTACACCAGACTGATCATCATCGACCGCCGAATAGCGGTCATCCCGGTGGCCGACGACATGAGCCTGGCCGCGTTCATCCACGATCAGTCCGTGATCAAATACCTGGTGGAAGAAGTATTCGAGCGCAACTGGGGCCGTGCCCTGGAGTTCGACGGCGAACGGACGGTCCCACAGGAAGTCGTTTCGCGGCTCCGGCAGACGATCATCGAGCTGCTGCTGTCCGGGACGAATCATCGCGTGATTGCCCGCCGGCTCGGCATAAGCGAGCGGACGCTGGCCCGCCATATCGCCGAAATGCGCGACGACTACAACGTCGACTCGCTTTTTCAACTGGGCTACGTCCTGGGGCGAGCGTCCCACGAGCCTGGCGAGCAGCCGTAAAGGGAAGCGGTGCGCGCCGGACCGGCTAGGTCCAATGCGTATCGGAGGCGACAACGGTGACCGTGGCACTCGCCTGCTCGCCGTCGACATACTCGCCCCCCGCCACGGTGGCCGTGATGGCGAGCAGCGCCACCGCACCCACGACGAGAGGAAGAACGACCTTTCGGACGTACCGGTGCATGCGAGACATACGCCCGCCCCTTCCCTCAGACCCGTTATCAAACAAACGGCCAGCAGTAGAACGACTGAACACATGTTGCCGCATAGCGCCGGACTATGTCACGCCGCTGCACTCCCGCAGTGCGTCATCTCTCTGCCAGGCATCCAGATGCCACCTCGCAAACCTGGACGTCGCCACTGCGCCCGATGGACGATCAGTTCGCTCTCGATGGTCCGTCCAAGTTCACCACACTTGCCGATGTACCTTCAATTTCCCACTCAACTAACCACCATGTCCCATCAGTTTGGGCACCCCTGGTCCAACGTATCCGCCGACGCTTACTCCCCCGGTCGGCCTTCTCCCGGAGTCGACAATGACCGAGCCCTACCTGCGTCACCACGACAGCCAGGCCCCTGAGGGCCGGCGTGCACGAGTCTTCCTGGCCGCGCCGTTGATGCGACTGACCGGGCCGGCGGACAGTGTGGTGACCCTGGCCAGCCGGACGCGGCTGACGACGCTTCGCACCACGCTCCTGCGAAGCGGCGCCGCCGTGTACAGCGCGCACCACAGCGATGCCTGGACCGTCGCCGGCCGGGCCCCCGAGCCGCGGGTCCCCTCGGATTTCCGGGCCCTGCAGTCCGCCGACCTGGTCTTCGCGTACGTCGGCGCACCGCTGTCCGCCGGGGTGAGCCTGGAGCTGGGGTGGGCGTCGGCGCTGCGGAAGCCGATCGTCCTGCTGGTGGACGAAGCGATCACGCACAACCCGCTGATCGCCACCATCGAGCAGGTCGCCCCCGTGCTGCCGCTGGTCTTCGACGACACCTGGTCGCAGGAGGCCCTCCACCACACCGTGGAGACCGCCCTGGACTGGGCCGGCATGGCGCTCTCCCTGCGCGAGGGCTTCTGGACCGCCCCCGGCGAGCAGTTCACCGTTCCCCGCCAGCAGCCCCCGGCCGTCGGCCCGACCGGCTACTGGCCGAGCAACGCCGCCACCGGCTGACCTCCACTCGCGGCCCGGCAGCTCACGCACCGGACTCCCCCGTCCGGGCTCCGCGCATCTGCCAGCCGAGCTGGAACAGGGTCTCGGCGTCGTACAGCTCCCGCAGCCGCGCGATGTGACCGGCCACCGTGCGCTCGCTCAGGCCGAGGCGGCTCGCGATCGTCCGCTGGGTCAGGCCCTGCGCGAGGAGTCGGCCGACCTGCTCGTGGACCAGCTGCTCCGTGCCGCCCCCGGCCAGTGCCGCCCAGTTCACACCTTCCGCCTGCTGCCAGTGCTGCTCGAAGACGTCCACCAGGAAGGACACCGTCGCCGGGTCCTCCACGAAGGCGGCACTGCTGTTGTCCGGCGCGGCCGGGATCACGGCGACGGTGCGGTCGAAGATCAGCATTCGCTTGAACGGCACGGCCAGCACCCGGATCGCGCCACCGAGCCGGGTGGTCTCGACCGCGTACTCCACGGTCGGGCCGTCCGACCGGGCAGCCGGTTCGTAGAGGGTCCGCATGGTGCCACCGCGTTCGAGGTAGCGGCGGGCCCGGTCGAGCGAGTCGGGCAGCAGTTCGGCCGGCCGGGCCCCGCCGGGCTGTGCGGTCAGCCCCTCCGTCCGGTACGCCTGGGCCAGTTGCTCGATCTCGTGCCGGATCTGCGCCATGTCCGCGAGGTACCTGACCCCTGCCGGCCCGTCATTGCGCCGGGGCGCGGCGTCATAGGCCTGGGTGAGGTCGTCCATCAGCCCGGGCAGCTGCTCCGCCTCCAGCAGGAGCCGCGCGCTCATCAGCCGGATGTCCACCCCGATCCGGTCGGTGACCGAGCGCGGATCCACGGCGCTGTACGAGGCGTCCATCAGCAGCGGCACCAGCAGCCCGACTTCGACCAACCGTTCCAGCGCGGCGGCGTCCGCCTGGCCGACCTCGGCGGCCCGGATGCGGCCGCCCTCGCGGAGGATGGCGCGGTACAGCTCGCGGGCAGCGGCGTCCGGCAGGGCCGCGGTCAGCAGGTCCGACGGGGTTCGGGGCTCAGTCATCGCCGCCACCCCGCATCTGCCACCCCAGCTGGAACAGGGTCTGGGCGTCGTGGCGGCGGCGCAGGCGCGCGATGTGGGCCGCGATGCTGCGTTCGCTGAGGTGGAGGCGGGTCGCGATGGTGCGTTGGGTGAGTCCTTGGCGGAGGAGGTGGCCGACGCGGGTGGTGGTGGGGTGCGGCGTGGTGGCGGTGGTGGCGTGGTCGGCGGGGGTGGCCCGGGACCAGTCGCGTTCGAAGACGGCGACCAGGAAGGCGACCGTCGCCGCGTTGTGGACGAAGGCCGCTCTGCTTTCGTCGTCGGCGGCGGGGATGACGGCCACCGAGCGGTCGAAGACCAGCATCCGCCGGTAGGGCTCCTGCAGCACCCGGACCTGGGCGCCGTGTCCGGCCATGGACCGCACGTGCTCAGCCACCGTGCGGTCGGCGAAGGCCAGCGGCTGGTAGAGGGTTCGCATGGCGCCGCCGCGCTTGAGCAGTGCGAGGTCCTGGGGCATCGCCATCCGCAGGCCGGCGACCGGGCGGGGTCCGGGTTGGGCGGCGAGCAGTTCCTCCGTGCAGTCGGAGAGGAGTTCGGCGATGCGCTGCCGGATCTCGGCGGTGCCCTCGACATGGACGGCTTCCAGGGGGCCCACCGGGCGGGGCATGGCGTCGTACGCGCGGGTCAGGTCGTCCAGGGCGGCCGGGAGGTGTTCGGCGTGGACGAGCAACCGGGTGGCCTCGGTGCGGAGTTCGGCGCCGAGGCGGTCGCTGACGGAGCGCGGGTCGACGGCCGTGTAGCCGGCGGCGGCAGGGGCGAGCAGGCCGTGGCCCAGCAGGCCGGTGAGGGCGGGGGCGTCGGCGGGGGTGAGGGCGGCCGCGCGCAGGTGGCCGCCGGCTGCGAGGGCGGCCAGGTAGAGGGCCTGTTCGGCGGTGGTGGGTTCATCGGTCATCCGGGCCGCCTCTCATCAGCCAGCCGAGCTGGAACAGCGTCTGCGCGCCGTGCCGTTCGCGCAGACGGGAGATGTGGGCGGCGACGGTGCGTTCGCTGAGCCCCAGCCGGGTGGCGACGGCGCGCTGGGTGAGGCCGCGGGAGAGGAGGCGGCCGACCCGGTCGGGGGCGTCGCGGGCGGGGCCGTGGGCGCGGGCGGCGGTCCAGTCGGTGGCGTCGGCGCGGGCCCAGTCGCGCTCGAAGGCGTTGACCAGGAAGGCGATCGCGGCCGGGTCGGAGATGAAGGCGGCGGCGGTGTGGTCCTCGTTGGCGGAGAGCACGGCCACGGAGCGGTCGAAGACGAACAGCCGCTGGAACGGCTCGTCCAGGATCCGGATCAGCGAGCCGTGCCGGGTGACCTTGTCGGCGTAGGCGAGGGCGGCGGGTTCGGAGACGGCCACCGGCTGGTAGATGGTCCGCAGCGAGCAGCCGCGTTGCAGGAGTTGGACGTCCTGCAGGAGGGCGATCTGCAGGACGTCGGCCGGGCGGTGGCCGGGCTGGGCGGTGAGGACCTCGGTGCGGCAGTCGGAGACCAGCTGCGAGATGCGGTGGCGGATGTGGACGTGGCCCTCGATGTAGACGGCGCCGCCGGAGCGCTCGGGCGGGCGGGGCACGGCGTCGTAGGCGCGGGTGAGGGAGTCGAGGGCGCCGGGGAGGTTCTCGGCGCGGACCAGCAGCCGGGTGGCCTCGCTGCGCAGTTCGGCGCCGAGCCGGTCGCTGACCGAGCGCGGGCTGACGGCGGTGTAGCAGGCGTCCATGGGGTTGGGCATCAGCAGGCCGATGTCGACGAGCCGGCGCAGCGCGGCCCGGTCGGCCTCGGGGACGTCGGCGACGGGGATGCGACCGCCGCCGCCGAGGATGGCCAGGTAGAGCCGGCGGGCCTCGTCGTCGGGTTCGCCGGACGGCCCGGTGATGCCCGGAGCGGCCGTCGAGTCCGCCGTCACCTCGAACACTCCCTGCCGGATGGATCTCGGATACGCCTGTGCTTCGGCTACGCAGGTGCCACGGTTGCCACGTGTTCCCGCACGGTTGCCGGTCATGGTCCCAGCACCGCGCGCCGCACGCGATCACGGTACTGCGAGCCGACGGACCCCCAGGTCCCGGGTGCCGTCGCACGTCGGGAGGCCCGGGGGCCGCCGGTGTCACGCCACGGTCTTGGCGATTCCGGCGAGGCGGAGCAGCAACGCCTCGCCGGCTCCGGTCCCGGGGGCCATCACCACACATGGCGCCCCGGCCGGCGCTCTTCCCCCCGATATGCAGGTACGGAAGTACCGTTCGCATCCAGTTTTGAAGAGCAAGTCGCCACCATCGGGCTGCGGTTGCCCGGACGACCTGACGTGACTCCACCCTCACAGCGTGACGGCCGGTGAACAAGTGCCGCCCGAGTGCATGTTCTCGCAATTGCAGAAACCTGCACCGGACGGTCGGCGCGGGCTCCCGCGCCATGCTCCGGCGGTCGGCAAAACCGCAGGTCACGCGGGTTGGCCCGTGGAGTCCGACCGTCCGGTCATTCGGTGTCCACGTGTCTTTCGGGCAAGCGGCCGGACAACCCGCCCCCGAGCGATCGGGCAGGCGGGCGGGCGCCCGACCACTCAGCGCGCCAGCAGCCGCCCGCCGGCCAGGCCGGCCGCGGTGCCGGCGGCGGCGACGGCCCAGGCGGCGACCAGCAGGACGAAGAGCCCGGCGGCCAGCCCGGTGAAGCCCGCGAAGCCGGTGTGCCGGGCGAGGGCGGCGGCGCCGGTGACGCAGGTGCCGACCGGGAAGGTGTACGCCCACCAGGTCATCGCGAAGGTCATTCCGGCCCGGCGGGCGCGCAGGTTGACGGCGGTGGCGACGGCGAGCCAGAGCATCGCGACGCCGAGCACCGCGACACCGTACAGCTCGGCGAAGGCGAGGGCGGCGGGGGCGAGCCGGGGGGTGACCGGGCGGGCGGCGTCGGCGAGCTGGTGGACGGCGGTGGTGGACTGGCCGAGCGGGCCGAGCACCAGGAAGAGCGACGGGGTGAGCGCCAGGGCCGGGAGCTTGCTGTGCACCAGGCCGGTGAGCACCACCGGCAGCAGGGCGAGGGTGGCCAGCAGGCCGACCCCGAGCAGCGCCCAGCAGCCGTACAGCATGGCCTGCTGCGGGGTGCCGGCCGGCAGGTGCGGGACCAGTGCGGGGCCGGTGGAGGCGGCGACCAGCGGGGCGACCACCGGCAGCAGCCAGGTCGGGTTGGCCTCCAGCGGGGAGACGGCGTGCCGGGTGATCATCAGGTACGGGATGCCGGCGGCGACCGTCAGCGCGTACAGGGTGCCGGCACTCCAGAGCACCGCGTCCAGGGCGACGGCGGGGCCGGTGCCGATCACCCGCGAGCCGAGCGCCAGGGTGGCGAACCCGACCGAGAGCAGGGCCATCGGCGGACAGCCGTAGAAGACGGCGGTGGCCGGGGTGTCGAGCAGGTGGGTGCGGGCGGCGGCCCGGTGCCGGGTGAGGTGGACCACCCGGGCGGCCCCGAGCACCACCAGGGCGGCCAGCCCGAGGCCCCACATCACCTCGCCGAACCCGGTCAGCCCGGGCAGCGCGACCGGGAGGGCGGCGGCACCGTTGCCGACGATCGCGGTGCCCATGACCGCCGCGTACCAGTTCGGGCCCAGCTGGGCGAGGTCGAGGCGGGTGAGGCGGGTACGGAGGAGGGGTCGGGGGGCGGGGGTGTCGATCACGGTGGCCATGACATCCACCGTGCCGTCGGCGGGCGGGCACCGGTAGCGCCCGGCGCTCTATGAGGGCATAGCCTGAGCCTATGGCTCTCTCTCCGCGCGTCCCCGAACTCGGTGCGCTGGAGCTGCTGCTCGCAGTGGCCCGGCTGGGCAGTGTCGGCCGGGCGGCGGCCGAGCTGGGGGTGAGCCAGCCGACCGCCAGCGCCCGGATCAAGGGTATGGAGCAGCAGATCGGCGTGCCGCTGCTGGACCGCTCACCCCGGGGCAGCCGGCCGACCGAGGCGGGCCGACTGGTGGTCGAGTGGGCCCGCCAGGTGGTGGAGGCGGCACAGGCGCTGGACGCCGGCATCGACGCGCTGCGCGAGCGGCGGGACGCCCGGCTGGTCGTGGTGGCCAGCCTGACCGTCGCCGAGTACCTGATGCCGGGCTGGCTGCTGGCGCTGCACGAGACCAGCCCGGGGACGGCGGTGACGCTGCGGACGGCCAACTCGGCGGACGTCGCCGGGCACGTGCTGGCCGGGGAGGCGGACCTCGGCTTCGTCGAGGGCCCGTCCACCCCGCCGGGGCTGGCCGGCGCGGTGGTGGCCGCCGACCGGCTGGTGGTCGTGGTCGCGCCCGGCCACGCCTGGGCGCGTCGCCGGGCCCCGCTGACCGGCGCCGAGCTGGCCGCGACCCCGCTGGTGCTGCGCGAGCCCGGTTCGGGCACCCGGGAGGTGCTGGAGATGGCGCTGGCGCCGTACGGGGGTGCGGCGCGGCCGCGCATGGAGCTGGCCTCGTCGACGGCGTTGAAGGCGGCGGCGATGACCGGTGCCGGTCCGGTCTGCCTGAGCGAGCTGGCGGTGGTGGAGGAGCTGGCGACCCGGCGGCTGGTGGCGGTGCCGCTGGCGGAGGGGCTGGACCTGCGGCGCCCGCTGCGCGCGGTCTGGCCGGCCGGGCGGCGGCCGAGCGGGCCGGCCCGGGAGCTGCTGACGCTGACCCGGCGGACGCCGGACCGGACGCCGAAGCCCCACAATCGTTCATCCGGAAGTTGAGTCCCGAAAAGTTGCGCGGGGTAGACTCAACTTAGTGCATGCTGTATTCAGCAGAATTCGGTGCGAGCATGCCGGATCCGCTCATCAGCCCGCAGGATCCACCCCCCAGCAAGGAGGAAACCCCAGCAGTGGACGCCAGCAAGTTCACCACCAAGACGCAGGACGCCCTGTCCGCCGCGATCCGGAAGGCCGGCGCCGCGGGCCACCCGGACGTCAAGCCGGTGCACATCCTGACCGCCCTGCTGGAGCAGCCCGAGGGCATCGCCAGGCCGCTGCTGGAGGCGGTCGGCGCGGACGTCACCCGGGTCGACGCCGAGGCCCGCCGGCAGTTGGCCGCACTGCCCAGCGCGATGGGCTCCACCGTCGCCGCCCCGCAGCTGGCCCGCGACACCCTGGCCGTGCTCACCGAGGCCGGCAAGCGCGCCGACGACCTCGACGACCAGTACGTCTCCACCGAGCACCTGATGGTCGGCCTGGCCGCCGAGGGCGGGGCCGTCGCCGAGCTGCTGGTGCAGCAGGCCGCCACCCCGAAGGCGCTGCTCGCCGCGTTCAAGGACGTGCGCGGCAGCGGCCGGGTCACCTCGCCGGACCCGGAGGGCACCTACAAGGCGCTGGAGAAGTACGGCACCGACCTCACCCAGGCCGCCCGGGACGGCAAGCTCGACCCGGTGATCGGGCGGGACCAGGAGATCCGCCGGGTCGTCCAGGTGCTCTCCCGGCGCACCAAGAACAACCCCGTGCTGATCGGCGAGCCCGGCGTCGGCAAGACGGCCGTGGTCGAGGGCCTGGCCCAGCGGATCGTCGCCGGGGACGTGCCGGAGTCGCTGCGCGGCAAGCGCCTGGTCGCGCTGGACCTCAGCGCGATGGTCGCCGGCGCGAAGTACCGGGGCGAGTTCGAGGAGCGGCTGAAGGCCGTCCTGAACGACATCAAGCAGAGCGACGGCCAGGTCGTCACCTTCATCGACGAGCTGCACACCATGGTCGGCGCGGGCGCCGGCGGGGACTCCGCGATGGACGCCGGCAACATGCTCAAGCCGATGCTGGCCCGCGGCGAGCTGCGGATGGTCGGCGCCACCACGCTGGACGAGTACCGCGAGCGGATCGAGAAGGACCCGGCCCTGGAGCGCCGCTTCCAGCAGGTGCTGGTCGGCGAGCCCAGCGTGGAGGACTCGATCGCCATCCTGCGCGGCCTCAAGGGCCGGTACGAGGCGCACCACAAGGTGCAGATCTCGGACGCCGCCCTGGTCGCCGCCGCGACGCTCTCGAACCGGTACATCACCTCCCGCTTCCTGCCCGACAAGGCGATCGACCTGGTCGACGAGGCCGCCTCCCGGCTCCGGATGGAGATCGACTCCTCCCCGGTCGAGATCGACGAACTCCAGCGCTCCGTCGACCGGTTGCGGATGGAGGAGCTGGCCCTGGAGAAGGAGTCCGACCCCGCCTCGGTCGACCGGCTCGCCCGGCTGCGGCGCGATCTCGCCGACAAGAACGAGCAGTTGAGCGTGCTCACGGCGCGGTGGGAGCAGGAGAAGAAGAGCCTCAACCGGGTCGGCGAGCTGAAGGAGCGCCTGGACGACCTGCACGGCGCCCTCGAACGCGCCCAGCGGGACGGCGACTTCGAACGCGCCTCCAAGCTGATGTACGCCGAGATCCCGGCCGCCGAGCACGAGCTGGCCGAGGCACAGGAGCGCGCCGCCGGCGAGGACACCAGCGCCTCCATGGTCAAGGAGGAGGTCGGCCCGGACGACGTCGCCGACGTGGTCGCGTCCTGGACGGGCATCCCGGCCGGCCGGCTGCTGGAGGGCGAGAGCGCCAAACTCCTGCGCATGGAGGATGAGCTGGGCCGCCGTCTGATCGGCCAGCACGAGGCCGTCCAGGCCGTCTCGGACGCGGTGCGCCGCACCCGCTCCGGCATCGCCGACCCGGACCGCCCGACCGGCTCCTTCCTCTTCCTCGGCCCCACCGGCGTCGGGAAGACCGAACTCGCCAAGGCACTGGCCGACTTCCTCTTCGACGACGAGCGGGCGATGGTCCGCATCGACATGAGCGAGTACGGCGAGAAGCACTCCGTCTCCCGCCTGGTCGGCGCCCCGCCCGGGTACGTCGGCTACGAGGAGGGCGGCCAGCTCACCGAGGCGGTCCGCCGCCGCCCGTATAGCGTGGTGCTGCTGGACGAGGTCGAGAAGGCCCACCCCGAGGTCTTCGACGTGCTGCTCCAGGTGCTGGACGACGGCCGGCTCACCGACGGCCAGGGCCGCACGGTGGACTTCCGCAACGCGATCCTGATCCTCACCTCCAACCTGGGCTCTCAGTTCCTGGTGGACCAGACCACACCGGAGGACCGGAAGAAGGCCCTGGTGTTGGACGCCGTCCGGGCCGCGTTCAAGCCGGAGTTCCTCAACCGGCTGGACGACATCGTGGTCTTCGACCCGCTGGGCACCGCCGAGCTCAGCCGGATCGTCGACCTCCAGGTGGCGCGGCTGGGCGAGCGGCTGCGCGAGCGCCGGCTCACCCTCCAGGTCGGCGAGGCCGCCCGGGACTGGCTGGCGCTCACCGGCTACGACCCGGCGTACGGCGCCCGCCCGCTGCGCCGCCTGGTGCAGTCGGCGATCGGCGACCAGCTGGCCCGGGCGATCCTCTCCGGCCAGGTGCACGACGGCGACACCGTCGTGGTCGAGCTGGACGAAGCGACCGACCGCCTCACCGTCCGTGGCCGCGGACCGCTGGAGAAGTAGCGCACCGGGGCCCGCACCGGAGCCCCGCCCACGGTGGGCCGCCCCTTCCACGGGGCGGCCCGCCGCCCTGTTCACCCTGGGTGTCCGCCGCCCCCGGCAGGCCCTCCGGCAAGATCCTTCCCGGGCCGCCGCCCCTGTGAGGCAGGGCCCGAATGAGGCAGGATGGGAGGTGGAAAGGGCGGCCTCTCATTGCCGGCCACCACGTGCACTGAGGAAGAGGACCCCCATGAGCATCGACCCGTCGTCCATCCCGTCGTTCGGCCTGCCGCAGGGCGGCCAGCCCGGTGGCGGCCAGGGCGGCCGGCCGGCCGGCCCGCCGCCGATCATCGTTCCGGACCAGGCCCTGGTGACCCAGCTGCTGGACCAGATGCAGCTCAAGCACGTGGTGGACGAGGAGGGCGACCTCACCGCTCCCTGGGAGGGCTTCCGCGTGTACTACATGTTCCGCGGCGAGCAGAAGGAGCTCTTCGCGGTCCGCGCGTTCTACGACCGCGCGTACCCGCTGGAGCAGAAGGGCGAGATCCTCGACCTGATCGACGAGTGGAACCGCGAGACCCTCTGGCCCAAGGTCTACACCCACACCCACGAGGACGGCGTGGTCCGCCTGATCGGCGAGGCCCAGATGATCGTCGGCACCGGCGTCAACCTGGACTACTTCGTCACCACCACCGCCAACTGGACCCAGGCCGCCGTCGGCTTCGAGCAGTGGATCGTCGAGCGCCTCGGCCTCCAGAAGGAGATCGAGGGCGAGGAGGGCGACGGCGAGGCCCCCGAGAGCACCGACGAGGCCTGATCCACCGGCCTTCCCAGGGCACGGCCCGCCACCGGCACACCCCGGTGGCGGGCCGTCCTTGTCTCCGGCCGCCCCCGGCCCGAGGATGGGGCCGACGACGAGGCGTGAGGAGCCGCAATGGGTACGAGGCCGCTGCTGAACCGCAGGCTGCACGGGCTGGGCACGACGATCTTCGCCGAGATGTCGGCTCTCGCCACCGCCACCGGTTCGATCAACCTCGGCCAGGGCTTCCCCGACACCGACGGGCCCGAGGCGGTCCGCGAGGCCGCCGTCCGGGCGCTGCGCGACGGCCGCGGCAACCAGTACCCGCCCGGCCCCGGCATCCCTGAACTCCGGCAGGCCGTCGCCGGGCACCAGCAGCGCTTCTACGGCCTCACGTACGACCCCGACACCGAGGTCCTGGTCACCGCCGGCGCCACCGAGGCCATCGCCGCCGCCCTGCTCGCCCTCCTCGAACCCGGCGACGAGGTCATCGCCTTCGAGCCGTTCTACGACTCGTACGCGGCCTGCATCTCGATGGCCGGCGCCACCCGCGTCCCGCTCACCCTGCGCGCCCCCGACTTCCGCCCCGACCTCGACCGCCTGCGCGCCCTCATCACCCCGCGCACCCGGCTGCTCCTGCTGAACTCCCCGCACAACCCCACCGGCCTCGTCCTGACCCCGGAGGAGCTGGCCGCGATCGCCGCGATCGCCGTCGAGCACGACCTGCTGGTCGTCACCGACGAGGTCTACGAGCACCTCGTCTTCACCGGCGCCCACCACCCCATCGCCGCCCTCCCCGGCATGCGCGAGCGCACCGTCTCCATCTCCTCGGCCGGCAAGACGTTCTCCTTCACCGGCTGGAAGGTCGGCTGGGTCACCGCCGCCGCCCCGCTGGTCGCCGCCGTCCGCACCGCCAAGCAGTACCTGACCTACGTCAGCGCCGGCCCCTTCCAGTACGCCGTCGCCGAGGCGCTGAGCCTGCCCGACGACTACTTCGACGGCTTCCGCGCCGACCTGCTCCGCAAGCGCGATCTGCTGGCCGAGGGGCTCTCGGCAGCGGGCTTGCGCGTCTTCACTCCCGCGGGCACGTACTTCATCACCACCGACATCACCCCGCTCGGCGAGAAGGACGGCATCGAGTTCTGCCGGACTCTCCCCGAGCGCTGCGGCGTGGTCGCCATCCCCAACGCCGTCTTCTACGACGACCCCGAGGCCGGCCGCCCCCTCGTCCGGTTCACGTTCTGCAAGCGGGTCGACGTCCTCCAGGAGGCAGTGGCCAGGCTCAGCCGGATCTGATGGATCTGACGGATCGGCGGGATGGCCCGGATGTCCTGACGATTCGTCAACTTGCCCGACAGGCATGGATGTTTGCTGCCTGTCGGGCATTCGTCATGCCAGTCCGGCAGGTCCGGGCGCTTCGTGTGCCACCGCGCGCCGGGCGCAGGGGAGGGTGGGGGCGCGCGGGGCCCGTAGACGGCGTGCGAGCGGAGTGCACGGCGCGTGGACCGGTGCGAGGGGCGCGCGCTGTGCAGAGTCGCACAACGGGTCGATCAGAGCAGGGAAGCAGGTGTGCTCGAAACGGTGAATGCTTGACAAAGTTGGGTAAATCACCGACGGACCCGGCGTATTCATGCTTCTCTGCTGCTGAATCTCCAGCCGGAATCCTTCCTTCCACGGTCGGCCGCGCCCTGGACCGCACAGCCACGAACAGCCTCGCCTCTGCCTGGCCTTACTCGCTGCTGCTCGGCGGGCGCGCACGGAGCTGAAACGCGGAGCCGAGCATGCTCACCACACTGCAGACCTCCTACACGGACACCCGCGCGGGTGACCTGGCCTGGTGCCTGGGCGGCGAACCGCTGCCCGCTCTCGCGGTCCGCGACCTGAGACTGGACGGCGCCGGACGCCCCGGTCCGCCCGGCACTCTGCAGCTGCGGCTGCTCGGCGCCTCCCACCAGGTGGTGATCGCCGCCGGGCCGGGCAAATGCCTGGAGACCGTCGCCTGCCTGCCCGGCCGCCGCACCCCGCTGCCGGCCCGGGTGGCCAAGCAGGTGGACGGCTGGGAGTACGAGTTCGCGGCCCGGATCGAGGCAATGCCGCCGCACGACTTCGCCGCCCGCGCCCAGGAGTTGCTGGCCCTGGTCGAGGGGCACCCGCGCGGCCTGGCCGGTGTCTTCCCGGGCGACCCGAGCGCCTTCACCGCGCTGGTCACCCAGGGCAGCGCGGACCGGCTGCTCTGGCGCACCTGGCACGCCTATCCGCAGGAGGGGCAGCTGGTCTGTACGCGCTCCTCGCTGGTGTTGTCCCGGTGAGCACGGCAGCCGCGCCCGAGGCGTGCATACGCCCGCAGAACGCCCTCCATTCGCACGCAGGAACGATCCGTCAACCCGATGTATCGCACTGTCCGTCGAATGGACGCAGCCATCCGTACCGAACGTCCCCTAGCGTTTGTTCGTGATCAACCATCCGGCCGGTCCCCCCGCACAGTCGGGACTCGACCTCGACGACGGCAGCCCACCCCGGCTCGGGCGGAGCCTGACTCCCCTGCCCGCCCGCCGTCGGTCCCGGCTGCGTGCCCGCCCCCGGCTCGCCCGGCTCAGCGTCCTGCTGGCCGCGTTCGTCTGCGCGGCCTGCGGACTCGTCTACGAGCTCGAACTGGTGGCGCTCGGCAGCTACCTGCTCGGGGACTCCGTCACCCAGACCTCCGTCGTGCTCTCCGTCATGGTGTTCGCGATGGGCCTGGGCTCACTGCTCGCCAAGCGCTTCACCCGCCGCCCCGCCACCGCCTTCGCCCTGGTCGAGTGCGCGCTCGCGCTCACCGGCGGGCTCTCCGTTCTCGCGCTGTACTCCTGCTGGGCCTGGATCGGCCGGTACCAGACCGCGATGGTCGGCCTGACCTGCCTGATCGGGGTACTGATCGGCGCCGAGATCCCGCTGCTGATGACGCTCATCCAACGGATCCGCCGCGAGGACGCCGGCCGGGCCGCGGCCGACCTCTTCGCCGCCGACTACGTGGGCGCGCTGATCGGCGGGCTGGCCTTCCCGTTCCTGATCCTGCCCACGTTCGGGCCCGGCACCGGCGCCCTGGTCACCGGCGCGGTCAACGCCGTCGCCGGGGCCGCCGTGGTGCTCTGGCTGTTCCGCGAGGAGCCGGTGCCGCGGGTCCGGCTGCTGCTCTGGGGCTGCTGCGGGCTCGTCCTGGCCGCCCTCGCCGCGGCCGCCGCCTGGTCCGGCGCGATCGAACGGGCCGCCCGCAGCGCCCTCTACGGCGCGCAGGTCCGCTTCGCCACCCACAGCCGGTACCAGGAGATCGTGCTCACCGGTCCGGCCGAGGGCCCGCTCCGGCTCTACCTGGACGGGCGACTCGCGGTCTGCGGCCCCGACGAGTACCGGGGCAACGAGGCGCTGGTCCACCCGGCGATGGCGGCCGGGCCGGACGCCCGCGTGCTGCTGCTCGGCGGCGGCGACGGGCTCGCCCTGCGCGAGGTGCTGCGGCACAGCGGGGTCCGCTCGGTGCTGGTCGTCGACGCCGACCCGGCGCTCACCCGGCTGGCCCGGACCGACCCGGGCCTGGCCGCGCTCTCCGGCCGCTCCATGGACGACCCCCGGGTCCGGATCGCCGACGCGGACCCGCTGGAGTGGCTGCGCGGCGTCCGCCCGAGCGACCGCACCTTCGACGTCGTCCTCGCCGACCTGCCCGCGCCTGCCGACGGCGGCACGGTGAAGTTCCACTCGCAGGAGTTCTACGGCCTCGCCACCCGGCTGCTCTCCCCCGGCGGGCGGCTCGCCGTCCGGGCCGGCGACGAGCGGAACACCCTCTGGCAGGTCGAGTCCGGCCTGCGGGCGGCCGGCCTGCGGACCGTCCCGTACGCCGTCCAGGGCAGCGCCGCCGCGAGCTGCCGGCCCGGGTCGGACGGCAGCGGCGACAGCGGCAACGTCAGCAGCGGCAGCCAGGCCTTCCTGCTCGCGGCCGCCGCCCAGCCCCCGCTGGGCCTCGCCCCGGACGCCCCGCCACCCCGCGCGCTCACCCCGGACACCCTCCGCGCCGCCGCCGCCCGCCTCACCGCCCTCCGCCCGGCCCGGCCCCCGGCCGCTCTCAGCCTCCTGGGGCCGCAGTGAGGGCGCGCGGCGGGGTGCGGCCGGAGCGCTGAGCCGGCGGCCCGGGCACGGTCCGGCGGGCCTGCGGGGGCTGAGCGGAGGCCGGGCGGGGAAGTCGGCGCGACAGGTAGGGGCCACAGCAGGGACCACCGGAGGTTCGGTCGGTAGGCTCCGTGACATGGAGCATGAGGTTGTCGTCCCGTTGCCGGCCGAGCAGGTCCGGCAGGCCTTGCAGGATCCGGCTCTGCTGGCCCGTTGCGTGCCGGGTCTCAGCACCGAACCCGCCGCCGTCGGCAGCGGCCCCGCCGAGGAGATCGGCGGGCGGCTGAAGCTGCGGATCGGCACCTCCACCATCACCTACCGCGGCGTGCTGTCGCTGATCGAGGGCCGCGAGGGCGTGCTCACCGTGTTCGCCGAGGGCCAGGAGGCCCGCGGCAGCGGCGAGGCGACCGCCACCGTCCGGGTCAGCGCCGCCGACGGCGCCGAGGACGGCACCGCCGTGGTCCGCTTCACCGGCGACCTGTCCGCCACGGGCCGGCTGACCGAGTTCGACGAGGAGACCCTCGCCACGACCGGCCGCCGCCTGCTGGAGCGCTTCGCCGCCGCCCTCGCCTCCCCGGACGCAGCCGCCGACACGGACGCGGACGCGGACCAGGACGCCGAGCAGGCCGAGGAAGCCGGGACGGACACCACCGCACCGGCCGAGGCCGAAGCCGAAGCGGAGAAGGCCGCGGAGACCGAGGACGAGGACAAGGACGAGGACGAGGACGCCGAGGAGCCCACCGCGACCGTCCTCTTCCTGGAGGACCACCAGAGCGAGCCCGGTGAGGACCTCGACGACGACCTCTCCGACCTGATCGCCTTCTCCGACGCCGACGCCGAGCGCTTCGGCCTCCCCACCGGCGACCCCGCCGGTGGGGACGACGACGAGCAGTCCGCCGGCACCGAGGTCCCCGCCGCCGCGGCCGAGGAGGAGCTGCCCACCGACCTCCCCGCCGACCTGCCCTTCGAGTACGAGCAGGAGCCGGTGCTCGGCGGCCCGGTCCGCCGCAGCATCGTCGGCCGCTCCGCCGAGGAGGTGGACCACGCCCCGCCGCGCGGCCGCTACGCCCCGGCCCTCCCGGCCCGCAGCGCCCGGGCCCGGGCGGCGTCCCGCTGGGGCGGCGAGGCCGGCGGCATCGTGGTGCCCGGCCCGGGCGGCCGCAGCGCCGTGCCGTGGGTGATCGGCGGCGGTGTGGCACTGATCGGCGGCGCCGTGGTGCTGGTCAGGGCCCTGCGCCGACGCTAGCCGGGCCCTCACCCCCCAGGGCTTTCCCGCCGCGCGCTGATGCGACGCGAGTTGTCGGACAAGCCCTAGACTGACCGCTCATGAGCAACGACCGCGACGCCCTGCTGGCACAGATCAAGGACAAGGCCGTCGTGCACGGCAAGGTCACCCTTTCCTCCGGCAAGGAGGCCGACTACTACGTCGACCTGCGCCGGATCACGCTGGACGGCCAGGCCGCCCCGCTGGTCGGCCGGGTGATGCTGGACGCGACCGCCCACCTGGAGTACGACGCCGTCGGCGGTCTGACCCTCGGTGCCGACCCGGTGGCCACCGCGATGCTGCACGCCGCCGCCGCGCGCGGCCAGGAGCTGGACGCCTTCGTGGTCCGCAAGGCCGGCAAGGCGCACGGCCTCCAGCGCCGGATCGAGGGCCCGGAGGTCAAGGGCCGCCGGGTGCTGGCCGTCGAGGACACCTCCACCACCGGTGGCTCGGTGCTGACCGCCGTCGAGGCGCTGCGCGAGGCGGGCGCCGAGGTCGTCGGTGTCGCGGTGATCGTGGAGCGCGGCGGCGCCGCCGCGGTCGAGGCGACGGGCCTCCCGTACGTCACCGCGTACGACCTGGACGACCTGGGCCTCTGACGGCCCCGGGCGCACCAGGGCGACCGAGTACACCGAAACTCCAGGACAGACGGCCGGGGGGGGGGGGGGGGGGGGGGGGGGGGGGGGGGGGGGGGGGGGGGGGGGGGGGGGGGGGGTGGGGGGGGGGGGAGGGGGGGGGGCGGGGGGGGGGAG
>NZ_JBVJCO010000050.1:40231-70943 GCF_055588525.1 Kitasatospora sp. NPDC041988
CACTACCCCCCCCCCCACCCCCCCCCCCCCCCCCCCCCCCCCCCTCCCCCACCCCCCCCGCCCCCGGCCGTTTCGTCGTGCCGTGGCTCAGCCGCGGCGGTGGCGCCCGCCGGCCTGGACGGTCTCGGCGTCCGCGGCGGCCGTCCCGGCGTCGCCCGCCTTCTTCTTCCGGCGCTCGCGCAGCACCTCGATCAGGATCGGCGAGACCGAGAGCAGCACGATCAGCAGCACCGCCGGGATCAGGTACTTGTCGATCACCGGGGCGAGCGCGTCACCGAAGAAGTAGCCGATGAGCAGCATGGACTCGGTCCAGAGCACACCGCCGATCACGTTCCACAGGAAGAACGTCCGGGCGGGCATCTCCAGGGTGCCCGCGACCGGGTTCAGGAAGGTGCGGACGATCGGCATGAAGCGGGCCAGCACCACGGCCTTGCCGGGCCCGAACTTGTTGAAGTACTCCTCGGCCTTCACCACGTACTCGCGGCGGAAGATCTTCGACTCGGGCTTGTCGAACATCTTCGGCCCGACCTTCACCCCGATCAGGTGCCCGAGCTGCGCGCCGGCGACGGCGGCGATCGGGGCCCCGATGAGCAGGGCCGCGATCGGCAGCTTCGCGCCGTCACCGAGCACCGACGAGGCGGCGTTCGAGGCGGCGACGCCCGCGATGATGAGCAGGGAGTCCCCCGGGAAGAAGAACCCGACCAGGAGGCCGGTCTCCGCGAAGATGATCGCGATCAGCCCGATGGCACCGAGGGACGAGATCAGTGATTTGGCGTCGAGCAGGTTGACGGCCAGCTGGTTGTAGTCCACGGCCGCAGGATAGCGGGCCCGTCTTTACCGAAGCTTCGCCCCGGTGGCCGAGAGGCCTCTCATCCTTTCGTAGCACCCCGTAGCGCGTCTCGTACCCTGTCGCCTGGCACGTGGGAGCCGTCATCCCGACTGGCGGGCTGCATGCTGACCCCGGAGCGCAAGTCTGGGAAGATGACACGGGCGTCCGGACCGCGGTCGCAAACACCCTCATTGTCGTACCGCGGCGGCCGCCTCGAACCCAGGTACCGGAGAGCCGCACCGCAATGCCGCGCTCGGCTGCCGGCGCCCCGGAGTCGTAACGAAGGCGTACACAGCGTCGGACAGCACCGTCCGTACGCCGCAACCCGACAGGAGCGGATCGCATGCCCATCGCAACTCCCGAGGTCTACAACGAGATGCTGGACCGGGCCAAGGCGGGCAAGTTCGCCTACCCGGCCATCAACGTCACCTCCTCGCAGACCCTGCACGCCGCCCTGCGCGGCTTCGCCGAGGCCGAGAGCGACGGCATCATCCAGATTTCGACCGGTGGTGCGGAGTTCCTGGGCGGCCAGCACAACAAGGACATGGTGACCGGCGCCGTCGCGCTGGCCGAGTTCGCGCACATCGTCGCCGCCAAGTACGACATCACCGTCGCTCTGCACACCGACCACTGCCCGAAGGACAAGCTGGACGGCTACGTCCGCCCGCTGCTGGCGATCTCCGCCGAGCGCGTGGCCAAGGGCCTGAACCCGCTGTTCCAGTCGCACATGTGGGACGGCTCGGCCGAGACCCTGAACGACAACCTGGCCATCGCCGAGGAGCTGCTGGCCCAGGCCGTCGCCGCCAAGATCATCCTTGAGGTCGAGATCACCCCGACCGGCGGCGAGGAGGACGGTGTCACGCACGAGATCAACGACGAGCTGTACACCACCGTCAACGACGTCGTCCGCACCGCCGAGGCCCTGGGCCTGGGCGAGAAGGGCCGCTACCTGCTGGCCGCCTCCTTCGGCAACGTGCACGGCGTCTACAAGCCGGGCAACGTCGTCCTGAAGCCGGAGCTGCTGCGCGAGCTGCAGGACGCGATCGGCAAGCAGTACGGCAAGACCGACCCGTTCGACTTCGTCTTCCACGGCGGCTCGGGCTCCAGCGCGGAGGAGATCGCCACCGCGCTGGAGAACGGCGTCGTGAAGATGAACCTGGACACCGACACCCAGTACGCCTTCACCCGCCCGGTCGCGGGGCACATGTTCGCGAACTACGACGGTGTGCTGAAGGTCGACGGCGAGGTCGGCAAGAAGAACACCTACGACCCGCGCACCTGGGGCAAGCTCGCCGAGGCCGGCATGGCCGCCCGCGTGCTGGAGGCCGCCCAGCAGCTGCGCTCGGCCGGCAACCGCCTGAAGTAAGGCAAGTAAGGCACGGTCTGCGCTCATGCCCCCCAGTGGTTCACTGGGGGGCATGACCATTCACCAGAACCTCCTCGGGGGTCCGCCCCCGACGCACCTGCCCGCCGAGCCCGCTCCGCTGGAGCTGCTGGCCGGCGGCGCCTCCCCGGCCGAGGTCGCGGCGAAGTACCCGACCTCCTCCCTGGCCTGGGCCCAGCTCGCCGACGACGCCTTCGCCGCCGGCCGCACCGTCGAGTCCTACGCGTACGCCCGTACCGGGTACCACCGCGGGCTGGACTCGCTGCGCCGCGCGGGCTGGAAGGGCCACGGCCCGGTGCCGTGGGAGCACGAGCCGAACCGCGGCTTCCTGCGGGCGCTGCACGCGCTCGGCCGGGCCGCCGCCGCGATCGAGGAGAAGGAGGAGGCGGAGCGCTGCGCGCAGTTCCTCCGGGACAGCTCGCCGACCGCCGCCGCCACCCTGGGCTGACGCCCCGAATCGCGCGCACAGCGCGTCCGAGCCTGCCGCCCCCGCCGCCCTTCGAGGCAGCGGGGGCGGTCTCGAATCGGGCTGCATATCCGGTATGTGGACATTCACCAGGCCTCCATGCCAGGGTTACCGGGCGAGGGGGACGCACACACAAGTTCGAAGGCTCCGCGGCCCCACGGTCAGACAGGAAGCCTCACTGTGCCCGCAGCCCGACCCGACCAACGCGGCTCCCGCGCGCGCAGCTCCCGTGGTGCGGCGTCCCGTGCCGGAGGCTCCCGCCCGGCCGCCCCTCGGGCCCGCGGCGGCCGGGCCGGCCACGGCCAGGCGGGCGGCGGGCGCAGACGGCGCCGCCAGCGCCGCAGGCTCGGGCCCGGGATGATCACCGCGCTGGTGGCGGCCGTGGCGATACTCGGCGGCACGCTCTACGTGCTGAACCGCCCCACCGCCCCGTCCGGCGGCGGGCAGACCGCCCAGGGCCGGGTCGCCCCGTCCGACGGCGGCACCCGGGCCGCGGCCGCGCCGGCCGCGACGCCGACGCCCACCCCCTCGCAGCAGCCCACCCCGCCACCCGCCCCGGAGCCGTCCGCTCCCGAACCCAGCGCCCCGGACCCGGGCCCCAGCAAGGGCGCGGGCACCTTCACCGTCGCCCCCGGCGCGGCCGCGGCGGTGGGCAAGGGCACCGTCCGCCGCTACCGGGTGGAGGTCGAGGACGGCATCGGGATCGACCCGGCGGCCGCCGCCGCACAGGTCCAGGGCATCCTGGCCGACAAGCGGGGCTGGACCAACGACCGCAAGAACGGCTTCCAGCTGGTGGCGAGCGGCGCGTACGACTTCACCGTGAAGATCGCCTCGCCGGCCACCGTGGACAAGATCTGCGGCGCGGCCGGACTGGACACCCACGGCGAGGTCAACTGCAACGTCGGCAACCAGGTGCTGGTCAACGTCAAGCGCTGGAACACCGGCTCACCGCAGTTCACCGGACCGATCGACGAGTACCGGGCGCTGATCGTCAACCACGAGGTGGGGCACCGGATCGGCCACGGCCACGAGACCTGCCCGGGCAAGGGCAAGCCGGCGCCCGCGATGATGCAGCAGATCTACGGTCTCAAGGGCTGCGAGCCGAACGCCTGGCCGTACTCGGCGGACGGCAGCTACCTCGGCGGTCCCTCCGTCCCGTAGCAACGGGCGCCGTAGGCTGACCGGATGACAACTGACCGTAAGACAGCACTCGCCCTGCTGGCCTCGACCGGGCTGCTGCTCGGCACGGGCGCCTGCTCGTCCAGCGGGTCCGACGCCCCGGCCGACGGCGCGAAGCTCTCCTACGCCAAGCTGAAGTCGACGGCGCAGGGCCTCGGTTCCTCGCCGTCCTGCCCGTTCGGTCTCGACCTGGCCGCGGCACTGAAGGCCAGTGGGATCGAACGCAGCGTCACCCCGGCCGGCGGGGACAAGCCGGTCCGGGTCGATGTCGTGCCGGCCGAGGCCGCCCAGCCGCTTCCGCCCGGGGTGACCCCGACCCCGTCGGTCGCCTCGATCCCGGCGCGGCCCGAGAGCGTGCAGGTCTGGTGCTCCTACACCGCCGGAACGACCCCGGTGGAGATCGCCGTCGTCGCCGCCCCGGCGGAGAAGGTCGCCGTCAACCTTGCCCTGCCCTACGTCCAGGCCGCCGGCCAACTCACCAGCGACCAGCTGGTCAAGGTGTCCACCGAGCAACCCGCCCCCGGCGGGAGCGGGACCACCCCCGGCGAGGCCTCGGTCGGCATCGCCCGGCTCCCGGTCACGAACCACGGCGACCTCGCCCTGATAGTCAGCCAGGGCACCTCGGCGCCCGCCGTCGACAAGGCGCTCACCGGGGAGGCCCTGCAACGGCTGACCGAGAAGCTCGCCGCCCAGCTGCACGCCTGACCGTCAGCCCAGCAGCGGCAGGTGCTCCCGCAGGTCGCTCCGCTCGCCGCTGGCCGAGACGGCCGCGTCGTCCACCGCCGTCGCCCAGTCGGCCCGGCCGGTGGCGAGCCGGATCCAGGTCAGCGGGTCGGTCTCGACCACGTTCGGCGGGGTGCCCCGGGTGTGCCGGGGGCCCTCCACGGCCTGCACGACGGCGTACGGCGGCACCCGCAGCTCGACCGCACCGCCGGGTGCCTGGTCGGCCAGGGCGTCGGCGAGCAGGCGGGTGACGGCGGCCAGCGCCTGCCGGTCGTGCGGGAAGGCGGCCAGGCCGAGCGCGTCGGCCAGGTCGTCGGCGTGCACGACCGCCTCGACCAGCCGGGTCACCAGCATGTCGGCGAGCAGCATCGAGCCGAGCCGGATCTCGAACCGCCGCTGCGGGTCGGCGGCTTCGGGCCGGTCGAGGACGGCCAGCAGGGCGTCGGCGGCCCGGTCGAAGGCGGCCGCCACCGCCGCTGGGTCCCCGGCGAACTCCGCGCCGGCGTGCTCGCGCGCCCCGGCGTCCAGCAGCGGCGCGACCTCGGCCACCCGGGCCACCCAGCGCAGCAGGTCCAGCGGCGGGCGCCCCTCCAGCGGGTCGTCCAGGTGGGCCGGCACCCAGTCGAGCTGGACGGCCAGGTGTGCCACCAGCTCGCGCACCCGCCACTCCCCCAGCCTGGTCGGCCGGGCCAGCAGCCGCTCGGCGTCCGGGCCGGCACAGAGCCCGCGGACGGCGGCGCGCAGCGCCTCGGTCTGCCCCGCGAGCGCGGCGCGCACCTTCGCGGGCTGGTACGTACGGGACTTGGCAGGCATGGGCCCCAACATACGCCGAGGGGCGGACGGTTCAGTCGAACCGTCCGCCCCTCAGTCACTCGCCCGCTCGCCTCCGGTCCGCGCCGCGGCCCTTCGGCTCGGGGCGGGCGATCAGGCGAGCAGGGCCTCGATGACGCCGGTGTGGGCGTCCTTCAGCTCGGCCAGCGAGACGGTGAACTGCCCCTGGACGTCCAGCACATCGCCGTCGACCACGCCGATCCGGGTGGCCGGCAGGCCGCGTGCGGTGCACATGTCGTTGAACCGGAGCTCCTCGCTGCGCGGCACCGCGACAACCGCGCGGCCGGCCGACTCGGAGAACAGGAACACGAACGGGTCCTGGCCCTCGGGCACGATGATCCGCGCGCCGTGGCCGCCCTTGAGGCAGCTCTCCACCAGGGCCTGGCCCAGGCCGCCGTCGGAGAGGTCGTGCGCGGCGTCGATCATGCCGTCGCGCGAGGCGGCGATCAGGATCTCGCCGAGCAGCTTCTCCCGGCCCAGGTCGACCTTGGGCGGCAGACCGCCGAGGTGGTCGTGGACCACCTGCGACCAGGCCGAACCGCCGAGCTCGTCCTCGGTGTCACCGAGCAGGTAGAGCAGCTGGCCCTCCTCGGCGAAGCCGATCGGGGTGCGCCGGGTGACGTCGTCGATGACGCCGAGCACCGCGACCACGGGGGTCGGGTGGATGGCGACCTCGCCGGTCTGGTTGTAGAGCGAGACGTTGCCTCCGGTGACCGGGGTGCCGAGCTCCAGGCAGGCGTCGGCCAGGCCGCGGGTCGCCTCGGCGAACTGCCACATCACGTCCGGGTCCTCGGGGGAGCCGAAGTTGAGGCAGTCGGAGATGGCGAGCGGCTTGGCGCCGCCGGCCGCGACGTTGCGGTACGCCTCGGCGAGGGCCAGCTGGGCGCCGGTGTACGGGTCCAGCTTGGTGTAGCGGCCGTTGCCGTCGGTGGCGACCGAGACGCCGAGGTTGGTCTCGTCGTCGATCCGGATCATGCCGGAGTCCTCGGGCACCGAGAGCACGGTGTTGCCGAGCACGTAGCGGTCGTACTGGTCGGTGATCCAGGACTTGGAGGCCTGGTTGGGGCTGCCGGCGACCTTGAGCAGGTCGGCCTTCAGGCCCTCACCGGTGGTCGGCCGGGCGAGGCGCTCGGCGCTCGGGGCGTCGGCCTGCAGCGCGTCCTGCCAGCTCGGGCGGGCGTACGGGCGCTGGTAGGTCGGGCCCTCGTGGGCGACGGTGCGCGGCGGCACGTCCACGACGAGCTCGCCGTGCCAGAAGATCTCCAGCCGCTCGCCGTCGGTCACCTCACCGATGACGGTGGCGATGACGTCCCACTTCTCGCAGATCTCCAGGAAGCGGTCGACCTTGCCGGGCTCGACGATGGCGCACATGCGCTCCTGCGACTCGCTCATGAGGATTTCCTCGGGCGAGAGCGTGTTGTCGCGCAGCGGCACGGTGTCCAGCTCGATCCGCATACCGCCGGAGCCGGCCGAGGCCAGCTCGGAGGTGGCGCAGGAGAGGCCGGCGCCGCCGAGGTCCTGGATGCCCTTGACGAGCTTCTCGGAGAAGATCTCCAGGGTGCACTCGATGAGGAGCTTCTCCTGGAACGGGTCGCCGACCTGGACGGCCGGGCGCTTGGCCGGGCCGGTGGCGTCGAAGGTCTCGGAGGCGAGCACCGAGACACCGCCGATGCCGTCGCCGCCGGTGCGGGCCCCGTACAGGATGACCTTGTTGCCGGCGCCGGAGGCCTGCGCGAGGTGGATGTCCTCGTGCTTCATCACGCCCACGCAGAGCGCGTTGACCAGCGGGTTGCCCTGGTAGCAGGAGTCGAAGACGACCTCGCCGCCGATGTTCGGCAGGCCCAGGCAGTTGCCGTAGCCCCCGATGCCCGCGACGATCCCGGGCAGCACGCGCCGGGTGTCCGGGTGGTCGGCCGCACCGAAGCGCAGCGGGTCCATCACGGCGACCGGGCGGGCGCCCATCGCCAGGATGTCGCGCACGATGCCGCCGATGCCGGTGGCCGCGCCCTGGTAGGGCTCGATGTACGACGGGTGGTTGTGCGACTCGACCTTGAAGGTGACCGCGTAGCCCTGGCCGACGTCGACCACACCGGCGTTCTCGCCGATGCCGACGAGCATCGCGTCGCTCTGCGGCTTCTTGTCGCTGAACTGCTTCAGGTGGACCTTGGAGCTCTTGTACGAGCAGTGCTCCGACCACATGACGGAGTACATCGCGAGCTCGGCGCCGGTCGGACGGCGGTCGAGGATCTCGCGGATGCGGACGTACTCGTCCTGCTTGAGGCCGAGCTCGGCCCAGGGCTGGGCGGCGTCCGGGGTCTGCTCGGCGTTCTTGACGGTGTCGAGGCTCATCAGGCGTTCACCAGCTGCTTCAGTACGGAAGTGAAGAAGCCCAGCCCGTCGATGGTCGGACCGGTGAGCGGCTCCACGGCGTGCTCCGGGTGCGGCATCAGGCCGACGACATTGCCGGCGGCGTTGGTGATGCCGGCGATGTCGCGGTACGAACCGTTCGGGTTGCCGTACCCCTCGGCGGCGTTGCCATGGGCGAGGTAACGGGCGACCACCCGGCCCTCCGCCTCCAGTTCGTCCAGGACGTGCTCGTCCGCGACGAAGCGGCCCTCGCCGTTCTTCAGCGGGACGACGATTTCCTGTCCGGCCGAGTAATCCCGGGTCCAGGCGGTGCCGTTGTTCTCGATGCGCAGCTTCTGGTCGCGGCAGATGAAGTGCAGCGAGTCGTTGCGGGTGAGCGCGCCGGGCAGCAGGTGCGATTCGCAGAGCACCTGGAAGCCGTTGCAGATACCGAGAACCGGCATTCCCAGCTTCGCCTGCTCGATGATGGTGTCCATCACCGGGGAGAAGCGGGAGATCGCGCCGCAGCGCAGATAGTCGCCGTAACTGAATCCGCCCGGCAGGACGACGGCGTCGACCTGGTGGAGATCCTTGTCACGGTGCCAGAGGGCGACCGGCTCGGCGCCGGCCAGGCGGACCGCGCGCTGGGCGTCGCGGTCGTCGAGGGAACCAGGGAAAGTGACGACGCCGACTCGGGTGGTCACTTGCCCTCCTCCTCGACGCGGACGGTGAAGTCCTCGATCACGGTGTTGGCGAGAAAGGTCTCGGCGGCTTCGCGGATACGGGCGAGCGCGGCGTCGTCGACCGGGCCCTCCAGCTCCAGCTCGAAGCGCTTGCCCTGGCGGACGTCGGCGATCCCGGTGAATCCGAGACGGGGCAGTGCGCGCTGCACCGCCTGTCCCTGGGGGTCGAGGATCTCCGGCTTGAGCATGACGTCGACTACGACGCGTGCCACTGGCACTCCCGGTGGTGTCTTCGTGAGGCGGGGGAACTCCAGACTACCGGGGGTTTCGGGCGGGATTGCTGGCCGGGGCGGGCGACGCGCGTAGACCCGAGACCCTTACGCCGCAAGGGTTCCGGGCCCGTACCCCACCCCGGCGGGCACCCCATTTCTGCGGATTCGGCGCCCCGAACGAGAACGGCCGAAGAGCACCCGAATACCGGCACTCCGGGACAGATCGGCCAGCCGAGTGCGCCGGTATCCGGTACTCCGGCGAAGACACGTGAATATCCGGAAAAGAAAGCCGGACTCTTCGATTTCGACCCGCTTCGGGTGCAGAATAGGGCCACCTACTGCGGCAAGTGCTGCGTATCCGGCACGCCATCAGGCCTGCCCGTATGCGCTTGCGCGTGTGGTGCACATCAGGCCACGGGAGCGCACCCCGCGCCCTTCGGCCGAATTGCCCGAGAGGATTGACACCCATGGCTCAGCGTGTAGTCGTCACGCTCTCCGACGACCTGGACGGCGGTGCCGCCGCGGAAACCGTCCACTTCGGCGTCGACGGGAAGTCCTACGAGATCGACCTGTCCCTGGACAACGCGGAAAAGCTGCGGGAGGCCCTCGCTCCGTTCGTCGCGGCCGGCCGCCGCCAGAGCCGCACCGGAAAGTCCTTCCGCCGTACCGCGCTCACCCCGGACCCGGCCGCCGTACGCGCCTGGGCCCAGTCGCGCGGCATGGAGCTGCCCGCCCGGGGCCGCATCCCCAAGCACGTGTACGAGCAGTTCGCCGAGGCGAACTGACCCCGTCGGAGCCCGGTCGTCCCACCTGCCCGAAAGGGTGGGGCGACCACCCCGAACGATGCTGTAGAGTATTCCTCGTCGCCGCAACGGAGAGATCCCGAGAGGCGGCGGGTGCCCCACCAGGCACCATGCGGACGTGGCTCAGTTGGTAGAGCATCACCTTGCCAAGGTGAGGGTCGCGAGTTCGAATCTCGTCGTCCGCTCGCAGTGCGCGAGCACAGCACAACTCAATAGTTTGACCTGCGGACGTGGCTCAGTTGGTAGAGCATCACCTTGCCAAGGTGAGGGTCGCGAGTTCGAATCTCGTCGTCCGCTCCAGCACGAAGGGCCCCCTCGATCGAGGGGGCCCTTCGGCGTTCCCCGGCCCGTATTTCCCCGGCCCGCCGGCAAGCCCGGGCCGATGACATTTGTCACCGCCCACCCGGGTAACCGCACCGCGTTCTCATGACGGCGCGCACTGCCCGCGGCGCCCGGGCGGCAGAAGGCTTGAGGCATGGAAACGAGCCAGCCCCTCGCCCCGAGCGAGCCCGTGATCGAGGTCACCGGCCTCCACCGCCACTACGGCTCCGGCGCCACCGGCCACCACGCGGTGCGCGGCGTCGACCTCACCGTCGGCCGGGGCGAACTGTTCGCACTGCTCGG
The DNA here is from genome assembly GCF_055588525.1 of Kitasatospora sp. NPDC041988. Lineage (NCBI taxonomy): Bacteria > Bacillati > Actinomycetota > Actinomycetes > Kitasatosporales > Streptomycetaceae > Kitasatospora > Kitasatospora sp. NPDC041988. The sequence continues at coordinate 50,372 of NZ_JBVJCO010000050.1, forward strand.
CACCAACGGGGCCGGCAAGACCTCCACCATGGAGCTGATCGAGGGCCTCGCCGCCCCGACCGGCGGTGAGGTCCGGGTGCTCGGCCACGACCCGCACCGCGAGCGGGCCGCGCTGCGCCCCCGGATCGGCATCATGCTCCAGGAGGGCGGCTTCCCCGGCGACCTCACCGTCGCCGAGACCGGCCGCAGCTGGGCCGGGATGACCAGCCGCACCCGCCCGGTGGACGAGGCCCTGGAGCTGGTCGGCCTGATCGCCCGCCGCAACGTCCGGGTCAAGCAGCTCTCCGGCGGCGAGCGCCGCCGGCTCGACCTGGCGATGGCCCTGCTCGGCCGCCCCGAGGTGCTCTTCCTCGACGAGCCGAGCACCGGCCTCGACCCGGAGGCCCGTGCCGCCGTCTGGCGCCTGGTCCGCGAGCTGCGCGCCCAGGGCACCACGGTGCTGCTCACCACGCACTACCTGGAGGAGGCCGAGGAGCTGGCCGACCGGCTGGCCATCATGCACGGCGGCCGGGTCGTCACCGCCGGCACCGTGGCCGAGGTGATCGCCGGCCGCCCCTCCCGGATCACCTTCGAACTCCCCGAGTTCTCCGGCGCCTCCCTCCCGCCGCTGCCCGAGGCCGAGGTCGTCGCGGTCGGCCGCCGGATCACCGTCCACACCCCCCGGCTCCAGACCACCCTCACCGCGCTGCTCGGCTGGGCCGACCACCACGGCATCGCGCTCGGCGCCCTCGACGCCCGCAGCGCCTCGCTGGAGGAGGCCTTCCTCGCCATCGCCTCCGAGGCCGCCCACCAGCCCCCGGCCGACGCACCCGCCGCTCCCACCGCCCGCCGCCGCCTGATCGGACTCGCCCGATGACCACCGCCACCGTCCTCTCCTCCAGCGCCGGCCCGCAGAGCACCGTCGGTCCGCGGAGCACCGCCGTCCGCCGTCTGCTCGCCCTCGGCCGGGCCGAGGCCGTCCTGCTGCTGCGCAACCGCACCGCGCTGTTCACCGCCCTGCTGCTGCCGCTGCTGATGGTCGGCGGGCTGAAGAGCGTGCTCGACCAGCAGGCCGAGGACAACCCCGGCCTCGACGTCGACTCGCTGCTGGTCAACGGCGCGGTCGGGATGGTGCTGGCCTTCGTCGTCTACTACAACCTGACCGCCGCGTACGTGGCCCGCCGCGGCGAGCTGGTGCTGAAGCGGCTGCGCACCGGTGAGGCCCGGGACGTCGAGATCCTGGCCGGCACCGCGGTGCCCTCGGTCGGCCTCGCCCTGCTGATGTGCGCCGTCATCGGGGTCGTCGGCGCCTGCGCCCTGCACCTGACCGTGCCGGTCAACCCGCTGTTGCTGGCCGCCGGGCTGGTCCTGGTCGTCGGCACCCTGATGGCGCTGGCCGCGGTCTCCAGCGCCTTCACCCGGACCGTCGAGAGCGCGGGCATCACCACCATGCCGGTCCTGCTGCTCACCCAGTTCGGCTCCGGCCTGTTCTTCCCGCTGGAGGTCATGCCGGACGGCCTCGCCGACTTCTGCCGCCTGCTGCCCACCACGCCGGCCTTCCAGCTGATCCGCATCGGCTGGTTCGGCACCGACGGCTCCGAGGCCGCCACCGGCTTTCTCGGCACCTGGGCCACCGCCGCCCCGCACCTGGTCACCGGCACCGTCTGGCTGGGCCTCGCGGCCTGGGGCGCGGTCCGCTACTTCCGCTGGGAGCCGCGCCGCTGAGACTTCTCTGGTAGGAAGAGCGAAGCAACGATCATGATCGAACCGGGGGCGGAACAGATGGACGTACGCGGGCCGATGCGTACCTGGAAGGGCTACGGCAAGCCGCAGCGCTCCGAGTTCTACCTCCGCTGGTCGCTCTACCTGATGCCGCTGATCCTGCTGATGGCGATCCTGCTGGCCGTCGGATCCACCGTCGAGCAGGAGAAGACCCTCGACGCCGGCCGGGTCAGCGTGGTCGTCGGCCTTGCCACCACCCTGCTGGCCTGCCGGGCCTTCCGCACCTCGCTCGACCACTACCTGAAGCGGCCGTCCGACCACCTGCGCTGGCTCCTGCTGACCGGCGGGGTGGCGTTCGCCGGTTCCTGGGCCGTCCTGCTGCTGGGGCCGGCCGGCGGTGGCGCGGAGAACCGCACAGGGCCGCCGTTCACCGCCGTGGTCGTCTCCGCGCTGGTGTCCTCGGCCTTCGGCCCGGCGAGCGTGGGCCTGTCGCTGCGGCAGGCGTACCTCGCCGGGCTCGGCGCCCGGCTGCTGATCGTCCCCGCCGCGCTGCTGGCCGGGATCGACGCCCCGACGGCGGCCGGCCTGCTGGTCGGCGACCTGTTCGCGATGGCCATCATCGGCCTCAGCTGCCGCGGCTGCGCCTGGCTCCAGGGCGTGGTCTCGGAGCTGGATGCCGCCCGCGAGGCGCAGTCCCGGCTGGCCGTCGCCGAGGAGCGGCTGCGGTTCTCCCGGGACCTGCACGACGTGATGGGCCGCAACCTCACCACCATCGCGCTGAAGAGCGAGCTCGCCGTCCAACTGGCCCGTCGCGGACGCCCGGAGGCCGCCGACCAGATGACCGAGGTGCAGCGGATCGCCCAGGAGTCGCAGCGCGAGGTCCGGGACGTGATCCGCGGCTACCGCACCGCGGACCTGCACGCCGAGGCGATCGGTGCCCGCGCTGTGCTCCGCGCCGCCGACGTGGTCTGCGAGATCGACCTCGGCGAGGACGCCTACCAGCTGCCGCAGCCCGTGCAGTCGGTGCTCGGCTGGGTGATCCGCGAGGCGACCACCAACGTGCTGCGGCACAGCGAGGCGGGCCACTGCGCGATCCGGCTGCGCCGGGAGGACGGCCGGGCGGTGCTGGAGCTGGAGAACGACGGGGTGCCGGCGGTGCCGATCCCCTCCCAGGGCAGCGGCACGGGGCTGCGTGGACTGCGGGAACGGCTGGCCGTGCACGACGGCGAGCTGACCGTCCCGGAGGCCGGACCGGGCCGGTTCCGGATGCTCGCCACCGTCCCGCTCTGAGCCACCGTCCCGCTCCGAGTCACCAGCTCGCTCCGGCCCACCCGCCCGCTCCGATCCACCGTAAGCCCGCCACCGTAGGAAGGCCCGCCCGATGACCGACACCGCCCCCGTGCGCGTCCTGCTCGCCGACGACGAGCATCTGATCCGCGGGGCGCTGGCCGCACTGCTCTCCCTGGAGGAGGACATCATCGTGGTCGCCCAGGCCGCCTCCGGCCCGGAGGCCGTGGCGATGGCCAAGGCGCACCGCCCCGATGTCGCGGTGCTGGACCTCCAGATGCCCGGCCTGGACGGCATCGAGGTGGCCACCGAGCTGCGCCGGCTGCTGCCGGACTGCCGCACGATGATCGTCACCGGCCACGGCCGCCCGGGCTATCTGAAGCGGGCGCTGGAGGTCGGGGTGCGCGGCTTCCTGCCGAAGACGGTCTCGGCGGCGGATCTGGCCGGGATCATCCGCACGGTGCTGGCGGGCGCGCGGTACGTCGACCCGGAGCTGGCGGCGGACGCGATCAGCGCGGGCGAGACACCGCTGACCCCGCGCGAGACGGACGTGCTGGAGCTGGCCGCCGACGGCACCTCGATCGCCGAGATCGCCGAGCGCGCGGCGCTCTCCCAGGGGACGGTCCGCAACTACCTCTCGTCGGCGGCCGGCAAGCTCGGCGCCGAGAACCGCCATGCGGCGGTTCGGATCGCCCGCGAGCACGGCTGGATCTGAGACCCGGCCGCGCCCGCGGGCGGCGTTCCGCGGGGCTTACGCCCAGGAGGTGCCGGTCAGCAGCTCGTAGACCTCGGCGTACTTGGCGCGGGTCTGCTCGACGATCTCGGCGGGCAGCTCCGGCGGCGGCAGCTCGCTGTGGCGGTCCCAGCCGGAGGCCGGGGAGACCAGCCAGTCACGGATGAGCTGCTTGTCGAAGGACGGCTGCGAGCGGCCGGGCTGCCACTGATCGGCGGGCCAGAAGCGGGAGGAGTCCGGGGTGAGCACCTCGTCACCGATCACCAGCTCGCCGTCGAGCAGGCCGAACTCGAACTTGGTGTCGGCCAGGATGATGCCGCGGTCGCGGGCGATGTCCCGGGCCCGGGCGTAGACGTCGAGGGTGGTGCGGCGCAGCTGGTTGGCGAGCTCGGCGCCGATCCGGCGGGCGGTCTCCTCGTAGGAGACGTTCTCGTCGTGCTCGCCGACCTCAGCCTTGAGCGCGGGGGTGTAGATCGGGGCGGGCAGCTCGGAGCTGTTCTCCAGGCCCTCGGGCAGGGCGATGCCGCAGACCGTGCGGTCGGCGTTGTACTCGGCCAGGCCGGAGCCGGCCAGGTAGCCGCGGGCCACGCACTCGACCGGGATCATCTCCAGGCTGCGGCAGACCAGCGTGCGGCCCTTCCAGTCGGCGGGGGCGCCGGCCGGGACCTCGGTGGAGATCACGTGGTTGGGCACGATGTCGGCGATCCGCTCGAACCACCACAGCGAGAGCTGGGTGAGGATGCGGCCCTTGTCGGGGATCTCGTTGGGCAGTACCCAGTCGTGGGCCGACATGCGGTCGCTGGCGACCATCACGAGGTCGCCCGACTCGGTGCGGTAGAGGTCGCGCACCTTGCCGGTGTGCAGGTGGACCAGGCCGGGCACCTGGACCGGCTCGGGCTTGGTGACAAATCCGCTCAAGGTCGTCTCAGTCCTCAGGGGTCGTTCGCGGGCGTGGGGCGCGAAAGGGGAGGTCACTGCCCCTGAGTCTGTCATGGACGCCCGCACCGGCCCCGACGGCCCGGGCCTGATCCGGCCTGCGGCATAGGACGGGCCTCCGGCTCAGCCGTTCTTGCAGAGGCGGTCCAGCAGGTTGGCGGTGGCCCGCTGGATCCGCTCGTCGGTGAGGCCGGGCCGGTCCAGCGCGGGCGACCAGGCAAAGGTGCCGGCGGCGAAGACGTACGCGCCGCTCGGTGCCCGGTAGAGCGAGGTCTCCTGGTACCGGGTGCGGCCGGCGAGGTCCCGGTACGGGGAGTGCGCGAGCAGCACCCGCTCGGTGTGCTCGGGCAGCGCCACCTTGGGGTAGTAGCGGTCGGCCTCGCCTGCCACCAGGCCGGGCAGCTCGTCGCCCTCCTGGACGCCGGTGCCGTCCCAGAGCCAGTGCGCAGTGTGCCGGGCGACCAGCGGGACGGGGGCGGCGACCCGGCCCGAGTACTGGAGGCCGAGCAGGTGCTGCTCGGGCTCGCCGGCGTCCCGCCAGAGCGCGCTGGCGGAGCCGGAGACCCCGGCGGCCGGGCTCCCGGGCTGGACCTTCTGCCGTTTTCGGCAGTTGAGCAGCCGGTTGGGCTCGCCCGAGGGCGCGGGGCTCAGCTCGACCCGCCAGTACATGGTGTTGGCGGAGAGGAAGACCAGCGAGGTGCCGCCGTCGCGGGCCCGCTCGGCGGCCCGGCGCATCGGCTCGGACCAGTACTCGTCGTGGCCGGGGAAGACCAGCGCCTTGTGCCGGGCCGGGTCGACCAGGCCGGCGTGCAGGTCGGTGGCGGTGGCGTAGGAGAGGTCGTAGCCGTACCGCTCGGCCCAGCGGATGAAGTCGTAGGCGTGGCCCACGTGCAGCGGCAGTCCGGCGGTGGCGTGCGGGCGGTCGAAGGAGACGGTGACGGCCGCCTCCTGCTCGCCGACCAGCCGGCCCTGGTCGTCCCAGGCGTGGTAGAGGCTGGCACCGCTGCGGCCGTCCTCGGGGAAGAGGTTGTACGCCTGCCAGGTCACGTCCGGGAGCACCAGCAGCAGCTCGGCGGCGTGCGCCTGGTCCTCGAAGTCCCGGACGGTGAAGGGGATGTGGCTGCGGTGCAGCATGTCACCGGTGGTCAGCACGGCGACGTAGGCGCCGGGCGGCCAGTGGGCGGGGATCTGCAGCCGCCAGGAGTGCCACCAGTGGTGGCAGGAGACGGTCCGGCCCACGACCAGCGGGGCGGGCTGGGCCAGCCCGGCGATCAGCGGACTGGACGTCATGTGGTGCGCGCCGTCGCCGCCGTAGTGGCCGATCCGGTAGACGTCGACGGTGAACTCGCGGGGCGGGTTGACGGTGACCCGGAAGTCCACCGAGCCGCCGGGGCGGACGATGCCGGCCGAGGCGAAGCCCTTGATCTGCTGCACCACGTCGTTGGCGCCCTGCGGGGTGCCGACCGGCGGCTTGGGTCTGGTGCACCCGGCCAGCGGCTGCTGGCCCGGCGCGTCCACCGAGACGTACCAGGGGACGGCTCCCTCGGCGCCCGCCAGGTACTGGTCGGGGCTGCGCAGCCAGGGCAGCGGGCCCTGGCCGAAGGGGTCGGAGACGCTGTACGCGTGCGTTCCGGACTCCCAGCGGCGGTTGAGTTCCGTCCCCACGCGCCCCTCCCACAGATGCACCCTCGCCGGTTGGCATGTGCCTCCCGGATGTGCGTGCGGTCCAATACATCACAGAGTGCTGGCGCTGTGTCACCCAACGGTAGCAACTGGTGGTGGGGAATCTTCCGGCCTGCCCCGGGGAGGGCCTCCGGCCTGCGAAGACCCGCCGCCCCCGGCCGCCCCGGGGGCGCGAGCGCGGGCGCCGAGCGCCCCGCCGCCCCTGCCGCCGGACCGGGTCTAGAGCCGGACCGGCTTCTCCAGCCGGACGTCGGCGGCGTCCAGCCAGGTGCGCAGCGGGCCGTCCTGGCCCTGTTCCACGGCCTGGGCGACCGGGCCGGCCAGGTCGGTACGGCGGACCCCGCCGATCAGCAGCACCGGGCCGTCCAGCCAGTCCAGGCCGGGGGTGGCCCCGGCGGTGTCGACCGCGGCGCAGCAGACCATCGCGGTGACGTGGTCGACCAGGAGGTCCCGCCCGGTGCGGACGGGCTCCAGCAGCGGTGCGGGGGCCGTGGTGCGGGCCAGCTGGGCGGTGAGCGAGGCGGCCAGCTGCTCGCCGTCGCCCTCGGCGAGGCGGACCAGCAGCCGGGTGAGGGTCGGGGAGCCGGGGCGGGCCTGCGGCGCCAGGCGGTCCAGGGCGGACTGCAGCGCGGCGGCCCGGGCCCGCCAGCCGGCGTCCACCACCTCGGCGGGGTAGTCGGCCCAGTCCAGCTCGCGCCAGCCGCCGGACGCGGGCCGGCCGAAGAACAGCTCGGCGGCGAGCAGTGAGACGGCCTCGTCCACCACGCCGGGCTCCTCCAGCAGGTCGCAGGCGGGGCGGTCGCCGAGCCGGCTCCCGTAGCCGTCGGCCAGCCGGTCGCGCCGGGACAGCTCGGTGAGCGCGGCGACCACGCCGGCGTTGAGGTGCGCGGGGTGCCGGCCGAGCCGCCAGGCGGGCAGCGCGACCCGGGTGAGCAGCCGGTCCCAGCCGGCGTAGGCCAGGCCGACCTGCTCCTGGGCGGCGATCCGCAGGCCGTAGTCGACCGATCTGGCCTGCTCGGAGGCCCAGCCGGCGACGGCCCGCTCCAGCTCGGCGGAGTGCCCGCGGCAGGCGCCGAGCAGCCGGCGGGTGATCCGGTCGGTCAGTGCGGCGGGGCCCCGGCGGCGGGTGCGCGGGGCGGCGGGCGCGGCGGGCGCAGCGGCTCCGGCCGGCCCGGGGGCGGCCGGGTCCAGGCTGGCGTCCAGGCCGCGCAGGAAGCGGCGGGCGGCGGCGATGTCCGGGTCGGCGGAGGCCGCGGTGCCGGCCACCACCGGGGCGAGCAGCGCGCGCAGCTCGCCGGCCCGCATCCACCAGAGGAACGGCGAGCCGATCACCAGCACCGGCGCGGGCGGCTCGTCCGCGTCGCGCGGTGCCCGGCGGGCCGGCGGGACGTCCTCCAGCCAGCTGTCGCAGTCCGGGGTGAGCGCGATGGCGGAGGGTGCGGGGACCTCCAGCCGGTCGGCCAGCTCGTCGATCAGCCGGTACAGCTCGGGGGCCTGTGCCCGCTCCAGCGGGATGGCCGGGGTCTGCGGCGGGACGGCCCGGCGGTAGGCCCGGGCGGCTATGCCGGCCACCAGCAGGGTGCCGGCGGCCACCGCGCAGACCACCCAGCGGACGGCGTCCCAGGCGGCGGCGTCGGAGGCGCCGGGCGCCCCGAGCCGGCCGGTGAACCGGCCCGCGAGCAGCACCACCGCGACGGCGGCGGGCAGTGCGGCGGCGGCCAGGGCGAGACCACGGACCCGCAGGACCGCGTGGGCATGAGCGCGCGCGGTGTCGAAAGCGGTCATACGGTGCGGCACCCCCTTCGGAGCCCTCGGGCACCCGGTGACGGGCCCTGAGCCGACTCGAAACGATCAGTTCCGACTGGGAAACGGCGGCGTCCGATCCCCGGTAGTACATGCTGCTTGGCGCTTGTGACATTTTTGACGCCCGTACCCGGGTGGGTGTTCCGGATCTCGCCGGTTTCCACTCGTCCCGGTGACGCTGCCCGAATTCCGGACGACCGCGCCGAGGCGTCGTGCGAAGCGGTCCGGGCGTGCCCGCCCGGCCGGACGCCGTCCAGCATCCCCCCGCGCGACCGCCGCTACCCGGCGGCGGCCGCGAGCGGCACGGCCCGGGGTGCTGCGGACCAGCGCACCATAAGGCCGGGCGCGCGGTTACGTCAGCTGGATGCGGTTGCTGTCACTCGATGGGCTGGATTCCGGCCGCCGAACGGTGTGGCGGCCGCCGGAACCGCTCCGGCCCCTCCTGACCCGCAAACGCCGCAGGGCGCTGCGTCCATGGGGGTTGTTTCCCCGCGAACGCAGCGCCCTGCGGCGCACCGAAACCGCCTGCTACTGGGCGGCCTTGAGCGCGATGTCGGTGCGGTGCTGGCCGCCCTTGAGGCTGATCCGGCCCACCGCGTCGTACGCGCGGCCACGCGCCTCGGCCAGGTCGGTGCCGGTGGCGGTGACCGAGAGGACGCGGCCGCCGGCGCTGAGCACCTGGCCGTCCTCGTCCGCCCGGGTGCCCGCGTGCAGCACGTACGCCGTGCCGTCGGCGGCCTCGGCCTCGGCCAGGCCCTCGATCGGGTCGCCGGTGCGCGGCGCGGCCGGGTAGCCCTCGGAGGCGATCACCACGGTGACGGCGGCGCCGTCGTCCCAGCGCAGCGGCTCCAGCTGGTCCAGCGTGCCGGTGGCGGAGGCGTGCAGGACGCCGGCCAGCGGGGTGCGCAGCCGGGCCAGCACGACCTGGGTCTCCGGGTCGCCGAAGCGGGCGTTGAACTCGATCACCCGGGTGCCGCGCGAGGTGAGCGCCAGGCCCGCGTAGAGCAGGCCGGAGAACTCGGTGCCGCGGCGGCGCAGCTCGTCCACGGTCGGCTGCAAGACGGTCTCCAGGACCTCCTCGACCAGGCCCTCGGGCGCCCAGGGCAGCGGCGAGTAGGCGCCCATGCCGCCGGTGTTCGGGCCCTCGTCGCCGTCCAGCGCGCGCTTGAAGTCCTGCGCGGGCTGGAGCGGGAGGACGGTGGTGCCGTCCGTGATGGCGAAGAGCGAGACCTCGGGGCCGTCGAGGAACTCCTCGATGACCACGCGCTCGCAGGAGGCGGCGTGGGCCAGCGCGGCCTCGCGGTCGGAGGTGACCACGACGCCCTTGCCGGCAGCCAGGCCGTCGTCCTTGACCACGTACAGCGCGCCGAAGGCGTCCAGCGCCTCGGCGGCCTCGGCCGGGGTGGTGCAGACGTAGGAGCGGGCGGTGGGCACGCCGGCCGCGGCCATCACGTCCTTGGCGAAGGCCTTCGAGCCCTCCAGCTGGGCGGCCCGGCCGGACGGGCCGAAGACCGGGATGCCGGCCGCGCGCACGGCGTCGGAGACGCCCGCGACCAGCGGGGCCTCCGGGCCGACCACGACCAGGTCTGCGTCGAGCTGCCGGGCGAGCGCCGCGACCTGCGCGCCGTCCAGCTGGTCGACCGGGTGGACCGTCGCCACCTGCGCGATCCCGGCGTTGCCCGGGGCGCAGTGCAGCTCGGTGACGGCGGGATCTTGGGACAGAGAGCGGCACAGGGCGTGTTCGCGGGCGCCGCCGCCGATGACGAGGACCTTCACGGTTGGCAAGGGTAGTCGGTGGCCGGTTCCGGCTGCCCCCCGGTCCCGTCGGAAGCTACAGCGGAAGCCGTCCGTACGCTTCCGGCCTAGGAGGAACCTCCAAGAGCGGGCACCGGTCGTACGCCCGGGGTGTCCGGGTCAGGACAGCGGGTCACCGGGGCCTCGCTCGGACGGGTGAAATCTCGCCGACCGCCGCAACCCGCTCACCTCGGCTTCCGGTGGTCGGATCCGGTAACGATCATTGGCGAAGCGCCCCCATGGTCAGCCATTTGGCGGTAAGAAGTGCTGTTGGACCACCACCGGCCGTCGGCCGGTACGCCGTCCCCGGGGCGACCACACGCGCCCCGGGGCGTCGCGCGTCCGATGCGTCACCCGTCGTTTCACGGCCGGCCAGGCCGACGACACGTCAGGGCGATGCGCTGTCAGACCCAGCAGTCCGCCCGCCACAGGGAGCCCCACAGGTGAGCCAGCCGGAAATGCAGCCCGAGGAGAGTGCCTGGGGCAAGGAGATCGGCGAGGAGGACCAGCCCGCCGCTACAGTCGCGCGCCCGGCGTCCACCCGCCACCGGACCGATCTGAGCACCCGCCAGTTCCCGTTGGGAGACTGGGGCGAGCCCGCCGAGCGGCTGGAGGAGCTCTACCGCTGGTCCGAGGAGCGGGCCGTGGAGGCGATCGACTGGTACCGCCGGGACCGGATCTGGAAGCGCCGCTGGGCCAGACTGCTGCGGTTCGGCTCGGCCGGATTCGCGGTCGGCGGGGTCACCGCCCCGCTGGTGGACCTCACCGGCACCGTCGCGAACGCCACCAGCTGGGGCTACGTCGGCCTGGCGCTCTCCGCCGCCTGCTACGGCGCGGACCGGGTGTTCGGCCTGACCTCCGGCTGGATGCGGGACGTCTCCACCGCGCAGGCGCTGCAGCGCCGGCTGGAGGCCTTCCAGTTCGACTGGGCGTCGGAGTGCGTGCGCGAGGTGCTCGGCCCCACCGAGGGCACCGCCGGCGAGGCGGCCGAGCGCTGCCTCGGGGTGCTGCGGCGGTTCTGCGAGGACGTCTCGGACATGGTCCGCACCGAGACCTCGGAGTGGATGCTGGAGTTCCGCGCGGGCATGACCCAGCTGCCCACCCAGGCCGCCGGCAGCTGGGGCGGCCGCAGCGAGACGGGCGTGGGCGCCCAGGTGCGGATCCTGCCGCCGCCGGGCACCCGGCCCACCATGCCGCGCCAGCGGCCGCCGGAGGGCCCGCTGCGCTAGGGCTTGGGCGGGCGGCCGGCCGGCCGGGAGGGGACCGGCTCGGGCGCTCAGGCTCGGGCTCAGGCGCTCGGGCTCAGGCGCTCAGGCTCAGGCTCAGGCTCAGGCTCAGGCGAAGACGATCATCGAGCCCTGGGTGAGGCTCCGGGTGGCCGCCGCGTACAGGCCCGCCCAGGCGTGCCGCTCCCGGGCGAAGGGGTGCAGGTCGTCCAGCGGCGGGCCGAACGGCTGCTCCAGGCCGGTGGGGCCGAGCGGCCGGGTCGGGTCCGGCGGGTTGGCCGGGTCGATGCCCAGCGCCGGCGCGACGGCCTGCAGTTCGCGCAGCAGCCCGTGGCTGGAGCCCAGCGGGCCGCCCGCGACGAGCAGCGCGTCGTCCACCAGCGGCACCGCGAACTCGATCGGCACGTACGCCCCGGCGTGGTCGAAGTGCCAGACCAGGTGCGACTGTTCCGCGCTGCTCTCGAACATCTCCAGCAGCTGCTCGTAGTCGCCGCCGAGCGCGTCCACCGGCGTGATGTCCAGGCCGGTCAGCCCCAGCAGGTAGGCGCGGCGCAGGAAGTGCAGCGAGTCATAGTCGAAGGCGGCTATCGGCTCGACCGCCCCGCTGAGCCCTGGCACGTACTGGTAGACCGGTACCTCGGGCAGGCCGCGCGAGGTCAACACGGCGTTGTAGAGCGCGAGATCGTCCCGGAAGGGGTTGTCGGGGCTGTGGCTCAGCACGTCCACGAGCGGGACGAGCCAGAGGTCGCAGGCCATGGGCCGGCTCTTCCTCTCCGGGCGGCGGGTGCCGTTCGCGGGGCGAACGACGGGCGGACGGGTCGGTACCGGGACCGTCGGTGCAGGGACCGCCCGGGGCGACGACCGCCCACCCTACCGGCCCGGCGCGCGGTGCGGGTCGGGGCGCCCCTCGGGCAGTTGGCCGGACGGCGGGTCGGCGGGCCGGCGGCCGAACCGCCGGTACGGCACCGAGCGCGGCTGCGGCACCAGGCCCAGGCCCAGCCCCAGCTCACGGCCGAGTTCCCGGCCCAGCTCGCGCTCCCGGCCCCGGCCGCGACCGGTCTCCGCCGGGCCGGCCGGGGCGGTCGAGCCGCCATGGGCGGTCGGGCCGGCCGGGGCGGCATAGGCGGCCGGGGCGGCTTGGGCGGCCTCCCCGGGTGCCGCACCCGTTGCTTCCGCAGGTGCCGCCGGAGCGGTGCCCGTGCCCGTGTCCGGCACCGGCCCCCCGTCCGTCGCGGGGCCCGCGTCCACCGCCTGGCCGAGCGTGGCCGTCAGCAGCGGCAGGACGCCCACCGACTCCACCGGCTGCCCGGCCAGATCGGCCAGCAGCCGCACGGTGAACAGGTTGTACTCGCAGACGATCCGGTGCGCGCCCGCCCGGTCCCCCGCCTCGATCGCGTCGACCAGCTCGGCGTGGCGGTCCCAGCAGACCCCCTCCAGCATCGGCATCGCCCTCAGGTAGGGCGCGGCGAACATCCAGGACTGCACCCGCAGCCAGTCCAGATAGTCGCCGATCCGGCGGTTGCCGAACAGCCCGGCCGCCTCCTGCCAGAACCGGCGGTCACAGCCCACCATCACGTCCAGGTTCCCGGACCGGGCCGCCCGTATCGCCGCGTCCGCCCGCCGCCGCAGCGAGGGCAGCCGGCCGCTGGTGTCCGGTGGCGTCGGGAGGGCGGAGAGCCGGCGGAAGTAGCTGTCGGTGAGCAGCACCTGGGACTCGAAGATCTCCAGGAAGTCGTCCCAGCCGAACTCGGGCACCGTGAAGCCGCGATGGTGTTCGGCCCGGAGCAGCCCCTGCGCGCCGAGGTCGACCAGCGCCTCCCGGGCCGGGGTCGCCGAGACCCCGTACAGCTCGGCGATCTCCTTGACGGTGAAGTTGCGCCCGGCCGCCAGCCGGCCCGCCATCATCTCCTCGCGCAGCGCGCCGGCGATCTGCTCGCGCAGGCTGTTGCGCTGGATCACGGGGCGGGTGTCGCCCGAGCCGGTGCCGAACATGCGCGCGACCTCCTCGGGCGGGCTGGACGGCCTGCCTCGGGACAGGCCGGTGGGACAACGGCTGGAACACGACGAAGGCTCATCTTCTCAAAGATGTCGTTCCCGTGCGGCCGGGGCATGCCGGTGCGGCGCCACGGGCCCCGGCGGAAGCCGTCGGCCCGCCCGGGGCCCGGCGCCGGACGGGGTCTCAGCGCTGGACGGGGGCCGGAATGCCCAGCAGCCGGTCCCGGTGGACCGGGAAGTCGGCGCGGGCCTTGGCCACCTCGGCCGGGTCGAAGTCCACCGTCAGCACCTCCTCGCCTTGGCCCGCCTCGGCCAGCACCCGGCCCCACGGGTCCACCACGATGCTGTGCCCGGCCTGCTCGACCCCGCCGTGCGTCCCCGCCGTGTTGCAGGCCAGGACGAAGGCCTGCTCCTCGACCGCGCGGGCCCGGCTGAGCAGCGTCCAGTGCTCGCGGCGCCGCTCCGGCCAGGCCGCCGGAATCACCAGCAGTTGCGCGCCCGCGTCCAGCAGGGCCCGGAACAGCTCCGGGAACCGCAGGTCGTAGCAGGTGGCCAGGCCCAGCGTGCCGAAGTCGGTGGCGGCGGTCACGATCTCCTGCCCCGCGCCCATCACCACCGCCTCGCCGCTGTCGAAGCCGAAGCGGTGCACCTTGCGGTAGGTGTGCACCAGCTCGCCGTCGGGGGCGAAGAGCAACGACGTGTTGTAGATCGGCCCGTCCGGGTCGCGTTCGACGATCGACCCGGCGTGCAGCCAGACGCCGGCGGCCTTGGCGGCGGCCGCCATCGCGTCGGAGGTCGGCCCGTCCAGCGCCTCGGCGCCGTCCGACCAGAGGTCGTACGCGAAACCGCCCAGCGGCCACAGCTCCGGTAGGACGACCAGGTCGGCGCCCTGCTGGGCCCGGACCAGGGCGGCCGCCCGGGCCCGCCGCTCGGCGGGCGGCTCGGTGTCGGAGACCACGAGTTGGATCAATGAAGCGCGCACAGTACCACCGTCCACGGCAAGAGTCCTACGATCGTCACCCGAAAGCACTGCCCTGCTCTCACCCGGCAGCGTAACGTGCGGTTAGCGTGTGCGCCCGGAAGCCGGACGAACCCGGCCGACCGCGGAGCCAGGGCGTGCATGGCAAGGCAGCTGACGGAGGGCCGGAGATTCCCGTGACGGACAACCAGACCGTGCAGGCTTACACCGAGGCGTGGACGCAGTCCATCGAATCGATATCGGAACTGGTGACCCCTCTTCCGGAGGACTCCTGGAACCGGGCAACCGAGTGCCCCGGCTGGTCGGTACGTGACCTCGTCTCGCACGTCATCGCCATCGAGTCCGAGCTGCTCGGCGACCCGCGCCCGATCCACTCGCTCCCCCGCGACCTGCGGCACGTCACCAGCGAGTTCGCCCGCTACATCGAGCTGCCGGTCGACAAGCGCCGCTGCCACACCTCCGTCGAGCTGACCGGCGAGCTGGAGTACACGATCATCCGCCGCTCGCGCGCGCTGCGGAACGCCAAGCAGACCCCGACCGAGCCGGTCCGCTGGCCGGCCGGGCCGCACAGCCGCGACCTGCCGTACCACGAGCTGCTGCGCCGCCGGGCCTTCGACGTCTGGGTGCACGAGCAGGACCTCCGGCGGGCCCTCGGCGAGCCCGGCAACCTGGACTCCCCGGGCGCCCTGATCTCCCGGGACGTCCTGCTGGAGCTGCTGCCCAAGGCCGTGGCCCACCAGGCCGGTGCCCCGGCCGGGACGGCACTGGTGGTCGACGTCACCGGCCCGGTGGAGTTCCTGCGCACCGTCCGGGTCGACGCCGGCGGCCTCGGCACGGTCGACGAGTCGGTCAGCCTGGCCCCCGACGTCCAGCTCACCATGGACTGGGAGACCTACGTCCGGCTCGCGTGCGGCCGAGGCCGCCCCGGCCCGGTCACCGTCGAGGGCGACCAGGAGCTGGCCTCCCGCGTCCTGGCCAACTTCTCCGTCACGCTGTAGCGGCTGCGGTCACCCACCCGGCGTACACGCACCGCTGCGCGCCGGGTGGCCCGCTTCGTGCTCCCGTACGTCAACTTGGTACCAGCACCTCACCCGTTCGACCTCGTTGTTCCGGGCAGTCCAGCCATCACCCGGAAGAAGGAGGGGCGTCCTGATGGACGACGAACAGACACAGATGGTCCTGGTGCGGTCGAGCTTCCCGGTCACGGGGCAGTCGATCAGGGTCGTGATGATCGACGGGGAGCCGTGGTTCGTCACGGCCGACGTGTGCCGGGTCATCGGCCGACGCAATCCGGCCGATGCGGTCAAGGGGCTGGAATCCCAGCAGCGCCGCACGGTCGACCTGCGGTCGGTAACCATCGCCCAAAGCGATGGTTACGACGTTTGCGCAGGTCAGAAACCCTACCGACGAGGGAACCCACTGCTCGGAGTGGTCAGCGAGGCAGGTTTGTACGGCCTCCTCATGAGGTCGGAGAAGAGCTCTGCAAGGCCGTTCCGAACATGGGTCACCGAAGAACTCCTCCCCTCCGTCCGCCGCGGGGACACCGATGTCCCCACCCAGCAACGGCGGATGGCGGAGACCCTGGCGGAGGCGATCGGCCAGCAGGTGCAGATCGTCGCCGAGCTCGACCACGACGGCGGGCCTGGCGTGCACGTGCACTCCGACGGGACGGTGCACTGCCGGCACGGGGAGATGGTCTTCACCGTGCCGCGCCGGGAGGAGGACAGTGGTCCGCCCTTCGGCGGCTACTTCTCCTGCCCGATGGTGGAGCGGGTCGGCATCCGGGGTGGCAAGGCGATCCCGGGCTGCCCGAAGCTCAAGCTGGTCGACCTGGTCCGCCTGATGGCCGCGGCACCGGCACCGACCCGGCTCGGTGACGGGCAGCTGCTCGTGGAGCTGCACGGCGCCCGGATCCACGGGACGGCGCGGCAGATCTCCGACCTGATGCGCGAGTACGGGCGCTGAACACAGTGATGCCGTGTGCCTGACCAAAACTCAGGCACACGGCGTTTCCGCAGGTCGGAAACCCTACGCAGCCGCCGCCACCTTGCGGCGGAGCCGGAGGATCATCACCGTCCCCAGCGCCATCGGCACGTACAGCCAGCAGAACGCCCAGCGGTACGCCTCCGCCGAGTACCCGCTGCCGTTGCCGGGGGTCAGGGCGTCGAGCAGGACGCCGATGCCGAGGAGGGTGATCATCGTGCCGATGAAGCCGCCCATGTTGGCGATGCCGGAGGCGGTACCGAGGCGTTCGACGGGGTTGTGGGAGCGGGCGTAGTCGAGGCCGACCAGGGAGGCCGGGCCGTTGCTGCCCATCACCAGGATGATCCCGATCAGCAGCCAGAGCGGCGGGTGGCCGCCGGGCCAGGCGAGGGTGAGGGCCCAGCCGGCGGAGGTGGCGGCGATGACGGTGAGCACGATCGGCATCCGCGCCCGGGCGGCGCGGCTGAGCAGTCGGCCGAAGAGCAGGCCGAAGGCCATGTTGCTGAAGACCAGCAGGGTGAGCAGCCCGCCGGCCTCGGCCCGGGACATGCCCTGCGCCTCGACCAGATAGGGCAGACCCCAGAGCAGGCCGAAGGCGTTGCCGGGGAACTGGGTGGTGAAGTGCACCCAGAGCCCGAGCCGGGTGCCGGGCTCGCGCCAGGAGTGGCGGATCTGCTGACCGACGGCCGGCCGGGGGGCCCGGGCGGCGGTGGCGGACGCCGGCGGACCGGCCGGGGCCTCCTGGAGGAACAGCGCGACCAGGGCGAAGACGGCGACGCCGAGCACTGCGATGGCGGTGAAGGTGGCCGTCCAGCCCTCGCGGTGCAGGGCCTGGGCGAGGACGACCGTGGTGACCAGGTTGCCGCCCATGCCGGCGAGCCCGGTCAGCTGGGCGACCAGCGGGTTCTTCGCGGCCGGGAACCAGCGGGCGGCGATCCGCAGCACGCTGATGAAGGTCATCGCGTCGCCGCAGCCCAGCACTGCCCGGGACGCGAGCGCCGGGGCGAAGGACGCGGAGAAGGCGAAGGCCAGTTGCCCCAGGCTGAGCAGCAGGACACCGAGGAGCAGCACCCGGCGCGGGCCGAACCGGTCGACCAGCAGGCCGACGGGTATCTGCATGGCCGCGTAGACCAGCACCTGGAGGATGGAGAAGGTGGAGAGCGCGGAGGCCCCGATGGTGAAGCGCTCGGCTGCGTCCAGCCCGGCCACGCCGAGACTGGTGCGGTGGATGACGGCGAGGATGTAGACGCTGACGCCGATGGACCAGGCCAGCCACGCGGCACGGCCGCCCGGCGGGGCGTGCGGGGTCGCGGCCGGGGACGGACCGGCGTCGACTCGGGGACCAGGGACTGTGATCGGACGGGCGGCGGAGGCAGGGTCCACGGTCATAGTGACCCCAGATTAGTCATCCCATCATTCGACGCCAGTACGGGGTCAGCCGATACCCGCCTCCGCCCGCCCCGGGGGTCGGGCACGAACCACCTCAGCCGGTCACCGTCCAGGAGACCGACCTGGTCATGTACCGGTCGCGGAAGGCCTCGTCCCGGACCCAGTCGGTGCTGTCCCGCACGGTGGCCGTGACGGTGCTGCTCCGCCCGGGGGCCAGGTCCAGCTTGGCGGTGTCGAACCAGCTGCGGTCCGCCGCCTGCGGCTCCACCGGGACGCCGTCCACCTTCCACTCGACCTGGAGCTGCCGGGCACCGGCCAGCGGCAGCGGGCGGACCTCCAGTCGGGGGCGGCCGGTGACCTCCCCGGGAGCGGGCTCCGGCGCGTCCGTCGGCCGGATCCGGCGGTAGATCTCCTCGATGATCGCCTCCCGCGAGGGCAGGTTGTACGCGCCGCCGAGCGTGCGCATCACCGAATCCGGGGTGGGCCGGTAGATCCCGTTGGCGCTCCGGTACGCCCCGACGGTCCCGGCGCCGTCCGGGGACTCCGCGCCCAGCCAGCGCCACCACTTGGTCTGCTTGCGGCGCATGTCGTCGGCGTTGTCGGTGGAGAGGTTGGGGTAGTCGGCGTCGTCCGGCGCGCTGTCGTACTCGTCGCCGAGGTCGCCCACGGTGTGCCCTATCTCGTGCTGGATGATCCGCCCCGCGTCCGAGCTGCCGCCGGCCAGGGTGGTCACCCCGGTACCGCCGGCGCCGCCGTACTCGCTGGAGTTGGCCAGCGCGATCAGGTACTGCGGGCCGTCGCCGTCCCCGGCGTAGCGGGCGGTGGCGCTCTCGTCGGCGCAGAGCAGCCGGGCGGTGCCCTCGCACCAGAAGTGCATGCCGAGCGGGGTGCCGGGGTTGCGGCCGCGACTCTCGGTCTCGGCGATGCCGGAGACCGCGGAGACCACCTCGACCCGCCTTATGTTGAAGAAGCCCTGGTAGCTGCGGAACGGCTCGATCTCCATCAGCGCCCGCCAGGCCCGGTCGGCCTGCTGCCGGAAAGCGTCCTGCTCGTCGGCGGTGTAGCCGTCGCCGAGCAGGACGAGGGTGATCCGGTTGGCCGGGTCCCCGGTCCGCCTTATGTCGACGGTCGGGGCGGTGCCGGCCGCGCGCAGGTCGGCCCGCTGCACGGTGTGCGGCGGTACCGCCCGGTCGGCGGGGGCACCGGGCCCGATCACGCCGAACGGCGAGGGGCCGGCCAGCTCCAGGGCGGCCGGCAGTACGGCGGTGGACACCAGCACGAGCGCGGCCAGACTCCGGACGAGACGGCCAGGGTTGCCAGGCGGCATACGGGTGCGTCCTCGGGGATCCGGTCACCCGGCGTCGCCCGGGTGGTGGACGCGAAGACGTACCCGGCCCGGCGTGTCCCCCCTCCCGTCCGGCGAAAAAGTCACCGACCTGGCCGAACGACCCGGATCACCCCGGTCATACCTATGAGTCCGACCAGGTGGATGATCCTCACTGACCGTGACCTCACCGACCGCGACCTCTGTGGCCCTGCCCCGGAGGCCTCGGCCCTCCGTACCCCGGGCTCAGCCGGCCCCGCCCCGCCGCACGTCCAGCAGCAGATGGGTGGCCAGGCCGAACAGCAGACCCCAGAACGCCGAGCCGATGCCGAACAGGCTCATCCCGGAGGCGGTGGCCAGGAAGGTCACCACCGCCGCGTCCCGGCCGCGCTCCTCGGCGACCGCCGCGGCCAGGCTGCCCTGCAACGAGGCCAGCAGCGCGACCCCGGCGATCACCGCGATCAGCTCCTTCGGCAGCCCGGTGAACAGGCTCACCAGGACCCCGCCGAAGCTGCCCACCAGCAGGTAGAGCACGCCCGCGGACATCCCGGCGACATAACGACGGCGCGGGTCCGGGTGGCTCTCCGGACCGGCGCAGATGGCCGCGGTGATCGCCGCGAGGTTGACGCCCGGCGAGCCGAACGGCGCCAGCAGGACGGAGAGCCCGCCGGTGGCCCCGATCAGCAGCCGGTCGTCCGGCCGGTAGCCGAAGGCCCGCATCACCCCGAGGCCGGGGGCGTTCTGCGAGGCCAGCGCGACGATGGTGAGCGGCAGCGCCAGGCCCACCATGGCCGAGCCCGAGAAGGCCGGCACGGTCAGCACCGGCCGGGTCGGTCCGCCCGCGCCGAAGTGCAGCGGCAGCCCGACGGTGACCGCCGCCAGCACCCCGCCGGCCAGCAGCGCGGCCGGGACTGCGTACCGCGGCGCCAGCCGCTTGGCCAGCAGGAACGCCGCGAAGCTGCCCAGCACCAGGGCGGGCGCGCCCTTCACCGCACCGAAGATCCCCGCGCCGAAGGAGAACAGGATGCCCGCCAGCATCGCGTTGACGATCCCGGCCGGGATCGCCGCGATCAGCCGGCCGAACAGCCCGGTCACCCCGAACAGAGCCACCACCACCCCGCTCACCAGGAAGGCGCCGACCGCCTCCCGGTAGGGGTACGCACCGAGGCTGGTCACCAGCAGCGCGGCACCCGGGGTGGACCAGGCGGTGATCACCGGCATCCTGGTCCACCAGCTGAGCAGCAGGCAGGTCAGTCCGCTGCCGACGGCCACCGCCCAGATCCAGGACGCGGTCTGCGCCTGGTCCAGCCGCCCGGCGGCGGCCGCCGCGAGCACCACCACCAGCGGCCCCGAGAACGACACCACGATGCAGACCAGCCCGGCCAGCAGCGCCGGGACGGAGACGTCGCGGCGCAGCGAACGGCGCTCCTCCGGGTCGGTACGACGGTCGGCCGAACGGGTTCTCAGCTCCTCTGTCATCCCGGAAGTATCGCGGAGACACCGCCGCGGCAGGCCGGTCGAAGATCTCCGGAAAAACTTTTGAAACCACCTGCAACCCCCCGCGGGGATGCACGTCTATACGGATGAAGGCACGGAGAGCGAGACCGGCAAGGCCGGGGGGCGCTACCGCTCGACAGCAGCGGACAGCCGGCCGTCTTCACCACACCGTTCGGTCATGACCCTGGGGAGTCACATCATGCGCAAGTCCGTTATGCCCTCGTTCGCGAAGAACGTCCGCT